>NZ_JAGKJL010000002.1:0-375033 GCF_020329495.1 Bradyrhizobium australafricanum | reverse complement strand
TGTCGTCCCTGCGAAAGTGTTCAGTCCCGTGAGTTTAGCAACGGCCTGGATCGGGGCCTGGTAGCCGAGGCATTTGAGGCGAGTCCGGTTGTAGTCGTGGACGAACCTGGCGATGAAGGCGTCGCGATCGGCATGGTCGATGAAGGTCCGCCGGGCGCTGCCGCGCTTTTGTTCGCGGCCAATGGCTTCGGCGATACGCCGGTTGAAGCGTTCGACGAGGCCGTTGGTCTGCGGGTGGTAAGGCTTGGTCAGGCGATGCTGGATGCCGCGCTGCTTGCAGAGCCGATCAAAGGGGTGGTCGCCGGAAGGCTTCCCGGGCGGCTTGTTCTTCTTGTCGACGGCGAAGCGGTCGGTGAACTCCGCGCCATTGTCGGTCAGGATGGTGTGAACCTGGTGCGGGAAGTCGGCCAGGAAGCGCTCGAGGAAGCCGGTCGCGGTGGCCCCGTCCCGCCTGGAATGGATCTCGACAAAGACGTAGCGGGTGGCGCGGTCGATGGCGACGAAGGCATAGCTGGTGCGGCGCTGCAGGGACGGCAGATACTTCACGTCGATATGGATGAAGCCGATGCTGGCGGTCTCGAAGATGCCGACCTTGGGTTTGTCAGGCTTGGCGAGCCGGCTGATGCCATTGCGCTGCAGGCAGCGGTGAATGGCGCTGCGAGACAGCTTGGCATTGATGCATCGCTGCATCACCTCGACGATGTCATCCAGCGGCAACTGCAGCGACGTCCGCAGCTCGCAAACCGCCCTTTCTTCGACAGCCGACAGGCTGGTCACCAGGTTCTTCGGCCGGTGCGAGCGATCTTCGACCGTCGTGCGGTCGCGCCAACGATAGATCGTGGTCTCGCTGACCCCCAGTTCCGTCGCCAATTCGGCGACCGACTTCCGGCTGCGCTGGATATAGGCGCGCGTCTTCGGCGTCGTCGTGGCGTTCGCGTGCAGGCTCAGTTCCATGACCCGAGGTGCTCCCTGACAAAGGCCACGCCTCGTTCTACACCGATTCCATCAAACCAATCAGCAGGGACCAAACACGAAAGCAGGGACCCATAACCACAAATGCTGATTGTTGAACGATGTTGGGACAACGAGTCCCACAACACCTGCCGCGGCGTATGGGTCCCTGCTTTCGCACGGACGACACCGAACAAGCTGTTTGACAGTTGAATCCGAAAACCAATGTGGCTCATAACCGCCGCAACGCGACGAACCGGCGTCCGCTGCTATCCAGCCGGCATCAGGATCGCCTCTCGCGCCGCGTGCCAGCTCGCCTCGTCGGGTGCGCACAGCAAGCCGCCGGTCAGATTGACCGGCCGGTAGGGTGATCCGTCGAAATGCGCGCTGTAGCCGCCGGCCTCGCGATGCAGCAGCCAGCCCGCGGCATGATCCCACGGCATCAGCTTGTTGTAGAACAGCAGGTGGCAATGTCCGGAGGCCGCCATGCGATACTCATGCGCGGCGCATCTGAGCCAGGCGCTGCCGCCGAGCCTGGAAAGATTGCCGGCGACAATCGTGCGCAGCGGCTCGGGCAGGAAGTTGACGCCGACGATCGCATCCATCTGCTTGACCGGCACGGCGGGAGCCACTTTCAGGTCATGCTGCCGGCCGTCCGGCACCGCGAGCCACGCGCCCTCGCCGCGCAGCGCGAATGCGGTGTCGTTGCTGACCGGATCATGGATCGCACCGAACACGATCTCGCCGCGCATGGTGGCCGCCACCATGGTGCCGAACAGCGGCAGGCTCGAGGTGAAGTTCCGCGTGCCGTCGATCGGATCGATGATGAAGGCAAGCTCCGCGGTTCCGACCTGATCGAGCGTGGCCGGATCACGCGCGGTGCCCTCCTCGCCGATCACAACCGCATTCGGAAACGCCCGCAGCAGCGCCGCCGATATCGCCTGCTCGGCAAGCTCATCGGCTTCGGTGACGACGTCGAATGCCGATGTCTTGGTGCGGACCTCGATCTCCCGCACGCGGCGGAACCGCGGCATGATCTCGCTGCGGCCGACTTCGGCAAGGATGGCTCCGATATCAAGCGCGTCGGCATGGGACAGTTTCACGCTGCATTCTCCTGCGTAGCGCCGGCATCCTACCGTGGAATTGTGACTGCGTGGCGGTCAGCGGCGCTGGTTGTAGACATCGATGCAGACGGCGCCGAGCAGCACGAGGCCCTTGATCACCTGCTGATAATCGATGCCGATACCGAGGATCGACATGCCGTTGTTCATCACGCCCATGATCATGGCACCGACCACCGCGCCGCCGACCCGGCCGACACCGCCATAGGCCGACGCACCGCCGATGAAGCAGGCGGCGATCACATCGAGCTCGAAGCCGAGACCCGCCTTCGGCGTCGCGGTATTGAGCCGGGCTGCGAACACCAGCCCGGCAAGCGCGGCCAGCACGCCCATGTTGACGAAGGTGAAGAAGGTGAGCCGTTCGGTCTTGACGCCCGACAGTTTCGCCGCCTTGGCATTGCCGCCCACCGCGTAGATCTGCCGCCCGATTACCGTCCGCCGCGTGACGAAGCCATAGAGCGCGATCAGGACGGTCATGATGACGAGCACATTGGGCAGGCCGCGATGCGAGGCGATCAGGTAGGTGAAGTAGAGCACCGCAGCCGCCAGCGCGATGCTCTTCACGATAAAGAACGCATAGGGCTCGACGGCGATGCCGTGCGCCTGCTCGCGCGCCCGGCTCCTGGCGGTCGCCAGCACCAGGACAAACGCCAGGACGATGCCGATCGCGAGCGACGTCGGATAGAGCGTGCCGGCGCTCGGGAACAGCTCGGGGATGAAGCCCGACGACAGCTTCTGGAAGGTCGGCGGAAATGGCCCGACCGACTGGCCCTGCAGCACCGCAAGCGCGAGGCCCTTGAACACCAGCATGCCTGCCAGCGTCACGATGAAGGACGGAATGCCGAAATAGGCCACCCAGTAGCCCTGGGCCGCACCGATCGCGGCGCCGACCAAGAGGCAGGCGACGAAGGCGATCGGGTAGCTGACATGGTAGCGCACCATCAGCACCGCCGCGACGGCGCCGACGAAGCCCGCGACCGAGCCGACCGAAAGATCGATATGCCCGGTGACGATCACCAGCAGCATGCCGAGCGCCATGATGACGATGTAGCTGTTCTGCAGCACGAGATTGGTGAGGTTGAGCGGCTGCAACAGCGTGCCGTCGGTCACGATCTCGAAGAACAGCATGATCGCGAGCAGCGACAGCAGCATGCCGTAGTTGCGCAGATTGTTCTTGATGAAGCCGGAATGCCTGGGGGCCTCGGGAAGCGATACCGTCTTGTCGGTCATGGTGCCCCTCCTCCGGCGCGTGCCGCCCTTTCGTCGGCACCGCGTCCGGACCTTCTGACATTGCGCATGATGGCGCGCATGATCTTCTCCTGCGTCGCATCGTGCCTTGCGAACTCGCCGACGAAGGCGCCGTCATTCATCACGCAGATCCGGTCGCAGATGCCGAGCAGCTCGGGCATCTCCGAGGAGATCACCACGACGCCCCTGCCGGCCTCGGCCAGCTCGTTGATGATGGAGTAGATCTCGTATTTCGCGCCGACGTCGATCCCGCGCGTCGGCTCGTCCAGCAGCAGCACCCTCGGATCGGTCATCAGCCATTTCGACAGCACGACCTTCTGCTGGTTGCCGCCCGAGAGGTCGCCGGTCGCCTGGTAGACGTCGGAGCAGCGGATCCGCATCCGGGTGCGGTAGTCGCTCGCGGCTTTCAGTTCCGCGACATCGTCGATCACGCCGCGCTCCGACACCTGGCGCAGGCTCGCCACCGTCACGTTCTTGCGGACGTCGGCGGCAAGGATCAGCCCGAGCTGCTTGCGGTCTTCCGTGACATAGGCGATGCCGGCATCGATCGCGGCCGGCACGCTGAACAGATCGGCCTCGCGGCCATCGAGGCGGACCTTGCCGGAGACGTTGGTGCCCCAGGCGCGGCCGAACAGGCTCATGGCGAACTCGGTGCGGCCGGCGCCCATCAGGCCGGCGATACCGACCACCTCGCCGCGGCGCAGCGTGAAGTCGACGTTCTTGATCACCTGCCGCTCGGTATGCAGCGGGTGATACACCGACCAGTTCTCCACCGTCATCACGGGTTCGCCGATCTCCGCCTTCCGCTCGGGGAATCGATGCGCGAGGTCGCGGTCGACCATGCTGCGGATGATGCGGTCCTCCTCGATCCGCTCGGTCCGGCAGTCGATGCTGTCGACGGTGCGGCCGTCGCGCAGCACCGTGATGCGGTCGGCGACCCGCGCAACCTCGTTCAGCTTGTGCGAGATCAGGATCGAGGCGATGCCCTGCTCGCGGAAGGCCAGGAGACGCTCGAGCAAGGCGGCGCTGTCGGCTTCGTTGAGACTGGCGGTCGGCTCGTCGAGGATCAGGAGACGCACGCGCTTGGACAGCGCCTTGGCGATCTCCACGAGCTGCTGCTTGCCGACGCCGAGGTCGGTGATCAGCGTATCCGGCGGCTCCCGCAGGCCGACCTGCGCCAACAGCTCGGCGGTCCGCCGATGCACCGCGTTGCGGTCGATGACGCCGAACCGCGACGGCGGATGCGACAGAAAGATGTTCTCGGCAATCGACATCAGCGGGATCAGCGCCAGCTCCTGATGGATGATGATGATCCCGAGCGCCTCGCTGTCGTTGATGTCGCGGAAGCGCCGCTCCTCGCCGTCGAACACGATCGACCCATCGTAGCTGCCGGCCGGATAGACCCCGCTCAGCACCTTCATCAAGGTCGACTTGCCGGCGCCGTTTTCGCCGACCAGCGCATGGATCTGCCCGGCCTCGACGGTGAAGCTGACGTCGCGCAGCGCCTGCACGCCGGCAAAGCTCTTGCTGACGCCGCGCATCTCAAGCATTGCCGTCATCGGATCATGTCCCGCAGCGTCGATCGTCCCCAGCCCGGCTCGCCGCCGCTTGCCCGGCGATCCCCCCTGGAGCCTATTCCGTTCCGATTAGATCGGAACGGGGCTCCAGATTCTAGTTTGATGCGCTTTCCTCACGCGAACCGGTACCCACTTCGCTCGAAAACGCTCTAGTCGAATTGCGAGCGCTTGTAATAGCCGCTGTCAATCAGGACTTTCTCCCAATTGGTCTTATCCACCACGACCGGCTTGAGGAGATAGGACGGAACCACCTTGACCCCGTTGTTGTAGGTCTTGGTGTCGTTGACGGCGACCTCCTTCTTGCTCAGCACGGCGTCGACCATGTCGGCGGTCACCTTGGCGAGGTCGCGGGTGTCCTTGAAGATGGTCGAGTATTGCTCGCCGCGCAGCATCGCCTTGATCGAGGGGACTTCGGCATCCTGCCCGCTGATGTACGGCATCGGCTGGTCCTTACTGCCGTAGCCGACGCTCTTCAGCGAGGAGATGATGCCGATCGACAGGCCGTCATAGGGCGACAGTACCGCATCGACGCGCTTCTTGCCGTAGAACGCGCTGAGCAGGTTGTCCATCCGCGCCTGCGCGGTCGCACCGTCCCAGCGCAGCGTCGCGACCTTGTTCATGCCCGTCTGGCCGCTGCCGACCACGAGCTTGCCGCTGTCGATATAGGGCTTCAACACCGACATCGCGCCGTCGTAGAAGAAGTACGCATTGTTGTCGTCGGGCGAGCCGCCGAACAGCTCGATGTTGAAGGGCCCCTTGCCCTCCTTGAGCCCGAGCGCGTTCTCGATCGACTGGGCCTGCAGCACACCGACCTGGAAATTGTCAAAGGTCGCGTAATAGTCGACGCTGGGGGTGTCGCGGATCAGGCGGTCATAGGCGATCACCGTGATGCCCTGGGCCTTGGCCTGCTTCAGGACATCGGACAAGGTGGTGCCGTCGATGGCGGCGATGACCAGCACCTTGGCGCCCTTGGTCACCATGTTCTCGACCTGGGAGAGCTGGTTCGGAATGTCGTCTTCGGCATATTGCAGATCGGTGCCGTAGCCGCGCTCCTTCAGCACCTTGACCATGTTGTTGCCGTCGTCGATCCAGCGTGCCGAGGATTTGGTCGGCATCGCGATGCCGATGGTCGGCTTGCTTTGGGCGAGCGCGTCGCGATCCGAGACCGTCGCGGCAAGGCCGGCCAGCGCAAGCGCGAACAAGGTGGTCTTCAATTTGAACATGCTTCACTCCCTCGCTTTTTTGAGTTGGGATTCCAGTTGCCGTGGACAGCGTCGATCGACGGCGATCGTTCGTGGGCCGGCCGCAGATTCTACGGCGATGTCGGATCGGCGCCGAGACCGTCACGAACCGAAATTGCGGAATGTCGATCGACCCCGTCAACAGCGCCAATGCTCGCTCCGCACGATCGGCCATGTCGATCCCGCAATGCCGGGCTCGGCCGCGAGCCATGTCGTTGGGCGAACGAGGCGCAGGAATGACGTGGAGGATCATGAGGCGCCGGTCTGCCGGAATCGTTGGCGCGCGCCAGCGTCCGACAGGACGTCTGGCGGTGCGCCACCGTTACTTGCACCCTTTGGTTGACGTTGCCCCTACCATATGGACGCAAGCACCGACTGGCCATTTATTTAACTATCCGAATAAATTGATCGGAGACGTGGAGGGTCCTGGGGCGCAATCCGGAATCACTGGCAAGTCCCAAAGCCCCCCAGGTGGTGCGGCACTACTTCTGGCAACCATTGGTGGGATTGTGCCCGCACCCTGCTATGGATGCAAGCGCCATTTATTTCACAATCTGAATAAATTTGCCCAAACTGCCGGCCAGCGGCAGCGATCTTCAGGCGTCGATGCCAGAGAGATCGTCGACGACAAGCAGCGCCTCGGCAAAATCGTCGTCGCTGAAATAGGTGCTGCGGGTGATGACCACGGGGATGCCGGCGCCTGCCGCGGCGGCGAGGCCGTTGCCGGAATCCTCAACGGCGACGCAATCTCCCGGCCCGAGCCCTAGCCGCGCCAGAACCTCGACATAGACATCCGGCGCCGGCTTCTTCCGCGGCACGTCGTCGCCGGCAACGATCGCCTCGAACTGATCGGCCCAGTCCAGCCCGAGCGAAACCGAAAGCAGCGCATCGATATTGCCGTGCGAGGTGGTCGTTGCGATCGCGAGGCGCTGGCCGCGGCTGCGCGCGCCGGCGAGCCAGGCCCTGACGCCCGGCCGCAACGGACAACCGCCCGCGGCAATCAGCGCGGCGTAGCGCGCGGTCTTGATCCTGTGCAGGTCGGCGATCTCGGCGAATGTCAGCATTGGGACCGCGTTGCGCTGGTCGAAGGCGCGGATGCGCTCCTTGCCGCCGGCCACCCGAAGCAGCCGCGCGTAAGTGACATGGTCCCAGAACCAATCGAGGCCGGCTTCGGCAAAGGCTTCATTGAAGGCGCGGCGGTGCACCTCCTCGGTTTCGGCGAGCGTGCCGTCGACATCGAAGATCAAGGCCCGGGCGCTCGCAATGATATCGCGCATCCCGGCGGTCCGGATCACGGCGAGCGCCTCGTTCATCGTCCCTCGCCCGCCGCACCGGCGCCTTTGACGAACACCCGGCTGGCGAGCACGTCGCCGGCCTCGATCGACATCACGTCGTCGGCCGTCAGCGTACGGTCGAGCTTCGCCACGATCCGGTTGGCCTGGCGCAACCGGATGCGATCGAGCGCATTGCGGATCGAGCGCGCATTGGAGAACAGCGGCTGTTCCTTGCGGATGCCGATGTACCGGGTGAAGGCCTCGCGTGCTTCGGGAGAGAAACGATAATTCTGCTGCTGCAACATCAGCTCGGCGATCCAGAGCAGCTCGCCGTCGGAATAGTCGGGGAAGTCGATGTGATGCGCGATGCGGGAGCGGAACCCCGGATTGCTCTGGAAGAATTTCTCCATGCGGTCGCCATAGCCGGCCAGAATCACCACCAGATCCTCGCGCTGCTGTTCCATGATCTGCAACAGGATCTCGATCGCCTCCTGTCCGTAGTCGCGCTCGTTCTCGGGGCGGTACAGGTAATAAGCCTCGTCGATGAACAACACGCCGCCCATCGCCTTCTTTAATATCTCTTTTGTCTTCGGCGCGGTGTGGCCGATATATTGGCCGACGAGGTCGTCGCGCGTGACGCTGATGACGTGGCCGCGGCGCACGAAGCCGAGCTTGTGCAGGATGCCGGCCATCCGCAGCGCGACCGTGGTCTTGCCGGTGCCGGGATTGCCGGTGAACGACATGTGCAGGGTCGGAAACGTCGTCGCCAGCGCCATCTTCTGCCTGATGCGTTCGACCAGCAGCAGCGAGGCGATCTCGCGGATGCGGGTCTTCACCGGCTTCAGGCCGATCAATTCGGAATCGAGCTGGTCGAGCACGTCGCCGATGCCGAGGTCGGCGAATTCATGGCGAAGGTCGATAGTCTCGAGCGGGGTATCGCGGATTTGTTCGCTGATCTGTTCTTGCGCCTGCGTCATTATCATCTCGCCTGGAAAAGCTCCGTCGCCGCGGCGGCGACGACGGAGAAGTGCATCCGGACCAGGACGGTCGAGGGAGCAACCCGCCTGGTTTGCAAGCCGGACGCGGTCAATGATCGGTGTAGCGTTCGCCTTCGGGGCGGCCCGCTGCATAGGAATGGGTCGCATACCGCAGATTGCGCCCGGCCGCCTCCTGGCGGTCGAGCCGGAAGCCTGGCTCCTCCTGCGGCCGGTTGACGATGAAGGAGATGCGAACCGACTCCCAGCCCGGGCTGGAATCAAAGCCGGAGATCCGGATATAGCGGTCGCCATAGACCCGCCGGCAGTCGGCGAGCTCCTTCATGATGCCCGCCGCATCGCGCAGGTCGAACATCGGCAGGCCCCACATGTCCCAATAGGTGTTGCGGGGATGCGGATCGTCGGTGAACTCGATGTTCACCGCCCAACCCTTGTCGAGGCAGTATTGCACCTGCGCGGCGATCTGCTCGTCGGTGAGATCGGGCAGGAACGAGAAGCAGCCTTGGGTAACGCGCATGAGTATCTCCTCTCAGACCGCCATGCTCGGCGTGGGAACGAAATCGGGGGCGTCGGTCGACTCGTAGTTGAAGGTGACGTCCTTCCAGACGTCGAGCGCCTCGCGCAGCGGCGTGCAGGTCTGCGCCGCCTTGGCCAGTATCTCCGGCCCCTCATGGACGTAGTCGCGCCCCTCGTTGCGGGCGAGGATCATGGCTTCCAGCGCGACGCGGTTGGCGGTGGCGCCGGCCTGGATGCCGCGGGGATGGCCGATGGTGCCGCCGCCGAACTGCAGCACGACGTCCTCGCCGAGCAGATCGAGCAGCTGGTGCATCTGGCCGGCATGAATGCCGCCCGAGGCCACCGGCATCAGCTTGTTGAGGCTCGCCCAGTTCTGGTCGAAGAACACGCCGTGCTCCAGGTGCAACGGATTGAAGTCCTCGCGGCAGATGTCGTAATAGCCGCGAGTGGTGTTCGGATCGCCCTCGAGCTTGCCGACCACCGTACCGGCATGAATGTGATCGACGCCGGCGAGCCGCATCCATTTCGCGATCACGCGGAACGAGACGCCGTGGCTGCGCTGCCGCGTGTAGGTCGAGTGGCCGGCGCGATGCAGATGCAGGATCATGTTGTTCTTGCGTGCCCACTTCGCCATCGACTGGATCGCGGTGTAGCCGATCACGAGGTCGATCATGACGATGTTGGAGCCGAGCTCATGAGCGAACTCGGCGCGCTCGTACATGTCCTCCATGGTCGCCGCGGTGACGTTGAGATAGGTCCCCTTGATCTCGCCGGTCGCGGCCTGCGCGCGGTTGACCGCCTCCATGCAGTAGAGGAAGCGCTCGCGCCAGTGCATGAAGGGCTGCGAGTTGATGTTCTCGTCGTCCTTGGTGAAGTCGAGCCCGCCTTTCAAGGCTTCATAAACAACGCGGCCATAGTTGCGGCCGGACAGGCCGAGCTTCGGCTTCACGGTCGCGCCGAGCAACGGACGGCCGAACTTGTCGAGCCGCTCGCGCTCCACCACGATGCCGGTCGCGGGGCCCTGGAATGTCTTCACGTAGGCGGTCGGCAGCCGCATGTCCTCGAGCCGCAGCGCCTTCAGCGGCTTGAAGCCGAACACATTGCCGATGATCGAGGCCGTCAGGTTCGAGATCGAGCCCGGCTCGAACAGGTCGAGGTCATAGGCGATATAGGCGAAGTAGCTGCCCGGCGAATTCGGCACCGGATCGACGCGGTAACACTTCGCCCGGTATTTCTCAGCGGCCGTCAGCCGGTCGGTCCAGACCACGGTCCAGGTCGCGGTCGAGGATTCGCCTGCCACCGCCGCGCAGGCTTCGGTCGGATCGACGCCGTCCTGCGGTGTGACGCGGAACAAGGCGATGACGTCGGTATCCTTGGGCTCGTAGTTCGGCTCCCAATAGCCCATCCGCTTGTATTCCATCACGCCGGACTTGTAGCGATCCTTGCCGCGCACTGTGATCGACTGCTGCATGTTCATCGAAATCTCCTGTGGTTCGTCGCCATTTGCTCAGGCGGCCTGGGTCATCTTTCCAATTTGCGGATCGAGCGCGCCGGCGCGATAGCGGCGGGCCATCTCCGGCAGTGCAACCACCTTGATCCGGGCGGCATTGCCGGCCGTGCCGAATTGCTCGAAGCGATCACGGCAGAGTTCGCGCAGCGCATCCATCGCAGGCTTCAGGAACTTGCGCGGATCGAACTCGCTCTTCGATTGGACGGCGACCTTGCGGAAGGCCGCCGCCATCGCCAGGCGGCAATCGGTGTCGATATTGACCTTACGCACCCCGTGCTTGATGCCGCGAACGATCTCCTCGACCGGGACGCCCCAGGTCTGCGGCATCTCGCCGCCGAACTGGTTGAACATGTCCTGCAGCGGCTGCGGCACCGAGGACGAGCCGTGCATCACCAGATGCGTGTTCGGCAGGCGGGTATGGATCTCCTCGACCACGCGCATCGCCAGGATCTCGCCGTCGGGCCGCCGCGTGAACTTGTAGGCGCCGTGCGAGGTACCCATCGCGATCGCGAGCGCATCGACCTTGGTGGCGCGGACGAAATCGACCGCCTGGTCCGGGTCGGTGAGCAGCTGGTCATGGCTCAGCTTGCCCTCGACGCCATGACCGTCCTCCTGCTCGCCGCCGCCATGCTCAAGCGAGCCGAGTACGCCGAGTTCGCCTTCGACCGACGCGCCGACCCAATGGGCCATGTCGACCACCCGACGGGTGATATCGACGTTGTAGTCATAGTCGGCTGCGGTCTTGGCGTCGGCCTTGAGCGAGCCGTCCATCATGACGGAGGTGAAGCCGTAGCGGATCGCGGTGGCGCAGGTCGCCTCTTCGTTGCCGTGATCGAGATGCAGGCAGAGCGGAATCTGCGGATGCATCTCCTCGAGCGCGTCGATCATCTTCGCCAGCATGATGTCGTTGGCATAGGACCGCGCGCCGCGCGAGGCCTGGATGATGACAGGCGCATCGCAGGAAGCCGCCGCCTCCATGATGGCGAGGCCCTGCTCCATATTGTTGATGTTGAAGGCCGGAACGCCGTAGCCGCGTTCGGCGGCGTGGTCCAGCAACTGCCTCAGGGTTATCCGCGCCATGGTGGCGTCCTCCTTTCAATTCGCTCGTTGAATGAGCTGTTTTGCTGCAGCAGCGATTGTCGCGGGCGTGATGCCGAATTCGCGGTAGAGCACGTCGGCCGGCGCGGAGGCGCCGAAGCCGGCCATGCCGACGAACGCACCGTCGTCGCCGAGCCAGCGCGCCCAGTCGCCCTCGACCGCAGCCTCCACGCCGACGCGCGGGGCGCTGCCCAGCACCTGGGCGCGATAGTTGCTCGGCTGCTGGCGGAACAGGTCGAAGCACGGGGCCGAGACGACCGCGGCCTGTACCCCGTCTTTCGCCAGCAGCTTTGCGGCTTCGAGCGCGATCGCCACCTCCGAACCCGTTGCAATCAGGGTGACGTCACGCGCGAAGGCCGGCTCGACGAGAACGTAGGCGCCGAGCGCGACCTGGTTGTCCTTGCTGCCGTCGCGAACCGTCGGCAGCGCCTGCCGCGACAGGCAGAGGATCGACGGCGAGGTCTCCGCCTTCAGCGCGCAGTCCCACGCTTCCGCGGTCTCGACCGCATCGGCCGGGCGGAACACCAGGACGTTCGGGATCGCGCGCAGCGCCGCCAGATGCTCGACCGGCTGATGCGTCGGCCCGTCCTCGCCGAGCCCGATGGAATCGTGGGTCATCACATGGATGACGCGGATTCCCATCAGCGCCGCAAGGCGGATCGCCGGCCGGCTGTAATCGGCAAAGCTGAGGAAGGTGCCGCCATAGGGAATAAACCCGCCGTGCAGGGCGATGCCGTTCATCGCCGCGGCCATGCCGTGTTCGCGAATGCCATAGTGGATGTAGCTGCCGTCGAGCGTTTCCGGCCGCACCGAAACCTGCGACTTCGCCAGCGTCAGATTGGAGTGCGTGAGGTCGGCCGAGCCGCCCAGCAAATTGGGCAACGCCTCCGCGATCACGTCGATGACCTGCTGCGAAGCCTGTCGCGTGGCGAGCTTCGGCCGCTCGGTCGCGAACCGCTCCACCAACTTTGCCATCGCCTCGGCATAGGTGCAGGGCAATTTCCGGTTCAGCGCGTCATGGAACGGAGATCGCTCGGCCTTGTCGTCCTTGCAGGCGCCGCGCGAGCGCTCGATCCAGGCCCGGCGCGCGTCGCGGCCGCGACCGCCGAGCTCGCGCCACTCCGCCAGCACCGCATCGGGAACCTCGAATGCCGGATACGGCCAGCGCAGCGCGGCACGGGTCTTCGCCACCTCATCGGCACCGAGCGGCGCGCCATGCACCTTTTCGCTGCCCTGCCGGTTCGGCGCACCGAACCCGATCACCGTCCGGCAGGCGATCAACGACGGACGATCGCTCGATCGCGCCTGCCTGATCGCCGCGGTAATCGCCTGCGGATCGTGGCCGTCGACGCGGTTAACGTTCCAGCCGCTGGCCTTGAACCGCGCCGTCTGGTCGTCCGAGCAGGACAGCGAGGTGGCGCCGTCGATCGAGATATGATTGTCGTCGAACAGCACGATCAGACGATTCAGCCGCAAATGGCCGGCCAGCGAGATCGCCTCATGGCTGATGCCTTCCATCAGGCAGCCATCGCCGGCGATCACATAGGTGTAGTGGTCGACGAGGTCGTCGCCGAAGCGGGCGTTCATCAACCGCTCGGCAAGCGCCATGCCGACCGCGGTCGCAACCCCCTGCCCGAGCGGCCCGGTCGTGGTCTCGACACCCGGGGTGTGGCCGTACTCGGGATGGCCCGGGGTTTTCGATCCCCACTGCCGGAACGCCTTGAGTTGGTCGAGCGTCATGCTCTCGTAGCCTGTGAGATAAAGCAGCGCGTAGAGCAGCATCGAGCCGTGCCCGGCCGACAGCACGAAGCGGTCGCGGTCGGGCCAGGCCGGATCGGCCGGATCGAACTTCAGGAAGTCCGTGAACAGCACGGTCGCGACGTCGGCCATGCCCATCGGCATGCCGGGATGACCGGATTTCGACTGCTCCACCGCATCGATGGCGAGGAAGCGGATGGCGTTGGCCATCTCGTCGTGGCTGATTTCGGGGCGGCTGGCTACCGACGCAAGTGCGGTCATATCGTTCGCCTCTTTCGTTCGATCAGTTGCAGGATCAGCGGGGTCAGGATGAGCTGCATCGCGAGGTCGAGCTTGGCGCCGTGCACCACGATCGAATTGGCGCGCGACATGAAGCTGTTCGGGATCATCGAGAGCAGATAGGGGAAGTCGATGCCGCGCGGGTTCTTCAAGCGGATCACGACCATCGATTCATCCGGCGTCGGGATCCAGCGCGCGATGAACGGGTTCGACGTATCGACGGTCGGCACGCGCTGGAAGTTGATGTCGGTCTCGGTGAATTGCGGACAGATGTAATTCACATAGTCCGGCATGCGGCGCAGGATGGTGTCGGTCACCGCCTCGGTGGAGTAGCCGCGATGGCTGCGATCGCGGTGCAGCTTCTGGATCCATTCGAGGTTGATGACCGGCACGACCCCGATCTTGAGGTCGGCATGCTGCGCGACATTCACCTTGTCGGTGACCACGGCGCCGTGCAGGCCCTCGTAGAACAAGAGGTCGGAATTCTCCGGCAGTGCCTCCCAGGCGGTGAAGGTGCCGGGCTTGGCGCCGTAGAGCCGCGCCTCCTCCTCGTCGTGCACATAGTGCCGCGTGGTTCCGGTGCCGGTCTCGGCATAGTCGCTGAACAGCTTCTCCAGCTCCTGGAACAAATTGGTCTCGGGGCTGAAATGGCTGAAGTGCTTGTTGCCGCGCTCGGCTCTTTCCGCCATCAGGCTGCGCATCTCGGCGCGGTCGTAGCGGTGGAACGCGTCGCCCTCGATATAGGCGGCTACCACGTTCTCGCGGCGGAAGATGTTCTCGAACGTCTTCTTCACCGAGGTGGTGCCGGCCCCGGAGGAGCCGGTGATCGAGATGATGGGATGCCGACGTGACATGCGGTCCTCCTCAGCGGAACAGGCCGCGCCGCGCGAACAGCGGGGCATCGCTGCTTTCGAACAACGGCTCGACGGTCAGGTGGATCGCATCGACGTCGCGCACGGCGCGCGCCGATCCCATGATCAGGGGCACACGCTGATGCGGCGTGCGTGCCGACAGTTCGAGAATGCGCGACCGGCCGTTCGACGCCGCGCCGCCCGCCCATTCCATGATCAGTGCGATGGGATGCGCCTCGTACAGCAGACGCAACCGGCCTTCGCGGTAGCCCTGGCGCGCATCCGCCGGATACAGGAACACGCCGCCGCGCATCAGGATGCGGTAGGCCTCGGCGACCAGCGAGCCGATCCAGCGCATGTTGAAGTCCTGCCCACGCTCGCCGTTCACGCCGGCGAGGCACTCGTCGATGTAGCTGCGCACCGGGCCGCTCCAGTGCCGCCGATTCGAGGCATTGATGGCGAATTCCGACGCATCCTGCGGCACGCGCAGATCGCGCGCGGTCAGGACGAACTCGCCACTTCGCGGGTCCAGCGTGAAGCAGTCGACGCACTGGTCGAGCGCCAGCACCAGCACGGTCTGCGGACCGTAGATGAAGCAACCGGCGGCACATTGCGCCGTGCCGGGCTCGAAGAAGGTCGAGATGACGTCGTTTCCCTTCGGCCGGATCGAGAAGATCGTGCCGATCGAGATGTTGTTTTCGAGATTGGCGGATCCATCGAGCGGATCGATCGCGACACAGAGCGGGGCGTCGGGATCGAGCGTCTCAGGCAGTTCGACCTCCTCCGACAGCACTGCGGCGACCGGCGCGGTGCGCAGCGCGTTCCGCATCAGATCGTCGGCGACGATGTCGATGGTCTTCTGGCGATCGCCGTCGGGATTGACGCCGCCGCTCTCGCCGCCGACTCCGGCGAGCGGCCCGGCGGCAATGATGCGCGAGAGCTCGATCGCCGCACGGGCAAGGGCTTCGACGACGACAACGGTCGCGGCGCGCAACGGGTTGTGTTGCGCGGGCCACTCCAGATGGGCATGCAATGCTGGACGAATCTCCACCGGCCTCTCCCTATGATCGCGCCCTCTGTCCCGAGGCTTCGAGAGGCGACCTCAGGGGAGTCGCCTTCGCCCTATCAACGCGCGAATTGCCCAATTAGGGAAATTTTATTATCTTTGGTCCGGGCAAAGTATTTCTTATGGAGCTTGTCATGGCCGGCAACTTCTCGCGGGATCTCACCATCCGCCAGCTGCGCGCACTGTCGACCTTGCACGAGGCCGGATCGATCACGTCGGCCGCCAACCGGTTGAACCTGACGCAGCCCGCGGTGACGCTGCAGCTCCGCAACCTGCAGGCGCTCGCAGGGTTGCCGCTGATCCAGCGCACCGGCGACGGCATGGCGCTGACGGATGCCGGCGCGCATGTGCTGACGCTGGTCGAGCGGATCGAGGCAGCGCTGAAGGATTGCGAGCAGTCGCTCGACATGATCGCCGGCCGCAGCGGCGGCCGCGTCGCGATGGGCGCGGTCTCCACCGCGAAATACTTCGTGCCGTTCGCGATCGCGGCGTTCTCGCGCCGCTTTCCCAAGATCGAGGTCACGCTCAGGATCGGCAACCGCGAGGAGATTCGCGACGCGCTGCGCGGCTATGATCTCGACATCGCGGTGATGGGCCGGCCGCCGGCCGACGTCGAGGTCGAGATGAAGCCGCTCGGCCGGCATCCGCACTTCATCGTCGCCGCGCCCGATCATCGGCTGGCGCGGCGGCGGCACGTCGCCCCGTCGGAGCTCGCCAACGAAACCTTCATCACTCGCGAGCAAGGATCGGGGACGCGGATGTTGATGCAGCAATATTTCGAACGGGTCGGGCTGGAGCCGAAACTCGGCATGGCGATGGACAGCAACGAGACCATCAAGCAGGCGGTGATGGCCGGGCTCGGCATCGCCTTCATCTCCCAGCACACGGTGTTCCATGAACTGGAGGACGGCCGGCTGGTGGTGCTCAAGGTGAAGGGCCTGCCGATCGTCCGGCAGTGGCACGCGATCAGGCGCGCCGACAAGATCCTGCTGCCGCCCGCGCAGGCCATGCTGGATTTCCTTGGCAAGGAGGGCTGGCGCTATCTGCCGAATTCAAACTAACGCCCGGGCGACGTCGCAACGCCCGATCGAGCCAGAAAATCGAGGTGGTGCCGTATGTTAGGCATTGAAGTTCCGCGAAACGCATGTCACATCTTGACTGCGGTCACCCGGCGGACCGCACCCTGCGAGGGAGGTTGAACTGCAGAACCAGTCCCCGCCGACGCCCGACTTCAAGGCGTTATTCGAGGCGGCGCCCGGCCTTTATCTGGTGCTGACGCAGCCCGACTTCCGCATCGTGGCAGTGAGCGACGCTTATCTGCGCGCCACCAAGACCGAGCGCGCTGCGATCCTCGGGCGCGGGCTGTTCGAGGTGTTTCCCGACAATCCGGACGATCCGACCGCCGACGGCGTGCGGAACCTGCGCGCCTCGCTCGAGCGCGTGGTCCAGTTCCGCCGCCCCGACACCATGACGGTGCAGAAATACGATATCCGCAAGCCCGAGTCGGAGGGCGGCGGCTTCGAGGAACGCTATTGGAGCCCGCGCAATTCGCCTGTGTTGGGGCCGAACGGGCAGTTCACCTACATCATCCATCGGGTCGAAGACGTCACCAGCTTCATCCAGCTGAAGCAGCGCGGTGCCGAGCAGGACCAGCTGACCGACCGGCTGCGCGAGCGCACCGAGCAGATGGAAGCGGAAATCTTCATGCGCGCCCGCGAGGTCGAGGCCGCCCGCGAACAGCTCGAAGCCGAGCAAAAGCTCCGCCAGGTGCAGAAAATGGAGGCCGTCGGGCACCTCTCCGGCGGCATCGCCCACGACTTCAACAATATCCTGACCGTCATCACCGGCCTGATCGACATCCTCGCGGAAGCCGTTGAACATGATCCGGCGCTGTCGTCTGTCGCCAAGATGATCACCGATGCGGCGTTTCGCGGTGCAGAAGTGACCAAGCACCTGCTGGCCTTCTCGCGGCTGCAGCCGCTGCAACCGCGTGAAGCGAATCTCAACACGCTGGTGCAGGACACCGCGCGGCTGCTGCGCCCCTCGCTTGGCGAGCAGATCGAGATCGATACCGCGCTCGAGCCCGATGCCTGGTCGGCCTTCATCGATCCGAACCACATGGCGACCGCGCTGCTCAATCTCGCGGTCAATGCCCGCGATGCGATGCCCGATGGCGGCAAGCTGATGCTGGAGACCAGCAACGTCATCCTCGACGAGGTTTATGCCGTCGCCAACCCCGACGTGCGGGCGGGTGAATATGTGATGGTCGCGGTCAGCGACACCGGCGGGGGCATCCCGGCGGGGATCCGCGACAAGGTGTTCGAGCCGTTCTTCACCACCAAGGACACCGGCAAGGGCACCGGCCTCGGGCTCAGCATGGTGTACGGCTTCATCAAGCAGTCCAACGGACACCTCAAGATCTATTCCGAAGAGGGCCACGGCACCTCGATCAAGCTCTATCTGCCGCGCAGCAGCGGCGACATGATCGACGTCGAGCCGCCTCCTCCGGTCGACACGCGCGGCGGCAATGAATCGATCCTGGTCGTCGAGGACGATCCGCTGGTGCGCAATTACGTCAGCGCCCAGCTCGAGCAGCTCGGCTACCGCACCATGGTCACCGCCAACGGCCCGGAAGCACTGGCTGCGGTCGACAAGGGGTTCGTCTGCGACGTGCTGTTCACCGACGTCATCATGTCCGGCGGCATGAACGGCCGGCAGGTCGCCGATGCCGTGATCGCCAAACTGCCCTCGGTGCGCGTGCTCTTCACCTCCGGCTACACCGAGGACGCGATCATCCACCACGGCCGTCTCGACCCGGATGTGACGCTGCTGCCGAAGCCCTATCGCAAGTCCGATCTCGCGCGGATGATCCGGCAGGTGCTGGCCCAGCCGCCGGCGGCGGCAATGGGCAAGTGACGCGGGGCGTCACGCCTCTCCGTTCTGCTTCTTGATCTGGTCGGCCGGCACGGCGCATCCGGACAGGAACAGTACCGCGCAGGCCTTGGCGCGGGCCTCGATTTGCGCCCGCGACGGCGGCGGCCTGTGGCCGTACATCACGTCGCGTTGCGGCTGGAACACGAGCATGCCGAGCAGCATGCCCGCAGCGGCCTGCGCGTCGTTTACGGCGATCCGTCCCCTCCGCTGCTGCACGCCGAGCCACGCAGCGAGCGCGCCAAGCGTCCGCTGCATCGCCTTCTCGTAGAACATCTCGGCGATGTCGGGAAATTTGTCGCTGTCGGCCAGGATGATGCGCTGAAGCGCGATGACCTCGGCATCGAGGATCAGCTCGCCACAGCTCGAGAGTGCGGCCTCCAGTGCCGCCGCGATATCACGGCCATCGCAGGCGCCGAGATTTACGGCGGATATGAATCGGTCCATCCGGTCCGTCACCGTGCCCTCGAACAGCGCCAGCTTGGTCGGGATCAGCCGGTAGAGCGTCTTGGTGGAGACGCCGGCGCGGCAGGCCACGTCGGCAATGTTGGCCGCAGCGAAGCCGCGCTCGGAGAACTCGCGCCGCGCGGCGTCATAGATCAGCGCGCGCGTCTCGTCGTCGGAACGCAGCTGCGGCCGCCCCCGGCCGCGCCGCGCCGGCGCGCCTTGCTCAGTCTGATCCTTGCCATTCCGGTTCATCCGCGAGCCATGCTTTTAAATGATGCCTGTCATTCTATTGACACTCCCAATATGGGCTCTATTTTGGAAAACATCAAGTTTCCTAATTAATCCCGCGCGCATCGACCGGAATTGGCAAGACTTTCCAGCGAGATAGACGGATCAGGAGCGCCGCCATGAGCCAGCATGAGACATCATTCAAGGCCGAAAGCCAGGTTCCGGCCGAGGCCGCCAGGCAATTGATCGCAAATCCGGAGGCCGCCAGGCCGCCCGCCGCCAAGGGCAGGCTTCGCCGCCTGCTGCTGGCCGGCGCGGCGCTCGCCGTCCTCGCGGGCGGAGCCTGGTACGGCTGGGATTACTGGACGGTCGGCCGCTTCCAGGTCTCGACCGACGACGCCTATGTGAAGGCCGACAACACGACGATCGCGCCAAAAGTCTCCGGCTATCTCAGCGCGGTGCTGGTGGGCGACAATGAGCATGTGCGCGCCGGCCAGATGCTGGCGCGGATCGACGATCGCGATTTCAGGGTCGCGCTGGATCAGGCCAAGGCCGATGTTGCCGCCGCCGAAGCCGCGATCGCCAGCAAGCATGCGCAGCTCGATGTGCAGCATTCGGTGATCGAAGCGGCACGCGCGACCCTTGCCGTCGACACCGCGACGCAGACCTTCGCCGAGCAGGAGAACAAGCGCTACACCGACCTCGCCGGCACCGGCTTCGGCAGCGTGCAGAACGCGCAGCAGGCGCAGTCGCGCTACGCCAGCGCACAGGCCGCCGTCGCCCGCGATACCGCGAACCTCGCCTCCGCGCTCCGTCAGGTGGAGCTGCTCAAGGCCGACATCGCCCAGGCCGTCGCGTCGCAGGCGCGCGCAACCGCGCTCCAGCATCAGGCCGAGTTGAACCTCGGCTACACCACCATATCAGCCCCGATCGACGGCGTGGTCGGCAACCGCACCCTGCGCACCGGCCAGTTTGTCCAGGCCGGCACGCAGCTGATGTCGCTGGTGCCCGCCACCGGCGCCTATGTGATCGCGAACTACAAGGAGACGCAGCTCACCAATGTCCGCAAGGGTCAGCTGGTCGAGATCGCGGTCGACATGTTCCCGGGACAGGTGGTGCGCGGCCATGTCGACAGTCTCGCGCCCGCCAGCGGCCAGGAATTCGCGCTGCTGCCGCCAGACAATGCGACCGGCAACTTCACCAAGGTGGTGCAGCGCATTCCGGTGAAGATTGCGCTCGACGCGACGGCGGTCGAATTGCGGCCCGGCATGTCGGTCATCCCGACCATCGCAACCTTGTCGCAACCCGGCGAGGCGCCGCGCTCCGGCGCCTCTCCCAAGCTCGCTGTCGCCTCATTCAAATAGGTGATGTCATGTCCGACCTCGCGCTCTCCTCCCCTTCTGCTGCGCCCCGCGCGGCAGCTGTAGCGGCCGATCCCAACCGCGCCAGCATGGCGGTCTGGATTTGCATCGTCGCCGCCATGATCGGCGCCTTCATGGCGATCCTCAACATCCAGATCACCAACGCCTCGCTGCTCAACATCGAGGGCGGCATCGGAACCGGCGTCGACAACGGCTCCTGGATCTCGACCTCCTATCTGATCGGCGAGATCGTGGTGATCCCGCTGACCGACTATCTCAGCCGGGTGTTTTCCTTCCGTAAGATCATCATCGGCTTCGCCACCCTGTTTGCGATTTTCTCGGTCGCCTGTGCCTTCACCCACGACCTGCCCTCGATGATCGCGATGCGCGGCTTGCAGGGCTTCTTTGGCGGCGTGCTGATCCCGATGGCCTTCACGCTGGTTTTCACCAAGCTGCCGAAGGCCCAGCAGCCGGTCGGCCTTGCCATGTTTGCGCTCGCGGTGACCTTCGCCCCCGCGATCGGACCGACCATCGGCGGCTACCTCACCGAGAATTACGGCTGGCAGACCATCTTCTTCGTCAATGTGATCCCGACCGCGGTGATGGTCATCACGCTCTACTTCACGCTGGAACGCCAGCCGATGCAGCTGCATCTGCTGCGCGAGGGCGATTGGCTCGGCATCGTCACGATGGCGATCGGCCTGTCATCGCTGCAGGCCGTGCTCGAGGAAGGCAACAAGAACGACTGGTTCGGCTCGCCCTTCATCGTCAAGCTCGCGGTGATCGCCGCCGTCAGCCTCACTCTGTTCGTCTGGATCGAGCTCGTCGTCGAGAAGCCGCTGATCCGACTGCGCCTCCTGACCCAGCGCAGCTTCGGCTTCGGCACCATCTCGGCCGTGTTCGTCGGCTTCGCACTGTTCGGCTCGGTCTACCTGCTGCCGGCCTATCTCGGCCAGGTGCAGCGCTACAACGCCGAGCAGATCGGCCAGGTGCTGGCCTGGACCGGCCTGCCCCAGCTGATCCTGATCCCGCTGGTGCCGAAGCTGATGCAGCGTTTCGATCCGCGCTTCATCGCCTTCACCGGCATGATCCTGTTCGCGGTCTCCTCCTTCATGAACATCGCGATGTCGCTCGATTACTCCGGCGACCAGTTCTTCGTCCCGAACATCGTCCGTGCGATCGGCCAGGCGATCATGCTGGCGCCGCTGTCGGCGGTCAGCCTCGGCAGCGTCGCGCCGCAGGATGCCGCGGCGGCCTCCGGCATCTCCAACATGATGCGCAATCTCGGCGGCGCGATCGGCACGGCGCTGCTCGCCACCATCGTCACCAAGCGCGAGCAATTCCACTCCAACATCATCGGCCAGTCGGTCGACCTCGGCCGCGAGGAAGTGCGCACCCGGATCGCCGAGGTCACCAACTACTTCCTCAGCCACGGCATCTCCGATCCGGCGACCGCGCACCACCAGGCGATCGTGGCGCTCGGCAATATCGTGAAGCGCCAGGCCCTGGTGCTTGGTTTCAGCGACACCTTTGCCGTGATCGGCATCGTGCTGGTGTTCGCCGCGATCGCGATCCTCTTGACTGGCAAGCCGAAGAATGCGGCCGGCGGCGGCGCGGCGCATTGATCTGTCGGGCGGCGGCCGCGGGCCGTCGCCCTCCCCTTTTACTTGTCAGCTTGCCTCGCGCAGCTTGAAGCGCTGGATCTTCCCGGTCTGGGTCTTCGGCAGCGCCTCGACGAAGGCGATCGCGCGGGGATATTTGTACGGCGCGATCGTCGCCTTGACGTGATCCTGCAGCAGCTTGACCTCGACCTCGTCGCAGCGCGCGCCCTGCTTCAGCACGATGAACGCCGAGACGATCTGTCCCCGCTCCTCGTCGGGTGCGCCGATCACGGCGCACTCCGCGACATCGGGATGGCCGAGCAGCGCGGCCTCGACCTCGGGACCGGCGATGTTGTAGCCCGCCGAGATGATCATGTCGTCGGCCCGCGCCACGAAGGACAGCCGGCCGTTCTCGTCGCTGACGAAGGCATCGCCGGTGATGTTCCAGCCGTCGCGGACATATTTGGTTTGCCTCACGTCCGCGAGATAGCGGCAGCCGGTCGGGCCGCGCACCGCCAGCTTGCCGACCTGGCCCGCCGGCAGCTCGTTCATGTCTTCGTCGACGATTTTGGCCTCGTATCCCGAGACTGGCGTGCCCGTGGTGCCGCCGACGGCGCTGCCGGTGCGGTTGGTGATGAAGATGTGCAGCAGCTCAGTGCTGCCGATGCCGTCGAGGATCGGCTTGCCGGTCTTCCTGGTCCAGCTCTCGAACACCGGCGCCGGCAGCGTCTCGCCGGCCGAGACGGCGAGCCGCAGCGACGACAGATCGGCGCCCTTGTCCATCGCGGCCATCATCGCTCGATAGGCGGTCGGCGCGGTGAAGCAGATCGTCGCCTTGTAGGTTTCGATGATCCGTATCATCTCGCTCGGCGCTGCGTTCTCCAGCAGCGTTGCGGTGGCGCCGAAACGCAGCGGGAAGATCGCGAGCCCGCCGAGGCCGAATGTGAACGCGAGCGGCGGCGAGCCGACGAACACATCGTCCGGCGTTACCTTGAGCACCTCCTTCGCATAACCATCGGCAACGATCAGGAGATCGCGGTGGAAGTGCATGGTCGCCTTGGGCTCGCCCGTCGTGCCCGACGTGAAGCCCAGCAGCGCGACGTCGTCGCGGCCGGTCTTCACCGCATCGAACTTGACCGGCTTGTTCAGCGCGATCCGGTCGAGCTCGGCGTCGTGGTTCTGCGTGCCGTCGAAATTGACGACCTGCTTGAGGAATTTGCTGGTCTTGGCGCAGGCCACCAGTTCATCCGCGATGCGGCTGTCGGTCAGTGCCAGCGAGATCTCGGCCTTGTCGACGATCTTGGCCAGTTCGCCGGCGCGCAGCATCGGCATGGTGTTGACGACGACGGCGCCCGCCTTGGTTGCCGCGAGCCAGGCCGCGACCAGCGCCGGGTTGTTGCCCGAGCGGATCAGCACGCGATTGCCGGGCTTGACGCCGTAATTCTCCACCAGCGCGTGCGCCAGGCGGTTCGACCAATCGGTCAGTTCCTTGTAGGTGCGCTGGCGGCCGTTGCCGATCAGCGCGATGCGATCGCCCATCCCCTGCGCGACGATGCGATCTGTCAATTCGACCGCGGCGTTGAGATAATCCGGATATTGAAACTCCGGCCGGTCGAGCAGCAGCCTGGGCCATTGCGCCGATGGCGGCAGGTTGCGCCGCGCGAAATCGTCGACATGCCCGGATGGGCCGAGCCCGGGAAATTCACCTGACATTCGATTGCCCCTCGCTTTCCATCTAGAAAGGCCAAGACCAACGTCGAGAAGAACAAGGACGCCCGGCAGCGTTCCAATCGCCAATCATTTTATACTTAAAATAATTCGGCGCAAGCCTGGAAATCGCGCGGCAATCGCCGGCCGATCCTTCAGAACCTCAGATTTGCGTAAGCTGCCCCAGCCGCGCGACCATCGCCGAGCCCGGGTCGGCGAGCGGCGCGATCGCGGTGAAATGATTGGCGTCGGGCACAACGCCGAACCGCGTTGCAACGCCCGCCTTGCCCCAGACATCGACGATGGTCCGGCTCTGCCGGTGATATTCCGCGCTCTCGGCGCCGCCGACGACGGCATCGAGCGTTGCGCCCGCAGGCGGCGTCCAGGACAACGGGCTCGCCGCCCGTGCTGCGGCGCGGTCGAGGCCAAGCGCCTTGTTGATGGAGGTGCCGACCAATGGCTGAAGCTCGAACAGGCCGGAGATCGCGTAAGCAGCCCTGACCAGGCCCTTCGGCAACGACGCATCATAGGCCGGCCAATCGGTCGCGAGCATGCATGCGGCAAGATGTCCGCCGGCGGAGTGTCCCGACACGACCAGCGGCCGGCCGAGCCTGGCCAGCTCACGGCACGCCGCACGCATCTCGCCGATGATGTCGCCGACCGTGACATTGGGACAGAGATCGTAGCTCGGCACCGCGACGCTGATGCCGTGGCCGTTGAGCCCTCGCGCGCAGTGGCTCGATGACGAGCCGTCGAGCGCCTGCCAGTAGCCGCCATGGATGAAAACCACGAGCGGCCCGCCACGATCGCCCTCGAACAGGTCGATGACGTTGCGGCTGCCCAGACCATAGGTCAGCCGCCGCGGCGGATGCTGCTCGCGATAGGCCGCGGAGTCCCTCGCCCAGCCGGCCATCAGCGCCGGATTTTCCGGCACCCGCGCCCGGTTGTTGTATTCGACCTCGTAATCGACCTCGGTCACGGCTTAAGCGCTCCTCGCCTTGGCGGAGCGCTGCGCCGAGCCCTTGGCCTTGGCGAGCAGCCGCATCAGTTCGCGGATATCCTTCGGCGAGAGATCGCCGAAGATATCGGCGATCCACTTCTCGTGCTCGGCGGCCATCTTGCGGAATTCGGCGCGGCCGAGTTTTGTGAGCCGGATGAATTGCACGCGGCGGTCCGCCTCCGAGGTGCGGCGGTCCAGATGGCCCGATTCAACCAGGCGCTCGACCAGCCCGGTGACGTTGCCGTTGGATACCATCATCCGCTTCGACAGGTCCGACAGCGTCATGCCGTCGGACACCTTGTCGAGCTGGGCCATCAGGTCGAAGCGCGGCGGCGTGACGTCGAACTTCTCGCGCAGCCGGCTGCGCACCTCGCCTTCGATCAGCGTGGTGCAGGTCAAGAGGCGCAGCCACAGCCTGAGCTCGGTGCCGTGGTCGTCGGGCAGTTCGACGGCTTTGGTTTCGGAATCGAGGATCATGCGGCGATCGTGCCTCCGCGGCGGGTTCCGGTCGGACCAATTGCTTTGAGCTTCAAGCAATTCGCGGCGCCCCGCAAGGACAATTGCGAATCGTGCCTGACGCGCCTGGGCAATCCTGCAATTTCTTTAAACTTCAAGCAATTGGCGCGGCGCTTGCATGGGCTATGCCTGCATGATGCGCGACGATCGCCCTGACGCGATGCCACATCGCTTGCGGCGATTGCACGCGTCAGACTAAGCTGCGGCCAATTGGCTGAAGCCGAAAACATCAAGGCAGTGGCCGGGGGAGAGACATGAAACAATTGACGAAGCTCGCGGGATTGGCGGCGCTGCTGGGTGTCGCGGTCACCCCGGCAACCGCACAGGAGAAGATCAAGATCGGCGTGCTGGTCACGACCTCCGGCCCCGCCGCGGCGCTCGGCCAGCAGGTCCGCGACGGCTTTGCGCTCGCGATCAAGGACCTCGGCGGCAAGATGGCCGGCCGCGATGTCGAGATCGTCAACGCCGACGACGAACTGAAGCCCGACGGCGCGGTGGTCAAGGTGCGCGGCCTGCTCGAGCGCGACAAGGTCGATTTCGTGGTCGGCCCGATCTTCTCCAACATCCTGCAGGCGATCCACCGCCCGGTCACCGACAGCAAGACCTTCCTGATCAGTCCGAACGCAGGTCCCTCCAGCTATGCCGGCAAGGAGTGCAACCCGTTCTTCTATGTGACGTCGTACCAGAACGACCAGGTGCACGAGATCCTCGGCAAGGTGTCGCAGGACCGCGGCTACAAGCGCGTCTACCTGCTGGTGCCGAACTATCAGGCCGGCCGCGACTCCGTCGCCGGCTTCAAGCTCGACTACAAGGGCGAGATCGTCGAGGAATCCTACACGCCGCTGAACACGCTGGATTTCCAGCCCGAATTGTCCAAGATCGCCGCGCTGAAGCCGGACGCGCTGTTCACCTTCATGCCGGGCGGCATGGGCGTTAATCTCGTGAAGCAGTACAAGCAGGCCGGCGCCACCGTGCCGGTGCTCTCCGCCTTCACGGTCGACGAATCCACCCTGCCCGCGCAGCAGGACGCAGCGGTCGGCATGTTCGGCGGGGCGAACTGGGCCCCGAACCTCGACAATCCCCAGAGCAAGAAGTTCGTCGCCGCCTATGAGGCGGCCTACAACGGCGTGCCCGGCACCTACGCCATGCAGGCCTATGACGCGGCGCTGTTGATCGACAGCGCGGTCAAGGCCGTGAAGGGCGACCTCTCCAACAAGGACGCGGTCGCGGCCGCGCTGAAAAAGGCCGACTTCACCTCGCTGCGCGGTAATTTCAAGTTCAGCAACAACGGTTATCCGATCCAGGATTTCTACCTCACCAAGGTCGCGAAGCGGCCGGACGGCAAATTCCAGACCGAGATCGTCGAGAAGGTGTTTTCGAATTATGGCGATCGCTACGCCAAGGACTGCGCGGCAAAGTAAGGCACTCAAAGCGTTTTCGAGCGAAATGGGTATCGGTTCGCGTGAAGAAAACGCGTCAAATGGAGATCAAGAGACATGACGATGAAAGACGAGATCGCCGGCATCACCCGCGCCAATGAAGGCATCCAGGGCATTTCCTGGAGCATCCTCGGCCAGACCTACGTGCCGAAGAGCCGCACCGAGCATTCGTTCTCCTGGCACGCCACCTTCCCCCCGGGCACCTTCGTTCCTCCGCATATCCACCCCGACCAGGACGAGTACCTCTACATCCTCGAGGGCAAGCTCGACTTCATGCTCGACGGCGCCGACGAATCCGCAACTCCAGGCGATCTGGTTCGCCTGCCGATGGGCAAG
Source organism: Bradyrhizobium australafricanum (assembly GCF_020329495.1). NCBI lineage: Bacteria > Pseudomonadati > Pseudomonadota > Alphaproteobacteria > Hyphomicrobiales > Nitrobacteraceae > Bradyrhizobium > Bradyrhizobium australafricanum. Next base: position 347,982 of record NZ_JAGKJL010000002.1, on the reverse strand, counting down.
CCGCACGGCATCTTCAACAAGTCGCAGCAGCCGGCCAAGACGCTGTTCTGGGTGTCGCCGACGCGCCGGCTCTACGACCTGTTCTGGGCGATCCACAACATGAAGGAGCAGAACCCGGATGACGTGGTGCGGCTCGCCGCCGAGCACAACATCCACTTCCTGCCGCCGCCTCCGGCGTAACGTCGGCACCGGCCTCTCTTCCGTCATCGTGAGGAGCGGCCACTTGGCCGCGTCTCGAAGGATGCACGGCCCCGCTCCCGCTGGTGGCCGTCGCCCCTTCGAGACGGCCGCGTTGCGGCCTCCTCCAGCGACAAAGGCGAAGCCTTTGCGCGGGGGTGACGATGTGAGAATTGTAGCGAGCGGCCTCCACACCGTCGTCCTGGCGAAAGCCAGGGCCCATAACCACCGAATTCAATTGAAAGTGCGATAGTGGCCCCAACGTCGCACAACAACAAACGGTTGGGGTAATGGGTCCTGGCTTTCGCCAGGACGACGCTGAGTACATTCACATTCTCTCGGGGTGACGGATCGACAGATCGGACGTTGTCTCTACTGCCGCGCCACCACACGCGCGGCGAAGCCGGCCTTGGCGGCATAGCCGCGGACGATCGCCTCGCGCGCCTCGTAATTGAGGATGGTGTCGACGTCGGTAAAGCCCTGCGGCGCGAGCTGTTCGACGGCGTCGATCACGCCTTCCGGCCCGCCGCGGCGGTTGGAGGCGACGATGTCGGCGGTCATCGGCAGCCGCTGCCGCTCATAGGCCGCCAGCGCCTGGCGCGGGTGCTCCGATCGCGCCAGCATGTCGGCCAGGCAGCGCGCATCGAGAATGGCCTGCGATGCGCCGTTCGAGCCGACCGGATACATCGGATGCGCGGCGTCGCCGAGCAGCGTGACGCGGCCGCTCGACCAATACGGCAGGGGATCGCGGTCGCAGCACGGATACTCCCAGAATTCCGGCGTCGCGTTGATCAGGCCGGTGAAGTCGACCTCCGGGATTGTGAAGCTCGTGACATAGGGCATCATCTCGTCGCGCCGGCCGAGATTGGACCAGCCCTCGCGGCGGGGCGGCGGCGAGGTGCCGTCGCCGATCCGCACCAGCACCGCCCAGTTGGTGAGGCGGCTTGCCGGGCTCGAGCCCGGCGCGATCGGATAGATCACGGCCTTGGCGTTCAGCCCGCCGGCGATGATCATCGAGCGCCCGGTCAGGAAGGCCGGCCAATCGGTCGCGCCGCGCCACAGCATCAGGCCGTTCCAGCACGGCCCGCCTTCATCCGGAAACAGCGTTTGCCGCACCTTCGAGTGGATGCCGTCGGCGCCGATCAGGATGTCGCCGCGCGCCGTATGCACATGGGCGCCGCTGCGATCGAAGAAATAGGCCGAGACGCCGCCTTCGTCCTGGGTGAAGGAGCCGAGCCGGCAGCCGGTGTGGATCGCATCGGCGCCAAGCCGATCGACCACGGCCTGATGGATCACGCTTTGCAGGCGGCCGCGATGGATCGAGAATTGCGGCACGTCGTGGCCGGCATCGAGCCCGCGCTTCTCGTGCCAGACCTGCTGGCCATGCCGCGTCAGATAGAACAGCTCATAGGTGCGGATCGCCACCTCGTCGAGCCTGTCGAGCAAGCCAAGCCCCGCCAGCTCGCGGATCGCATGCGGCAATGTGTTGATGCCGACGCCGAGCTCGCGGATCGTCTCGGACTGCTCGTACAGTTCGCAAGCGATGCCGCGCGAGCGCAGCATCAGCGCAGTGGTGAGGCCCCCGATTCCGCCTCCGACGATAATCGCCTTCATCGTCCTCACCTCCACTCACAACAGGACGCTTTTACGCTTTGGCCTAGGGTCGCATGCCCACTCGCCCGGCCGCAAGCGGGTTTGCGGCCTTGGCCGCTAGCTGACCCGTGCTGGTTCGGCTTAGGATTAACATTCGCTCAGCGCATTTCCTCGTTCCCCGTCACCCTGAGGAGCGCGGAACGCGCGTCTCGAAGGGTCGACGGCCACCAGCCGGGCCGTGCATCCTTCGAGACGCGCTGCGCGCTCCTCAGGATGACGGGGCTGGCGGAACTGCGTCACCCTCAATCCGGCACCACCGCAATCGCCTGGATTTCCACCTTGGCGCGGTCCTCGATCAGGCCGGCAACCTGAATCGCGGTCATCGCCGGAAAGCGCCGGCCGATGATGTCGCGATAGACCGTGCCGATCTCCTTCAGCCGCGCGGAATATTCCTTGCGGTCGAGCAAGTACCAGGTCATCGACACGATGTGCTCGGGGCCGGCGCCGCCGGCGGCGGCGACCGCGACGATGTTGCGCAGGGTCTGGCCGATCTGCGCCACGAGATCGTCAGTCTCAAACACACATTGTCCGTTCCAGCCGATCTGGCCCGCGATGAAGAGCTGTTTGCCGCGCGCGGCCATGCCGTTGGCGTAGCCGATCGGCTTGGCCCATCCTTGGGGTTGCAGGATCTCGATCATCTCAATTGCCCTCGAAGGCCGGTTTCTGCTTGGCGGCGAACGCCTCGAAGGCGCGGCGGAAATCGCCGGTGACCATGCAGATCGCCTGCGCCTGCGCTTCCGACTCGATCATCTCGTCGACGCCCATCGCCCATTCCTGGTTGAACATCGTCTTGGTCACGCCATGCGCAAACCAGGGCCCATCCGCGAGCGAGCGCGCCAGCTCCTGCGCGGCACCGGCGAGCTCCGCCGGCGGAACCAGGCGGTTGTGGAAGCCCCACGCAAAACCTTCCTCGGCACTCATCGCACGCCCCGTGTAGAGCAGATCGGCCGCATGGCCCTGCCCGATCACGCGCGGCAACAACCCGCACGCGCCCATGTCGGCACCGGCGAGGCCGACGCGGGTGAACAGGAACGCGGTCTTGGCCTGCGGCGTCGCCAACCGCAGGTCGGACGCCAGCGCCAGCATCGCGCCGGCCCCGGCGCAAATGCCGTCGATCGCGGCGACGATGATCTGCGGGCATTTGCGCATCGCCCGCACGACCTCGCCGGTCATCCGCGTGAAGGCGAGCAGGTCCGGCATCGCCATCCGCGTCAGAGGCTCGATGATCTCGAACACGTCGCCGCCGGAGCAAAAATTGCCCTCGGCGCCGGTCAGCACGATCGCGCGGACATCGGAGGCGTATTTGAGATTGGTGAAGAGATCGCGCAGCTCCTCATAGGACTCGAAAGTCAGCGGGTTCTTCTTGTCCGGCCGGTTCAGCGTGATGGTCGCGACACGGCCGCTCGCATCGACCTGCCAGCGGAAGTGCTTTGCGGGATAATCCTTGAACGGCCGGAGCTTTGCTTTCATCTCGGACATGACATGTTCCTTCACCCGGTAAAGACTTCGCCGCCGGCGACCGCGACGGCTTGTCCGTTGATTGACGATGCAGTCTCGGAGGCAAGCCAGAGGATGGCATCGGCGACCTCCTCGGGCGTGACCAGCCGCTGCATCGGATTGACTTTTGCCAACGCGGCGCGCGCTTCCTGTTCGCTGCGGCCGGTCTTGGCGACGATGTTCGCGGCGGCATCCGCCACCAGCGGCGTATCGGTATACCCCGGGCAGACCGCATTCACGGTGACGCCGCGCCGTGCATATTCCAGCGCCAGCGAGCGCGTGAGGCCGATGACGCCGTGCTTGGCCGCGACATAGGCCGAGACGTAGGCATAGCCGGTGAGACCCGCGGTCGAGGCGACGTTGATCACGCGGCCGCGGCCGCGTTGCGCCATGCCCGGCAACACCGCATGCGTCACCAGGAACACGCTGGAGAGATTGCTCGCCAGCATGTCCGCCCACAGCGCCGCACCCGTCTTGTCGAACGGCGCACTTCCGGCCTTGCCGGCATTGTTGACGAGGATATCGATCGGGCCAGCCTCGGCCTCGATCTGCGCGATACCTTTGGCGACCGCAGCTTCATCCGTCACGTCGATCGAAACCACGGCGCCAACCTGCTTGTCGAGCGATGCCGCCGTCGCTTTTAGCGCGTCGATCCGCCGTCCGGCGATGCTGACGCGCACGCCGGCTTTTGCCAGCGCGATCGCCGTCGCGGCGCCGATGCCGGAACCGGCACCGGTCACCAGCGCATGTGCGTTGGGCCAGAACCTCATCATGCCTTCACTCCCGCAGCCGCGCGTTCGAGATTGGCCTCGTATTGCGACTTGCCCGACAGATATTGCTTCGGCCACGCGACCTGCTTGACGCCGATCTTCGCGGCTTCATGCAGCGTCCAGGCGGGGTCGGCGAGATGCGGCCGCGCGATGGCGCAGAGATCGGCGCGGCCGGCGGCGATGATCGAGTTGGCGTGATCCGCCTCCGAGATCGCACCGACCGCGATAGTGGCGATGCCGACCTCGTTGCGGATCTTGTCGGCGAACGGCGTCTGGTAGAGCCGGCCGTAGACCGGATGGTCGTCGGCCCAGACCTGCCCCGAGGAGCAGTCGATCAGGTCGGCTCCCGCCTGCTTGAACAATTTCGCGAAGGCGAGCGCATCCTCGGGCGTGTTGCCGCCCTCGGCCCAGTCGTGACACGACAGGCGGACCGACATCGGCTTGTCCTCCGGCCACACCGCGCGGACGGCGCGGAACACCTCCAGCGGATAACGCGCGCGGTTCTCGATCGATCCGCCATAGTTGTCGGTGCGGCGGTTGGTCAGCGGCGAGAGGAAGCTCGACAGCAGATAGCCGTGCGCGCAGTGCAGCTCCAGGATATCGAAGCCGGCGCCCACGGCGCGCCTGGCTGCGGCGACGAACTGGTCGCGTACCTCGTCCATCTCGGCGCGGCTCATCGGCTCCGGGATCTGGCCGTCGGGCAGATAAGGCACTGACGAAGCCGACACCAGCGGCCAGTTGTGGTCCGGCAGCGCTTCGTCCATGCCTTCCCAGGCGACGCGCGTCGAGCCCTTGCGGCCGGCATGGCCGAGTTGGATGCCGATCCTGGCTTGCGAATTGTGGTGCACGAAGTCGACGATGCGCTTGTAGGCCGCCGCCTGCGCGTCGTTCCACAGGCCGCAGCAGCCGGGCGTGATCCGCGCCTCCGGCGAGACGCAGGTCATCTCGGTAAAGAGAAGGCCGGCGCCGCCGAGCGCGCGAGAGCCAAAATGCACCAAATGGAAGTCGGTCGGCACGCCCTCCTCCGCCGAATACATCGCCATCGGCGAGACGATGATGCGGTTATGAAGCGACAGGCCGCGAATCTGGAACGGCGTCAGCATCGGCGGCGTGACGCGGTCGTTGGTCGCGGCCACGCCGCTGCGCTCCGCGAACCAGCGCTCATAGCCCTCGAGCCAGGTCTTGTCGCGCAGCCGCAGGTTCTCGTGGCTGATGCGCTGCGAGCGGGTCAGCAGCGAATACATGAACTGCTCCGGCTCCAGCGTGTCGGCATAGCGCGAGCCGACCACCTCGAACCATTCCATCGCGTTGCGCGCAGCATTCTGGATCCGCGCCACGTCGACCCGGCGCAGCTCCTCGTAAGCCTTGAGCACCGCGGGAATGCTGTCCCGCGTCGCGCCGTGGATCTTGAACTGGTTGGTCAGCTCGATCGCATCCTCCAGCGCGAGCTTGGTTCCCGATCCGATCGCGAAATGCGCGGTGTGGGCGGCGTCGCCCATCAGCACGACATGGCTGTTGCCGTTGAACGCGGTCCATTTGCCGCAGATCAGCCTGGGAAACGACAGCCAGGCCGAGCCGCGCAGATGCCGCGCGTTGGAGACGAGGTGATGCCCCTCGAGGATTTCCGCGAACACATTCTCGCAGAACGCGATGGAGTCGCCCTGCTCCATCTTGTCGAGACCGTGGGCGAGATAGGCCTCCTCGGTGGTCTCGACGATGAAGGTCGCCGCGCCCTCCTCGAACTTGTAGATGTGCGCCTGGAACCAGCCGTGCTCGGTCTTGCGGAAGTCGAAGGTGAAGGCGTCGAACGGACGGTTGGTGCCGAGCCAGATATAGCGGTTCGGCCGCATCAGCATGTCGGGCTGGAAGGCCTCGATGTATTTGGTGCGGATCTTCGAGTTCACGCCGTCGCATGCCACGATCAGGTCGGCGTCGGGAAACTCGAGATCGGAATTCACCTCGCGCTCGAAGATCAATTCGACGCCGAGCTCCTCGGCGCGCGCCTGCAGGATGTTGAGCAGCCGCTTGCGGCCGATGCCGACGAAGCCGTGGCCGGTGGTGCGCATGCGCCGGCCCTTGATCAGGACCTCGATGTCGTCCCAGTGGTTGAAGGCCTGCTCGATCGTGTCAGCGGTGACCGGATCCCATTTGCGCATGTTGTCCATGGTCGCATCTGAAAACACCACGCCGAAGCCGAAGGTGTCGTAGGGCCGGTTGCGCTCGACCACCGAAATGACGTGCGCAGGATCCAGCATCTTCATCAGGATGCCGAAATAAAGCCCGGCCGGCCCGCCTCCAATGCAAACGATACGCATGGCGTTCTCCCGTTGGCTTCGGCGGGTTGGGGGTGCGGACGAGACGCGTTCCCCCAGGAGCCGACGGGGGATATTATTTTATACTTAAAATAATTGTCAAGGGCGGTTCGGGCCCACCCAACGCTGTCGTCCCGGCGTAGGCCGGGACCCATACGCCGCAGCAGATGTTGTCGACGGGACTCGCCGTTCCAACGACGTACAACAATGACAATCTGTGGTTATGGGTCCCGGCCTGCGCCGGGACGACACTGAGCTTGTTGCTGCTGATTTGCCCATCGAAGGCGTGGCAAGATGGCGGATTGCGCTGCGCTAATCCGCCCTACGCCGACGACAGGCCGCGCTGCGCGACCTCAATGCACCGCGGCGTACAGGATCTTGTCCTGCGTCGCGTCCGCCGCGTCGAACTCGGCGACGATGCGGCCGGTGCGGGCGACCAGGATGCGGTCGGACACCGCGAGGATCTCCGGCAGGTAGGACGAGATCACCACCACCGCCTTGCCCTCGTCGGCGAGGCGGCGGATTTCGCCGTGGATGTGCGGGATGGTGCCGACGTCGACGCCGCGCGTCGGCTCGTCGAAGATGATGATCGAGGGGTCCTGCACCAGCGTCTTGGCCAGCACCACCTTCTGCTGGTTGCCGCCGGACAGCTCGATGATCCTGGCCTTGCGCTGCAATGCGCTGATCTTCAGCCGATCGACCCAGTAGCTGGCGAGCTTGCTGCGCCGCGCCCGCGACAGCAGGAAGCTCCAGCCCTTTCCGGTGGCGAGACTGCCGATATAGACGTTGTCGTCGACCACCATGGTCTCGAAGAAGCCGTTGGCCTTGCGGTCCTCGGTGATGTAGGCGATGCCGTCATTGATCGCCTGCCGCGGCACGCGGTAGCGGATCGGCTTGCCGCGCAGCCGGATGGTGCCGCCATTGACCAGATTGCGCTTCAGCGCGCCGTAGACGATCTTGGCGATCTCGGTACGGCCGGAGCCGATCAGGCCGGCGATGCCGACCACCTCGCCGGCATAGACCGAGAACGACATGTTCTTGACCGCCATGCCCATGGTGACGTTCTCGACCGTCAGCACCTTCTCGCGGCGCTGATGGGTTTTCGCCTTGCCGCCATAGACCGCCTGCGCCACCTCGCGGCCGACCATGTGCTGCACCAGCGCATCGCGGGTGAGCTGCCTGGCCGGCGCCGTGATCACCAGCTTGCCGTCGCGCAGCACGGTGATGCGGTCGGCGATCTGCAGCGACTCCTCCAGCGCATGCGAGATGTAGATGATCGAGACGCCGCGAGCGCGCAGGTCGCGCACCAGATGGAAGAAGTGGACGATCTCCTCCGGCGTCAGCGACGCGGTCGGCTCGTCGAAGATGATGATGCGCGCCTTGTTGTAGATCGCGCGCGCGATCTCCACCATCTGCTTCTTGGCGGTGCCGAGCAGCGCCACCGGCGTTGCCGGATCGACGTGGAAGTTGAGCGACTGCAGCAGCTGCTGGGCCTGGATGTTCAGGGTGCGGAACCGGGTCAGCAGCTTTTCGTTGCCGAGCTCGATGTTCTGCGCGGCGGTCATGGTCGGCACCAGGCTGGTCTCCTGATAGACCATGCAGATGCCGGCATTGAGCGCGTCGCGCGGCTGCTCGAAACCGGTCGGCTTGCCGTCGAGCAGATAGTCGCCGGAGGTGAGCTGGATCGCGCCCGCGATCGCCTTGCACAGCGTCGATTTGCCGGCACCGTTCTCGCCGACCAGCGCATGCACCTCGCCGGGATAGAGGTCGAAATTGACGCCCTCGATAGCGTGGACGCCGCCGTAGATTTTCGAACCGTTGGTGATCCGCAGCACCGGCTCGCGGGCGGCGGAGGTCTCTGCCGTCTTGGCGCCGGGGGCCGCCTGCATCACACCGTCATTCATCGCAGCTCTCCCGTAGTGCGCAGCAGGCGTCCGGCGCCGCGCGCCGCGATCACGACGCCCGAGGGCGTGGCGCAGGCGGCGGTGATGCCGTGGAAGCGGCCGCCGGCGCGGCTGTGCAGGCTGTCGGTCGCATCGCCCTCGGCATCAAGATGCACCAGCAGACCGTAGGAGCGCGGCGGCGCCCACGGCTTCTGGATGCCGAGCGCCTTGACGCTGCCGATCTGCATCGGCTCGAGGCAATCGCTGCCGCCGGCGAGCGCCGGCGCGACCCAGTAATCCGGCGGCATCGTCGCCATCATCTCCTCGCGGAAATCGTCTTCCTTGAGCACGAACTCGATCAGATGGGTGCGGCGGGCGAAGATGCCGAGCAGCATGCCGCCGTGGCCGTCGGGATGCAGCCGCGCCGGATAGCCCGGCATGTTGGCGGCGACGGTCTCACGCGGACCAAGCCCGTTGCCGCCAAGCGCGAACCGGCTGAGGCGATGCGCCCAGCTTTCGGTGAGCCAGAGGCTGTTGCCGTCGGCCGAAACACTCACGCCATAGGGATAGGGCAGATCACGCAGCAGCACCTGCGGATTGTCGAAGCCGGCGCCGCAGCTGATGAGCCGGCCATTGGCGCGCTTCTCCATCAGATCGTGCCGCCATTCGCCCGGGCGTCGGCCGGTGCTGCCTTCGACGGCATAGATGCGGCCATCGGGCGCCGCCGTCACCGACAACAGCCCGGTGAGCGCGCTGCCGCCGGCGGACTCCAGCCAGCGCGGATCGGGCTTCGCCGGATCGATCGCGGCAAGGCCCCTGCCCGCGACGCAGACCAGCAGGCGGCCGTCCGTATGCAACGCGAGCCCGCCGGCATCATCCTCGAACTCGGCGACGACTTTACGCGTCGACAAGTCATTGCCGCCGAGCTTCAGCACCCGGCGTCCGGCCGAGACATAGACCGTGCCGTCGGCGGCGGCGATCACGTCGTCGACGCCGGGCAGCGGCTCGCCGATCGGGGTGGCGGTGTCGAGCCGGTCGTTCGAGCTCAGCGCGCCGTCGAGCGGCGGGATCGCGTTCTGGCCGCCGTCGCGGTCGATGACGCTGCGGATGTCGCGCAGCAGATGATCGAAGAATCCCATTACGTCGTCACCCTGCTCTTTGCGCCCCAATAGGCATCGTAGCCGGTCCAGCTGTCGTCGACGCCGTCGAGCTTGATGCGGCCGATCCGGTTGTTCTCGAGCCCGCCGAGATAGAGATAGCCCTGGTGCTCGCGCATCGAGGTCAACGTCGAATGCGAGATGCCGGTCGGGTCCCACCAGGATTCCAGCGCCTCGCCCTTCTCGTTGAATTTCAGCACGCAGCCATGGTTGAGCGCCGGCGCCAGCCATTCGTCGGTCGGCACCTGCTTCACCATGCGCAGTCGGAAGCCGGGTTTTCGCGCGGCAAGGTCGAATGTCGGCGTGCGGATGCCGACCAGTGCCAGCCAGTAGGTGCCGTCGGAGGCGCGGTTGATGTTGTCCGGGTTGCCCGGCAGTTCGTCCATCAGCACCTCGGTCTTGCCCTTGTTCGGCCCGTCGATCCAGTGGCGGAACACCTTGCACAGCGAGGTCGACGCGATCAGGATCGACTTGCCGTCATGCGAGACGCAGATCCCGTTCGGGAAATAGAAGTGGTTGATCACCGTGCGCGTGGTCCTGGTCGCCGGGTCGTAGCAGACCACGCGGCCGTTCGGCCGGCCCTCGAGGATGTCGAGGGTGTTGGTGGTCATCTCGTAGCGCGTGGTGCAGTCGCTGAAATAGATCTTGCCGTCGGGCGCGATGTCGAGGTCGTCGGCCATCCGCAGGCGGGAATCGTCATTCAGCTTGTACCAGGTGCGATTGGTCTCGTCGGTGACCTTGAAGATGCGGCCGTCGGGCGCGACGCCATAGACGCCCATGCCGGCGACCGCGACGATCAAATTCTCGTCGCGATCGAACTGCATGCCGAGCGGCCGGCCGCCGATATGGGCGAACACCTCGCGGGTCTCGAAGTTCGGCCCGGAGAAACGGATCACATTGCCGTCGCGGGTCGAGCCGTAGAGCCGGCCCTGGCGGTCGAGGATGACGTCCTCGGGCCCCTCGACCTGATCGACGCCGATCGCCTGCGCGTTGATCAGCCGGTCGTTCTGCGCGTAGGGCGAGGCCGCGCCCGGCTGCACCGCGGGCGCCGAAGCGAGCGGCACAAAGGCCGGATTGACATAGATCTTCTGGATCGCCTTGCCGCGGTTCTTCGACCATTTGACGTCGATGCCGACGGCGGCGAGCAGGATCATGCCCGTCACCGCCGAGGTGACGTAGCCCGGGATGCCCATCCGCACGAGGCCGTTGATCAGGAGAAAGATGATCAGCGCGCCGATCATCGCCCGCCACACCGTACCCTTGCCGCCGGCCAGCGACACCCCGCCGAGCACGACGGCGGTGAGCGCCTGGAATTCCCACCCCACACCGGTGGTGGAATCCGTCGAGGCCTGCCGCGCCGCGTAGAAGATGCCGCTCGCCGCGCACAGCGTGCCCGACAGCACATAGGTCATGAACAGCATCACGCGGACGCGGATGCCGGCGTGGCGCGCCGCCTTGCGGCTGGCGCCGATTGCGGTGAGATGCCAGCCGTAGCGCGAGCGCGACAGGAAGATGTGGCAGATCAACAGCACCACGAACAGCGTCGCCGCATTGACGGGAATGCCGAGCACGCTGCCGCCGCCGATGAAATCCCAGGCGTCGCTCTCGACCGAGTTGGTCGCGAACACCTGGGCGTAGCTGGTGTTGAGCAGGTTGACCGAGGCGCGCAGGATGATCAGCGTCACCAGCGTGGTCAGGAACGGCCGTGTCTTCAGGAAGCCGATCAGGAAGCCGTTGATGCTGCCGAGCAGCGCGCCGACCAGAAGCGTCGCCGGCACCGCGAGGCCGACCGGCCATTCGCGCACCAAGAGGAAGTACAGTGCCGCGAAATTGCACAGCGCAAAGATCGCGCCGACCGAGAGGTCGATGCCGCCGGTGACGAGGCAGAAGCCCATCGCCAGCGCGACGAAGCCGAATTCGGCGAACAGCCGCAGCAGCGACACCGAGTTCTGCACCGAGGCGTAGTCGGGAATGGTGAGCGCGAAATAGCCCCACAGCCCGATCATCACGGTGAAGGGAACCACCGGCTCGAACCACTGTTTCAGCAACAGCTCCGACAGCAGGAGCCGGGGTGAAAATCGCCGCACCGATGCGGCAAAGGAATCAACGGCCATCGACATCGCCAAAGCACCCTCTTGATTGAGCACGACCTTGCGGAAAACCGGCTTCCACTTTTCCGGATCGTGCTCGTGATCGCGCACGATCTTGCGGAGAGCCGGCTTGCACGTCCCGGATCATGCTCCTGGTCATGACGCGATCGGCCATCGCATCGCGACCTCGTCCCTTGATGAACACGCTCTCCGTGAACGCTGCGCGTCGGTCGGAGAAAAACCGGCTCCACCTTGCCGGATCGTGCTCTTTGATACAGCCGGCGCGGGAATGCCCCCCGCGCCGGCTGTCCGCGCCTTGTTAATTTTTCTTGGGTAGCGCGAAGCAGTTGGCGCCCGAGGCGTTCGACTTATCCAGCCAGATCGGACGCGTGTAATAGACGAGATTGCGGCTGCCCGGCTTCTCGCCCGACACCAGCAGGGTTTCGGCCGCGAACATCAGGTCGTGGCCCTGCTCGGTCGCCTTGTAGCTCAAGAACTTGTAGAAATTGCCCGAATTGACCTGGTCGCAATCGAGCTGCGAGCCTTCACCGGAGGCGAACACCTTCACATCGTCGATCTTGCCGGCATTGCGGATCGCCTGCGCCGCGCCCGACTCCATGATGCCCCAGAACCCGATCGAGGCGCAGAGGTCGGGATGCTGCTGGATCACCGTCGCGGTGACGTTGAGCGCAGTGTTGGCGTCCCAGTTCGCGGCCTGGTTCGAGACCACCTTGATGTTCGGATCCTTGTTCAAGACCTCCATGATGCCGCCGACCTGGTCGACGCTGGCGGCCGCGGTCAGTTCGCCCTGCACGATCTGGACCTTGCCCGACTTGCCGGAGCCGGTGCCGCAGGCCTTGACGGCCTCGTTCGCCAGCATCCTGCCGATCTCGCGCCAGTCGGCGCCGACAAAGGCGCCGGATTTGTAGTTCGAGGACATGTTGATCTGGATCACATGCGTGCCCTGGCTTTCGGCGCGCTTCAGATCCTTCATCAACAGCGTGACGCTCGGATTCTGCACGATCAGCACGTCGGGCTTCTGGTCGACCAGCGCGGTCAGGGCCTGCTGCATTGCCGAGGGGTTGTTGTTGGGATCGCGCACGACATATTTCATGCCGCGCCACTCGGCTTCCTCCTGCACCACCCGGCCCCATTCGTCGGACAGCGGCACGCCGAGCGCGATCGGCAGATAGGCGATCGTCTTGCCCTGCAGCGCCTTGTCGTAGACGGCACGCAGCTCGCGCGCGGTCTTGGTGCCTTCCTCCTGCGCCGATGCCGCAAACGGCATCGCGGCCAGCGTCACGCCGGCCAGCAGGATCGTCCAGAATTTTGTCGTCGTCTTCATCGTCTCCCTCCACAAAGCAATTTCTTTTGATTGATTTATTTGGCGCGGCGGCCGGCTCGGTCGCCTCGTCTCAGTCCCCTTGCCGCGCGGTCTCCTCGTCGCGGGGGTGCAGCCAGTTGTCGAGCACGATGGCGGCCAGCAGCACCACGCCCTTGATGATGTTCTGCACCTCGCTGTTGACGTCCATGATGGTGAAGGCGTTGAGCAGCGTGCCGATCAGGATGCAGCCGACCACGACGCTGAACACGCTGCCGCGGCCGCCGATCAGGCTGATGCCGCCGATCACGACGACGAGCACGACATCGAAGATCATGGTGCCCTGGGTGATCGCCATCTGCATGCTGCCCGTGGTGCCGACCCAGACCAGGCCCGCAATCCAGGCGAGCAGTGCAACCAGCACGTGCTCGAGCACGATCAGCGGCCGCAGCGCGACGCCGGTCAGCCGAGCGGCCTCCGGATTGTCGCCCTGCGAATAGATGAAGCGGCCGATCGAGGTGCGCGACAGGAACAAATGCATCGCGATTGCACAGGCCGCGAACACCAGGATCGGAACCGGGATGCCGAACAGCCGTCCGGCGCCGAGATACATCAGGCCCGGCGCATCCTTCGGCGCATAGACCACCCAGGCCGGCGCGATCCAGAAGGCGAGGCCATAGATCACGAAGCCGGCAGCCAGCGTCACGAACAGCGCCGGCGCCTCGACGAAGGCGACCATCACGCCGTTGACGACGCCGATCAGCACCGCGACCGCCAGCGCCAGCAGCACTGCCGTGAAAACGGGCATGCCGTTCTGCATGTAGATCAAAGCGATCGCCCAGGAACCCGCCATGATCGCGACCTCGGAGAGGTCGATGCCGCGGCTGATCACGATCAGCCCCATGCCGAGGCCGAGCACGCCGAGGATGGAAATACTCCGCAACAAATTCAGGAGATTGGAGACGGTGGCGAAGCCGTTCAGCGTCAGGCCAAACACGATCAGGAGCGCGATGGTGATCAGGAGCACGATCTGCTCCTGGCTCGGCTTCGCAAACATTGCGCCCAGGCGAGATGATGCCGCAGGGACAGCAACGCCGCGCGATGGCGATTGCACGCTCATCGTTTCCTCCAGGTATTATTTTGCTTGAGACTTTAAGAGTGCCGATTAGTATTCGTCAAATGCATTCGACGGATACGGATTGATCATTTTCATGCATGTACGCGACGTCGATCTGAACCTGTTCGTCGTGTTCGACGCGATCTATTCCGAGGGCGGCGTCAGCCGCGCCTGCTTCCGCCTCAACCTGACGCAGCCCGCGGTCAGCCATGCGCTGAGCCGGCTGCGCGCGATGTTCAACGATCCGCTGTTCGTGCGCCGCAACCACGTGATGACGCCGACCCCGCTGGCCCGGCAGATCATCACCACGGTGCGCCAGGCGCTCAACGGCCTCGAGACGACGCTGACCCACACCCACCGGTTCGATCCGGCGCAGACGCCGAAGCGGTTCGTGATCGGGCTGCGCAACAATCTCGAGGCACCGATGCTGAGCGCGCTGGTCAACCGGATCAGCACCGTGGCGCCGCTGGTCGAGATCGCCACCGTGCGCAGCGAGCGCAACAATCTCGAGCGCGAGCTTGCCGCCGGCACCCTCGACGTCGCGATCGATACGCTATTGCCGCTGTCGGCGGAGGTGCGGCGCGAGCAGATCCTGACCGAGCATATCGCGGTGTTCGCGCGGCGCGGCCACCCCGAGCTCGGCACCCGGATCGACAAGAAGGCTTATTTGCGCATGGAGCATGTCTGCGTGACGTCGCGGCGCAGCGGGCTGTCGTTCGAGGATTTTCAGCTCCAGCGCCTCGGCCTGACCCGCACTGTTCGCCTGACCTGTCAGAATTTCGCAACCGCCTGCCACGTCGTGAGCCGCAGCAACATGCTGCTGACCGCCTCGGAGAGCGCCGCCTCCGTGCTGGAAGATCCCGGGCTGCTGCAGTGCTTCCCCTGCCCGTTCCCGATCAGTCCGCACGTCAATTATCTCTACTGGCACGCCACCGCCGAGGACGATACCACCAATCAATGGCTGCGCGAGCAGCTGCGCGCGGCCGCGGCGCTGCTGGCCGGCAGCCGCTTCAGCAAGAAGAATCGCCGCGCAGTGAAAGCGCGCCCCAGGGTCGGCATCCCGCTGCCAACCAGCCTCGCTGCGGAATAGTGAGCGACGCTGCGCACTCTCCACCTCGCCCCGCGTGCGGGGAGAGGTCGGAACGCATCGTTAGATGCGTTCCGGGTGAGGGGGAGTCTCCGCAAACGCAGCCATCACCGCATACGCGGCGAGAGCCCCTCACCCCAACCCTCTCCCCGTAAGAACGGGGCGAGGGAGCGCACCGCCGTCGTGGCCGCTATTCATCAGAGTCTAGAGCCCGCTCAGCCCACTATCCACCGCGAGCGTCTGCGCGGTGACATAGACGCCTTCATCCGACATGAAGAACAGCACCGCATAGGCGATCTCCCACGCCGTCGCCTGACGGCCGAACGGGATATGCCCCTTGCCGCGCGACGGCCGGCCCGCGCCGGCCTCGCGGCCGTTCGGGGTGTCGACCAGCCCGGGATAGACCAGATTGGCGCGGATGCCGCGCCGCGCGCCAGCATGTGCGATGTTGCGCATCAGGCCGCCGAGCGCGGCCTTGGAGGAATCATAGACCGCCATCTGCGATCCCGCCTTCAGCGCCGCGATCGAGGAGATGAACACGATCGAGCCGCCGTCTTCGAATTTCGGCAAGGCGGCGCGGCAGCACAGCATCGGGCCGCGGACATTGACGTCGTAGATCCTGTTCCATTCCTCCGCGCTGACATTGTCGAGCCCGGTCTTGCCGAAGGTGCCGATGTTCAGCACCATGCCGTCGAGCCCGCCCATCGTGCGATGCGCCTCGTCGATCATCCTGATGACGTCGGCTTCCTTGGTGACATCGGCGGCGATCGCGAAAGCGCGGCCGCCGTCAGCGGCGATGCGCGCAACCGTGTCCTCGGCCGAGGCACGGTTGAGGTCGGCGACCGCGACATGCGCGCCCTCGCGCGCGAACAGCAGGCTCATGGCGCGGCCGTTGCCGATCGGATCGGTCGCGGCATCGAACACCCGCTGGCCGCCGCCGACCACGAGGATGCGGCGGCCGGTGAGGCGTCCCCTGCCCGGCGCGGTGCCGGACGATTCCGCGCTCAGCGGACGGACATAGCGCTCCGGCTTCGTGTCTTTATTGGCCTCTTGCGAAGTCTCCGACATCTCGTCAATCCCGCTTCTTGCCGCCTTCGAACACGGCCATGCCGGCGGCCGGATCGAGATCGGTCTCGGTCGCCTCGGTCAGCCGCGCCATCATCATGTAGAAGCCGAGCGCGACGATCGCCTCGACGATCTCCTGATCGCTGAAATGCTCGCGCACCGCGGCAAAGGCCGCATCGCCGACGCGGACCTTCTCGACCACCTCGCGGCCGAAGCGAAGCAGCGCGCGCTCGGCTGCGTTGAGTGCAGCATCGTCGTAATCGCCGCGCTCGACGGCATCGATCTGCGCCTGGGTGACGCCGACACCGAGCGCGATCGGCACATGTTGCCGCCATTCATAGGCGCCGCCCTCGAGCTGCGCGGCCTGCAGGATCAAGAGCTCGCGGTTAACCGCCGACAGCTTCTGCTTGTGCAGGATCGAATTGGCGAGCCGCATCGCCGGGATCATATTGGCCTCGGCATGGGCCATCATGCGGAAGATGTTGAGCTTGACCGGCATGCGGTCGAATGAGGCGCGGATCTCTCCGCTCGTCGTCTCCGGATCAATCAGGGGCAGCCTTGCCACGTGTGTCTCTCCCTTTTTGCTTGTTCGTTATTCTTGCCGTCGGTGCGATCAGCTAATGCACCGGGCCGACCGAGATCAAGCCGACCGGCTCGACATTGCCCGAATTGCGGGGTTCAGCCATGCGGTTCCGCGCTTGAATCCGCATCCACGGGCAGGCATAAGGAGCGCCAACTCCCCTAAAAAATGCCCTTAGCCCAAGGATTTGAGAAGGATTTACGATGCCCGCCTATCGCTCCCGCACCACCACCCACGGCCGCAACATGGCGGGTGCACGCGGCCTCTGGCGCGCCACCGGCATGAAGAACGAGGATTTCGGCAAGCCGATCATCGCGGTGGTCAATTCCTTCACCCAGTTCGTGCCAGGCCACGTCCATCTGCAGAATCTCGGCCAGCTCGTGGCCCGCGAGATCGAGAAGGCCGGCGGCGTCGCCAAGGAGTTCAACACCATTGCGGTCGATGACGGCATCGCGATGGGTCACGACGGCATGCTGTACAGCCTGCCCTCGCGCGAGCTGATCGCCGACAGCGTCGAATACATGGTCAACGCGCATTGCGCCGACGCGATGGTCTGCATCTCCAACTGCGACAAGATCACGCCCGGCATGCTGATGGCGACGCTGCGGCTCAACATCCCGACCGTGTTCGTCTCGGGCGGACCGATGGAGTCGGGCAAGATCGTGCTCAAGGGCAAGAAGCGCGCGGTCGACCTGATCGACGCGATGGTCGCGGCCGCCGACTCCAACGTGTCGGACGAGGACGTCGCGGTGATCGAGCGTTCGGCCTGCCCGACCTGCGGCTCCTGCTCCGGCATGTTCACCGCGAATTCGATGAACTGCCTGACCGAGGCGCTCGGCCTCGCGCTGCCCGGCAACGGCTCGGTGCTCGCGACCCACGCCGACCGCAAGAGCCTGTTCGTCGAGGCCGGCCATCTGATCGTCGACCTCGCCCGCCGCTACTACGAGCAGGACGACGCCAAGGTGCTGCCGCGCAATATCGCCAACTTCAAGTCGTTCGAGAACGCGATGACGCTCGATATCGCGATGGGCGGCTCGACCAATACCGTGCTGCATCTGCTCGCCGCCGCGCGCGAGGGCGAAGTGCCGTTCACGATGACCGATATCGACCGCCTGTCACGCAAGGTGCCGGTGCTCTGCAAGGTCGCGCCCTCGGTGCAGGACGTCCACATGGAGGACGTGCATCACGCCGGCGGCATCATGGCGATCCTCGGCGAGCTCGACCGCGCCAAGCTGCTCACGACCGACGGGCCGACCGTGCATGCCGCAACGCTGGACGATGCGCTGAACCGCTGGGACGTGGTGCGGACCACAAGCGACAAGGTGCGCAACTTCTATTGCGCCGCGCCGGGCGGCGTGCCGACCCAGGAAGCCTTCAGCCAGGACCGCCGCTTCGACGAGGTCGATCTCGATCGCGAAAAGGGCGTCATCCGCGACGCCGAGCATGCCTATTCCAAGGACGGCGGCCTCGCCGTGCTGTTCGGCAACCTCGCCGAGGACGGCTGCATCGTGAAGACCGCCGGCGTCGACCAGAGCATTCTGAAGTTCTCCGGCCCTGCCCGCATCTTCGAGAGCCAGGACGCATCGGTCGACGCCATCCTCACCAACAAGGTGAAGGCCGGCGACGTCGTGCTGATCCGCTATGAAGGTCCGCGCGGCGGCCCGGGCATGCAGGAAATGCTGTACCCGACCAGCTATCTGAAATCGAAGGGCCTCGGAAAGGCCTGTGCGCTGATCACCGACGGCCGCTTCTCCGGCGGATCGTCGGGCCTGTCGATCGGCCACGTCTCGCCGGAAGCCGCCGAAGGCGGCCTGATCGGCCTCGTCGAGGAAGGCGATATCATCGAGTTCGATATCCCGAACCGCAAGGTCAACCTCGCGGTCGACGACGCCGAATTGAAGCGTCGCCGTGCAGCGATGGAAGCCAAGGGCAATGCGGCCTGGAAGCCGGCGGCGCCGCGCAAGCGCGCTGTCTCGACCGCGCTGAAGGCCTATGCGGCGTTCGCCAGCAGCGCTGCCAAGGGTGCGGTTCGCATCCTGCCGGAGTGATCGGGGCGAGCTGAACTCGGCCGTTCACTTCGCAAGAGCGAGTTGGCTTCTCTAGTGTCATTGCGAGCGCAGCGAAGCAATCCATCTGTCCGCACATGCGGAACCATGGATTGCTTCGTCGCTTCAGCGCAAAATTGCTCTGCAATTTTGTCGCGAGCTCCTCGCAATGACGGCACCATTGGATCGCGCCCCAAACTCCCACAGGGAGAGGTCGGATGCCGCCACACGCGGTCCATCTGGTTCAGGCGTGCAAGTCGGCCGCCTCGATCCGAATGCGGTCGGCATGCAGTGACCAGTCGCACAGCGATTGTTCCTGGCAAAACTTGACCTTGGCCATCTCGGTGGCCTGGCCCTCGCTCGAGGCGTCGATCTCAAGCGCGCCCTGGCAGACTTCGCGCTCGCGGCCATTGCCGCCGAGCACGTCCTTCATGAAATGAACGACGAAGCGTGACATGGAACCCTCCCTGCTGCACCGGCAGAGCCCGGGGTACCACGCTAGCACTAACACGAAAGGGTAGTGAGTTAATTCGGCTGATACGCGTGCGACTGTTCGCAGCGGGGAAAGCTACGCGCCGGCCTGCGGCAGGCTGGCGGCAGCGATCGCGACGATCTGCGCAAGACGGCGGCCGATCCTGGCGGGCGCGTTGCGGAGCAATGACTGGACCTGTCGCATGAACCTCTTCCTTCCGTGCCCACAATGGACGGGCACCAACGGAAAATGGCGATTTCAGGCTAAGTCGTCGATATCTCAGGGAAAATAACAACGGACGCGTTGCGAGGCGGTCGTCCGGCAGTGGATTTATTGCCCCGATCGAGGCTACGACGAAGGAGATTTTCTCCGGTGTTTTGGCGCGCGCAACAGCACTCGCACGGCTGGCCGTTTTGCGTGAGGGACGCACCGGCGGAACCGTTCCCCTCCGCCCTTGCGGTAGATCTCCCCCGCAAGGCCTGGCGCTGCACGATTTCTGAATATTGGAAATGCACCCCTGAGTTGCCCGACGCGTCAAGTTGCCTGCTCGAACGCCAGCAGCCGCCAGCTCCTTTGCATGGGGTTGTTTTCGATATTTTTGGCCGCGCGCAGCCGCGGCCCCCGCAGGGGCAGGGCTGACCCTACCCCGGCATGAACCCGAACGCCTTCTCGAACCGTCTTGCGTAGACCGGCCACACCTCGGGATTGATGATGCGCGGCGGGCGCTTGCCGTCGAGGGCGTCGAGGATCTGCTCGGCCGCGATCCGGCCCATGTTGATGCGCGCCTCGCGGGTGACGCCGGCGGTGTGCGGGCTCGCCAGCACATTGTCGAACTGCAGCAGCGGATGATCCGGCGGCGGCGGCTCCTTGTCCCAGACGTCGAGCCCGGCGCCGGCGATGCGCTTGTCACGCAGCGCTTCCTCCAGCGCCTTCTCGTCATGGATGAAGCCACGCGCGGTGGTGACGAAATAGGCGTGCGGCTGCATCAGCGCGAACTGGCGCGCGCCGATCATGCCGCGGCTGTTCTTGTCCAGCGGACACGAGATCGAAACAAAGTCCGCGCGGCGCAGGAGATCGTCGAGCTCGACCTTCTCCCCGCCCCGCTTCGCCATCTCATCCGCCGTGAGATAGGGATCGTAGGCGATCACCTTCATGTGCAGGAGGCCCCTGCACAGTTCGGCGATGCGGCGGCCGACATTGCCGAGACCGACGATGCCGACGGTCTTCTCCTTCAGCTCATTGCCGATCAGGTCGTTGCGGTTGACGTTGGCCTCGCGCCGCAGCCTGCGGTCGGACTGGATGATCCGCTTCGACAGCGTCAGCATCATGCCGAGCGCGTGTTCGGCGACCGAATTGGCGTTGCCGCCGGACTGGTTGACGACCAGCACGCCCGCCGCGGTGCAGGCATCGACATCGACGGGATCGAAGCCGGCACCATTCGACGACACGATCAGAAGATTCGGCGCACGCTTCAACAGCTCGGCATGGGCATGGAAATGCGGCGCCAGCTCATCGCGGGCCGCGCCGATCTGATAGGCATGCGCGTCGGCGAGAACCGGCGCGAAGGTCGCCTCCGGCGTCTCGTTCTCGAGACGGTCGAGCCGGACATCCGGCCGCTTCTTCAGGATATCGACGTAGATCTCGTGGGCGAGGTATTTGACGTAGAACACGCGCTTGTTGTTGACGGTCATGTCTTCGAGCAGCTTTCAGTTTGGGAAGCCATAGAGTCGTGCGGGATTGTCGACGAGGATACGGTGCCGGGTCGCTGCATCCGGCGTCCAATCCTGGAACAGCGTCAGCAGATGGCCGGCGTCGGGCATTTCGCCTTCGACCCGCGGATGCGGCCAGTCGCCGCCCCACACCAGCCGTTCAGGATTGGCCGCGACCAGCGCCTCGTGGAACGGCCGCGCATCCGGATAATCGGGCGCCCGCTGGCTCAGGCGATGCGCGCCCGAGAGCTTGGCCCAGCACCAGCCTTCGTCCACCGCACGCAGCAGGCTCTGAAAGCCCGCGGTGTTGATGCCGGCGCCGGCGTCAGTGCGGCCCATGTGATCGACCACGACCGGCAACCCGAGCGCCTTCAGCGTCGGGATCATCTCAGGTAAATCCCTCACGTCGATCCAGAGCTGCAGATGCCAGCCGAGCTCGGCCATCACGCCCGCATGCGTCTCGGCAACGTTCAAGGGAATGCCGCCGCGGTAGTGCAACTGCCCGCCGCGGAAGAAATGGTTGAAGCGCAGGCCGCGGACGCCGAGCACATGCCATTGCCGGAGCGTGCCCGCCGCCACATCGGCATCGGCCACCGCGACGCCGCGCAGCCGCGCGGGCTCGCGCTGCAACGCATCCAGCATCGCCGAATTGTCGTGGCCATGCGCGCTGCCCTGCACCAGCACGCCGCGGGCGAAACCGAGTGTATCGAGCATGCCGAGATATGTTTGCAGCGGCGCGTCCGGCGGCGTGTAGCTGCGATCGCCGGCATAGGGGAAGCGGTCGGCCGGACCGAACACATGCGCATGCGTATCGCAGGCCTTCGGCGGCAGCTTGTCTCTGGGCGGCGTCACCCGACGCGGCGGCAGGCAGGCGGGAATTTCTGACGCAGCCATGTTCTATTCCGCTTTCATGCCGGCGGCCTTGATGATCGGCCCCCATTTGTCGTAGTCGGCCTTGATCTTGGCGGCGAACTTGTCCGGCGTGGAGCCGATCGGGATCGCACCGAGCTTGCCGAGCCGCTCCTTCACGGCATCGGTGTTCACCGCCGCGACGAAATCATGCGAGATCTTCGCGACGAGGTCGGCCGGAATGTTGCCGGGCCCGAGCAACCCCCACCACACCTCGGTGTCGTAGCCCGGCACGGTTTCCGACATGCTGGGCACGTCAGGCAGGAACGGCGCACGCGAGCCCGTCGTCACCGCCAGCGCGCGAACCGTGCCGGCTTGCAGCTGCCCGACCGATTCCGGCCCGTTGTTGAACGACAGCGGAATTTGTCCGCCGAGCAGATCGTTGATCGCGGGCGCACCGCCCTTATAGGGGATCGCGTCGAGATCGATCTTGGCGAGGCTCTTGAGCAGCTCGCCGGCCAGATGGGTCGAGGTGCCGTTGCCGGCATGGGCGAAGGACAGGCTGCCCGGCTTCGCCTTCGCCGCGGCGATGACGTCGGCGACCGATTTGAACGGCGAATCCGCGCGCACCAGCAGCACGTTCGGCGACGACGCCAAGAGCGAGATCGGCGAGAAATCCTTGAAAGTGTCGTAGGGCAGCTTTGGATAAAGGAACGGATTGGTGGCGTGGCCGCTCGCCACCATGATCAGATTGTAACCATCGGGCGCGGAGGTCGCGATCGCCTGCGAGGCGATCACCCCGCCGGCGCCGGGCCGGTTCTCGACCACGATCGATTGCGTCCAGGTCTTCGACACCGCTTCGGCGAGCGTGCGCGTCAGCACATCGACGCCGCCGCCGGGCGGATATGGAACGAGAATGTGAACGGCCTTGGCCGGGAACGGCTGCGCGGACGCAAGGCCGGCCACAACCATGGCCGCTGCCGCAATGGCGGTCCGCCAGACCCATCCGGCCATCGACGCCTCCCGTCCCTTGATCGATACCGTCCCTTTTTCGTTACGCCTGTATCGCACGTTGGTTCGGCGCTGCGATGGCCGAATTCCGCAGATCGCGTTGCGGCCGCGACATGTTGACAATCGCAGGCACCGCGTCAAGTTTCGTGCGGCAAGCGGCCATAGCGTCGCGCGAGCAGGGAGAACAGGATGGCGGCCGCGGAACAAGCCTCGTCCCAGAAGACGGCGACCACCTGGCACGGCATCGTGCTGCAGACGCTGAAGCGGAACGAGATCAAGCTCGTGCCCTATGTGCCCGACCGGGTGCTGACCACGCTGATCAAGGACCTGCACGCCGATCCCTATTTCACGACATTTCCGACCGCGCGCGAGGAAGAAGCGGTCGGCATCGTCTCCGGTGCCTGGATGGCGGGCACGCGCGGCGCGGTGCTTATGCAAACCTCGGGCTTTGCCACGCTGGCCAATGTGCTGGCCTCGCTCGCGGTGCCCTACCAGATCCCGCTGATCATGTTCGTCTCCGAGCGCGGCACGCTAGGCGAGTTCAATTACGGCCAGGCGCTGGTCTGCCGCACCATGCGCCCGGTGCTGGATTCGCTCGCCATGGAGCATCACACCATCACCCGGCTCGACGAGCTCGAATTCATTGCCGACCGCTCGATCAAGCAGGCCGTCACCACCCAGGCGCCGGTGGCGCTGATCCTCTCGCCGCTCTTGACCGGCGGCAAGACCTTCGACAAGTGAGATCAGCCATGACCAGCACCCACGCGCGCAACACCAAGGTGATGAACCGCTTCGAACTCACCCAGCGCCTCGTCGCCGGGCTGAAGGACGAGGCCGTGATCGGCGGCATCGGCAACACCAATTTCGACCTCTGGGCCGCCGGCCATCGCCCGCAGAATTTCTACATGCTGGGGAGCATGGGCCTTGCGTTTCCGATCGCGCTCGGCGTCGCGCTGGCGCAGCCGAAGCGCCGCGTGTTCGCGCTCGAAGGCGACGGCTCGCTGCTGATGCAGCTCGGCTGCCTCTCGACCATCGCGACGCTGGCGCCGAAGAATCTCACCATGGTGGTGATGGACAACGGCATCTACCAGATCACGGGCGCGCAGCCGACGCCGGCCGCCGGCCATACCGATATCGTTCAGGTCGCAATCGCCAGCGGCATCGCGAGCAGCTCATGGGCCGCCGACGAGGACGATTTCGAGCGGCTGATCGAACAGTCGAAACAGACCTCCGGCCCGACCCTGATCGGCGTCCGCATCGACGACAAGCCCGGCACCGGCACCACCCGCCGCGACCCCGTGCAGATCCGCGAGCGGTTCATGCATGGGATGGGGGTGAGGCAGCTGCTGTAGGCAAGACCCGGCGGCCGCGCATCCGTCATTGCGAGGAGCTCGCGACAAAATTGCAGAGCAACTTTGCGCTGAAGTGACGAAGCAATCCATGCATCCGCGCATGCGGTTGGATGGATTGCTTCGCTGCGCTCGCAAAGACGGCAGTCGGGCCCGTATGAGTTCGACTCAATTCAACCTCAGCTCCGTGATGTGCCGCGGATCCGGCGCGAGTTCGCCGCGTTCGACGCGTTTGACGATGTCGGTCAGCGCGGCATTCGCCGCGCAGGTGATGCCGAGCTTCTCGCCCTCGCGGACCACGAGGCCGTTGAGGAATTCGATCTCGGTGCGGCGGCCCTTCTGCATGTCCTGGCCCATCGAGGGGCGCTGCGCCCATGAGGTGCGCTTGGCATCCTTGAAGTGCTGCTCGTCGCACGCGCGCGTTGCGGCCTCGTCGCCCTCGCCGGCGCGGGCGATGGTCTCGGGCGGCAGGTGCAGGATCTCCTCCAGCTGATAGCCCTGCGCCTGGCCGACGCGGATCGCCTCGCTGCCGAGCCGCGTCGAGAAGCGGCGCAGCGGTTCGCTTTGCAGCACTTCGCCGCCCGTTAGACCAGTGCAGGCCGAGAGCCCGTTGCCCATCACGTTGGCGACGAGCTTGGACCAGCGCTCGCCCCAGAGATTGGAGGTGACCTTGGCGCTGTCGGAATAACCGACCAGGCGGCAGACTTCCTCCGCCCGCGCCGTGATGCGGCCATGCACCTCGCCGGCGCGAAACACGGTGTGCGCTGCGCCGCCCTTGCCGGCGCCGCGGTGGATGTGGCCGGGCTCGGGCAGATTGACGGTGATGCTGCTTGCGATGCAGCCGAGCGCCTTGCCCCAGCCGACGATGCCGGCGATGGTCTCCTCGTTCATGCAGTTCTGCAGCGACACGACGTAGCCGTCCGCCGCGAGATATTGCCGGATCAGCATGGTGGCCCAGGCGGTGTCGTAGGACTTCATGCAGACGAAGGCGATGTCGACCGGTTTTTCCTTTGCCAATTGCTGCGCGTCGGTGACGTCAAGCGCGCGCACCGGCACCGAGAATTCCGCGACGTCCATCGCGTGCGTGACGCGCAGCCCGTGCTTGCGCATGTGCTCGACATGCGCGGGCCAGGGATCGATGAAGGTGACGTCCTCTCCCGCCTGCACCATATGCGCACCGGCATAGCCGCCGACAGCGCCCGCGCCGACGATCGCGATCTTCCGACCCATGCTTCCATCCCCTGCTCTTGATTGAGACGAACGCTGGCTGCGTCCATCCGTTGCGGATCAGTTTAGGGGATTGCGGCGTCAGGCCAACCGGTCGCTTCATGAAAAAAGCTGGGCGGTGCCATGCCGGTATTCATGGGACCCAAGAAAATCCCCGCGGGCGATGGGCCCGCGAGGATGTCATTTCCTTACTTCCGTCATTGCGAGCGAAGCGAAGCAATCCACGCTTCAGCATACGCGGCGCGATGGATTGCTTGGTCGCTTCAGCGCAAAATTGCTTGCAATTTTGTCGCGAGCTCCTCGCAATGACGGTGGAACAGGCACGATCACGCGATCAGTCGATGATCTTGACGATCCGGCGGGTGCGCGGCTCCACGATCACGCGGCGATCATTGACGACCGCATAGCGATACTCGGTGTAGCGCGGCACCGGGCGCAGCACGACGGTGTCGGGCAGCGGCTCGCCGACGACGACGCGTTCACGCACCACCACCGACGGCTCGTTGCGCGGGATCGACGTGATCACCGCATTCGGAATCTCGAGGCCGGCGCCGACCGCGGCACCCACCGTGCCGCCGACGATCTCGCCGACAGGCCCCGCGATTTCGCCGCCAGCCCGCGCGCCGTTCGCGGCACCCGCCGCAGTCGTGGACTGCGCGAAGGCCGAGCCGGACGCGAGCAGCGACGCAGCAGCGACAAGGGACACAGCAAAACGCTTGTTCATGATTCTCCTCCTCCGATTGATCGATGCCCCCTCAACATCGCAAGCAACGAGAACGTTCCAGTTCCAACGCTGCAACCCGCGCAACGCCAGTTCCGCGCGCAATTCGCTTGATTCCGGCACGAACGAAAATGCTGCTCCGAACAACCTTCGAAGCAGCATTCATCCTGGGTTCAGATTCAGAGATCGTGCAGAACAGACCGCACTGCGCGCCGTTCATTCCGGCGATTTTTGATCGGCTCGCCGTCTCGGAGCTCGCCGTCTTGGCGGCGGTGCAGCCGCTGGCTTGATGCGAATTCGCATCGTCCCGCCTTTCGACTCGATCTCGAAAGCGTTGGTCCTGCGCACCAGTTCGCCGAGGGTGCGGAAGCCGTAGGTCCTCTGATCGAAATCCGACGCGAAATTGGCCAGCTGCCGTCCGACCTCGCCAAGCGTGACCCAGCCGTCTTCGCTCGCCATCTGGCTGATGACCTTCTTGATGATCGGCGTGGCGGCCTCGGGCGGCTGCAACGGCTGGGCCCGCACGGCGGCATCCTGATTGCTCGGCGCGCCGCCGCGCAGATTCTCGGTATAGACGAACCGGCGGCAGGCCTGCCGAAAACTCTCCGGCGTCTTCTGCTCGCCGAACCCGAACACGTCGATGCCGTGCTCGCGGATGCGGGCGGCAAGCCGGGTGAAATCGCTGTCCGACGACACCAGGCAGAAGCCGTCGAACCGTCCGCTGTGCAGCAGGTCCATGGCGTCGATCACCAAGGTGATGTCGGATGCATTCTTCCCGGTCGTATACGCGAATTGCTGCTGCGGAATGATGGCGTGCTTCGACAGGATGTCGGCCCAGCCCTTGGACCTCGGATTGGAGAAGTCGCCGTAGATGCGGCGCACGCTGGCCTCGCCGATCTTGGCGATCTCCTCGAACAGCCCATCGGCGATCTTTGCAGATGCGTTGTCGGCGTCGATCAGGACGGCCAGACGAGGCGAACGGAGTTCGGAAGGCATGGCATTTCTCGGCTGGGACAGGATGAATGGACAATTCCGCAGACAGCCGCGGAACCGGCGCAGCTGCCGTATCGGAGCACATCGCGCGTCCCAAGCATAGGCGGCATCGCCAAGACGTCGCGGCGATGGCGGCCTTGAGGCGGCGAGGTCAGATCACCTCGCCCAAGTCGATCGCCCGCCTGGCGAACTCGATGGCCTTCTCGGCGGTGATCGCGTCCGCTGTGGTCGTTGCCTCGTCGCGCACCGACGGCGGCGAAGCGATCCGGATCTTCTTGCCGTTCGAACGGCGGATGGTCGCGCGCCAGCGATCCACATCGCGCCGGTAGGCATCGATGACAAAATCCCGATAGGCGACGCCGCTCATGAGCGGCTGAATCGATGCCGCTTCGACAGTGAGCGGCCGGCTTGCGATGTCGCGCACCATCTCGACAATGGTCTCGACGGCATGCTCACGCGCGACGCCGGTCGCGTCCCTGAGCAGATAGTTCACCGCCGCGCCGATCTGCGCCCTCGCGCGATCGTCGCTCGCAAAACCCAAATCGGCCTGAACTGACATATGGGGAAAACGCCTCCGCCCGACGCAACATCGGATACCTCCAGGCATCCGGTACCTTGTAACCACGTGACGTTTAGTCGGCTCCCCATTAAAGCCGGATTATCCGTTAGCCCCCGATTTCTCGGATGCCGTTAACCGGCACTTGATGCCGCTTCGCGGATGCCCGACGCGGCAGGGATGGTCGACCGGATCACGGAAGGACCGGGCTACGCGCCGATGTGTTCGCGGCCTCACCCGCTGCCGCAGCCCGGTCCGTGCCGCCAATTCGCGCGTGATCAGCAATTGACATATCACTGCTATCCGTGTGACATTTTATTAAAAGGGCCGACAAGAGCCCATCAATCTCTACTTGGGGAGGCAGCAATGACCATTTCCGACGTCACCGCAGCAGCCGGAAGCCGGGCTCCGGCCGCCGTTGCGCGAACCGCGCAGGCGCAGCAGGTCGCCGATATCGCGGCACGGCTCGAACGCCTGCCGCTGACCTCCTATCAGCGCTGGATCTTCGGAATCATCGCGACCGCGTGGTTCTTCGACAGCATGGACCTGGCCGCGCTCACCTTCGTGCTCGGCTCGATCCGCCAGACCTTCGGCCTGTCGACGGCGGAAGCCGGGCTGCTGTCCAGCATGAGCTTCCTCGGCATGTTCGTGGGCGCCGCGTCCGCCGGCCTGCTCGCCGACCGTTTCGGCCGCGCCCGCGTCTTCCAGGTCAGCATGATCTTCTGGGGCTTGGGCAGCCTGTGCTGCGGTCTCTCGACGACGGCCACCGCGCTCGGCGCGTCCCGCCTTCTGCTCGGCTTCGGCATGGGCATGGAGTTTCCGGTCGCGCAGTCGATGGTCTCGGAGATCATGCCGGCGCGCAACCGCGGCCGCTACATCGCGTTCCTCGAAGGATTCTGGCCGCTCGGCTTCATCGCGTCGGGCCTGTTGACCTACTTCGTGCTGCAGGTCGCCGACTGGCGCTGGGTCTTCATCCTGCAGGCGATCCCGGCCGTGTTCGTGCTTGTGGTGCGCCGCTACGTTCCGGAATCGCCGCGCTGGCTCGCCTCGCACGGCTATTCCGAGCGGGCCGAAGTGACCGTGCGCAATATCGAAAGCAAGGTCCGCGACCGTCTCGGCGGCAAGGACCTGCCGCCGGTGGTGCGCCAGGTGGCTGCCCCCGTCTCCGAAGTGACCGGCCTGAGAACCCTGTTTTCGGGCATCTACGCCAAGCGGACCACGATGTTGTGGACCCTGTGGTTCTTCGCGCTGCTCGGCTTCTACGGCCTGACCACGTGGCTCGGCGCGCTGCTGCAGGCCAAGGGCTTCCCGATCACCAAATCGGTGTTCTACACCATCCTGATCTCGCTCGCGGGGATCCCCGGCTTCCTGGTCTCGGCGTGGCTCGTCGAATCCTGGGGCCGCAAGGCGACGCTGGTGATGAACCTGCTCTGCGGCGCGATCGCCTGCCATTTCTACGGCTCGGCGGCGGACCAGACCCAACTCATCATTGCCGGCCTCTGCATGCAATTCTTCCTGTTCGGCATGTGGTCGGCGCTCTACGCCTATACGCCCGAACTGTACCCGACCCATGTCCGCGCGACCGGAACGGGGTTTGCCTCCGCGGTCGGCCGAATCGGTTCGCTGATCGGCCCCTATGTGATCGGCGTGATCCTGCCGGCGGCCGGACAAGGCGGCGTGTTTGCGCTCGGCGCCGGCGCGTTCGTGATGGCGGCGCTTACGGTGCTGTTGCTCGGCGAGGAAACCCGCGGCCGGACGCTGGAAAGCATTTCGCACTGATGGGCGCGCGGCGCGCCGTCCGATTCGGCTTAGGCCGATCGACCGGCCTTGTCATTACCATCGGGCGTGTGAGATATCTGTTGTACAGCAGCACTCACGATCCTGATGGTAAATTCGAGCAAACGATCCAGCACGGTGCGCGCGCGCACAGCAGGGAGCCGCCGGCCGGCACGGCAATCGTCCGCCACCGGCGACAAGCCGCGCGGTTCCGCACCGGCCCCTCTCCCGCAAAGCGACGTCACGCTCACCGATCGCGCCTATGCCGAACTGGAAGAGCTGATCGTGACGCTGCAACTGCCGCCGGGCACCGCGCTCTCCGAGCTCGTGCTCGCCAAGCGGCTCAACATCGGCCGAACCCCGATCCGCGAAGCCTTGCAGCGCCTGTCGCGCGACGGCCTCGTCAACATCCTGGCCCGCCGCGGCGTGCTGGTGTCCGAGATCGACCTCAGGGCCCAGCTGCGCCTGCTCGAAGTCCGGCGCGAGCTGGAACGGCTGATGGCGCGCGGCGCCGCCGAGCGCGCCACCAGCGAGCAGCGCACGCAGTTCTCCGAGATCGCCGCCGGCATGCGGCGCGCGGCGGAGAAATCCGACGATCTGCTGTTCATGCGGCTGGATCACCAGTTCAACACCCTGATCTCCACGGCGTCGCGCAACGAATTCGCCTCCCGCGCGATGGGCCTGATGCATGGCTTGTCGCGCCGCTTCTGGTACCAGCATTACAAGGAAGCGGCCGATCTGCCGCTCGCGGCGCGGCTGCATGCCGACGTCGCCGAAGCCGTCGCCGAGCGCCGCGTCGACGCCGCGGGCGCGGCCTCCGACAGCCTGATCGACTACATCGAAAGTTTTGCGCGTTCGACGCTGTAACGGCTCTCAGAGTTCGACGACCGTGCGGATCGAACGTCCGCGCCGCAGCGCCTCGAAGCCGTCATTGATGCCGTCGAGGCTGCAGCGGCCGGTGATCAGTTCGTCGAGCTTGAGCCGGCCGTCGAGATAGGCCTGCGCCAGCAAGGGAAAGTCGCGCCGTGGCCGCGCGCCGCCATAGCTCGAGCGGCGAAATCGCTTCTCGCCCATCAACGCGCCCCAGCGAAAACTCACGTCCTGCGTGACGTCGATCTTGCCGAGCCAGATCACCTCGCCGCCCGGCCGCACCGCCTCCGCGGTCTGCCGAAACGCTTTGGGATGGCCTGCCGCCTCGAGGATGACGTCGGCTCCCCGGCCGCACGTCGCCTGCTTTGCGAACTGGACCGGGTCCTCGCGCGCCGCGTTGACGACGTGCGTGGCGCCGAGCTGCCGCGCCAGCGCCAGCTTTGCATCATCGAGGTCGACCGCGATAACAGCACCTGCGCCAGCAAGCCGGGCGCCCTGCACCGCTGCCAGCCCGACCGCACCGCAGCCGGTGACCATCACGGTATCGCCGTGGCCGATGGCGGCGACGTTCAGCGCGGCGCCGACGCCGGTCATGACGCCGCAGCCGATCAGGCACGCGCGGTCGAACGGGATGTCATTCGGCACGACGATCGCCTGCTGGGCCGGCAGCACGACATATTCCGAGAACGCGCCGAGGAACATCAGGTGCGCGAGGTTGCAGCCATCCGCGAGCCGCGCTCTCGACGCGCCGTCGAAATGCACGCCTTCCGCGCCCCTCGCAAGGTAGGTCTCGCACAGGATCGGCTGCGCGCGGTCGCAGTGAAAGCAGTGCCCGCAATGCGGATTCCAGGACAGGATGACGCGATCGCCGACGCTGATGTCGCGCACCGCGTTGCCGATTTCCTCGACCACGCCTGCCGCCTCGTGCCCGAGGATCATCGGCAAGGGATAGCGCAACGATCCGTCGATGACTTCGAGATCGGTGTGGCAGAGCCCCGCGGCACGCACCTTCACCACGACGTCGGTCGGCATGGGCGGCGCCAGCGATATGCGCTCGACGGAGAGCGGCGCAGCGCCGCGACCGCCTCGTCGAGATCGGCCGAGGAGAGCTCCCATTCATTGTCGAAATTGGCGACGACGCGCCGCATGAAGCTCTCGTGCAACGCTTTCGCGGCAGTGGCATCGTGCAGATGGTCATAGAGCAGCGCGAAGGCCAGTTGTGCCGGCTCGGGCCCCTCGTAGCTCCATTCAAAGCCGTGTTCGGTGAGACGAAGCTGGTCGTAATGCGGTGACAGCGGCTTGCCATCGACCAGCACCGAAATGCCGTCGATGGTGCGGTCCCCGGTATAGCTCGCCATCGGATCCTCCCTGTGCTGCAGCATCATATCAGGAGCTCGGTCAGGATCCCGGCGGACGCATCTTGAGGTCCTTCTTGACGACCTCGGGGAAGATCCACATCGCGACGGTGGCGAACACGCCGAGGAAGGCGACCGCATAGCTCGGTCCCTGCTGTCCCAGATAAACCATGAAAAAGTGTCCGCAGGCTGCCGTGGCGAGGCATGCCAGCGACAGCATGAGCTTGATGTGGCTTGGCATCGAGACCTCCCTTCAAGTCATCCACGTGTACAACGACGGCGCCGCCACGCGGACCAGCAGCGCGAGCGCG
This sequence comes from Bradyrhizobium australafricanum, assembly GCF_020329495.1. Lineage (NCBI taxonomy): Bacteria > Pseudomonadati > Pseudomonadota > Alphaproteobacteria > Hyphomicrobiales > Nitrobacteraceae > Bradyrhizobium > Bradyrhizobium australafricanum. Next base: position 316,029 of record NZ_JAGKJL010000002.1, on the reverse strand, counting down.
GCGATCATGGCGCAACAGGACAGCCGCAATCCCGCGCGTCCATCGCGCCACCATTCCGGCAGCGCCTGAAACAGCCCGGGCAAGAACAAGAACAGCACGCCGCCGACGACAACAATTGTGGTCCAGCGCAATTCGGCCAGCGCGAATGCCAGCGTGCCGGCGAGCAGCACCACCCATAGTGCGGTCGTCATCGTCACCGGCAGAACGGTGCGCCCGCGCAGCGGGTACATGCCGGCCAGTTGCAGGAAGCCGATGCAGCACACGCTCCACAGCAGGCCGAACCAGGCAAGGCCGGCGAGATTGGGTTCAAGCTGCGGCATGCGGCACCGATTGCTCCTTCGCCACGACCCGCGGCGTCCGCGCCGTGCGGCGCATGTCGGTCTTCACGTAGCGCGTGCTGTAGCCATTGAAGACGTGGCCAAGCAGGCCGCGATTGAGGTCGGAGGTGCCGAACACATAGTCCATCACCGGGAAGGTCAGATTCATGTTCCGCTCCATCATGATCGACTGGTTGTGATGGGCGGTATGATGCCGGCGAATGGTGTTGACGAACGGCATGTTGCGCACGAAGGCATTTTCCTCGACGTGGCAGCAGAAATGCATGAACTCGTAGATCAGGTACATCGAGGTCGTCGTGGTGATCAGCAGCCAGCCGGTGTTGGCCGAGATCACAAGGCCCGCGATGATTGCCGGCGGGATCGACATCAGGGTGAACACCACGAGCGCATAGGGCGGGAAGAAGGTGACGCGCCAGTCGTGATGATCGGCGAAGCGCATCTCCTCCTCGGTGAAGAACTGATGGTGCATCAGCGTGTGGCGGCTGTAGACCGCGCGCAGCAAGGGCACATTCGAGGGCCGGTGCATGACGAAGCGGTGCACCGCCCATTCGAAGAAGTTTGCGATCAGGAAGACCACGGGAATGGTGAGGTATTCCCACCATTTCACGTCGTGCACATTGGCCAGATAGACGTACAGCGCCGTGAATCCGATCGTGTAGATCAGCACCACATGCAGCCAGCCATTGTACCAGCCCACCACGCGCTCGCGGTAGGTCGCGCGATATTTGCGCTGGCGGTCGGTCATCCCTGTTGCAGCCAACTCCATCGCGGGTCCCTCCGTCATTCTTGATCTGATATATCAGTACCACATCAGATGCGGAAGGCAAGCTTCGTCAGTCGCGCGGGTCCGGAAAAGAAGGTGGCGCACGGAACCCGCTCAGGACCTCAGGAAAGCTTGGGATGATCTCGAGAACGGCCAATAACAAAAAAGCCGCCCCGGACGGTGTCCGGGGCGGCATGTGGTATTCGACAGATCAGAAGATCAGAGCAGGCCCGCGCCGCGCGCCCACTTGTACTTGGCGCCGAGCACCTCGACCGGGAGTTCGGTCGAATAGGCGTAGGCCGGGATGCCGTTCTGGTAGAGATATTCGGCGGCTTCCTCGACCTCGACGTCGCCGGCGAGCGAGGCGACGATCGGCTTGACGAAGCCCTTGGCCTCCATCTCCTTCTTCACCTCGACCATGTTGCGCGCGAACACCATCGGCGGCGTCACGATGGTGTGCCAGTAGCCGAGGATCAGCGCGTGGATGCGCTCATCCGACAGGCCGAGCTTGACCGTGTTGACGTAGGTGATCGGCGGCTCGCCGCCGGTGATATCCACAGGATTTCCAGCCGCGCCGAACGGCGGGATGAACTTGCGGAACGCCGCATCAAGATCCGGCGGCATCTGCATCAGCGACAGGCCGTTGTCGACCACGGAGTCGGAGAGCAGCACGCCGGAGCCGCCGGCGCCGGTGATGATCAGCACGTTCTCGCCCTTCGGCGTCGGCAGCACCGGCACGCCGCGGGCGAATTCGAGCAGCTGCCGCAGGCTGCGGGCGCGGATCACGCCGGACTGCTTGAACACGTCCTCATAGATCTTGTCGTTGCCGGCGAGCGCGCCGGTGTGCGACGAGGCCGCCTTCGCACCCGCCGAGGTGCGGCCGGCCTTGAGCACGACCACCGGCTTCTTCTTGGAGACGCGTTTGGCGGCCTCCGCGAAGGCACGGCCGTCCTTCAAATCCTCGCAGTGCTGCGCGATCAGGTTGGTGTTGGGGTCCTGCTCGAAGAAGGCGAGCAGATCGTCCTCGTCGATGTCGGACTTGTTGCCGAGGCCGACGATCGCCGACACGCCCATCTTGGCCGAGCGCGAGAAGCCGATGATCGCCATGCCGATGCCGCCCGACTGCGACGACAGCGCGGCGTGGCCCTTGACGTCATAGGCGGTGCAGAACGTGGCGCAGAGATTGGCCGGCGTATAATAGAAGCCGTAGATGTTCGGCCCCATCAGGCGGATATTGTACTTCTTGCCGACCTCGACGATCTCGGCCTGCAATTCCGGCGCGCCGGCCTCGGCAAAGCCCGAGGGAATCAGCACCGCGCCGGGGATTTTCTTCTCGCCGCATTCGGCGAGCGCGCCGGCGACGAATTTCGCCGGGATCGCGAACACCGCCGTGTCGATCACGCCGGGCACGTCCTTGACGCTCTTGTAGGCCTTGTAGCCGAGGATCTCGTCGGCCTTGGGGTGGATCGGATAGATCTCGCCCTTATAGCCGCCGTTGATGAGGTTCTTCATCACGGAGTTGCCGATCTTGCCGTCCTCGGCGGAGGCGCCGATCACAGCAACGCCCTTCGGCTGCATGATTCGGTTCATCGCGGCGACGATCTCTTCGGTCGGACGCGGCGCCGGGCGCGGCTTGTAGTTGAAGTCGACGACGATGCGGACGTCGGCCGCGATCGCGTTCTTGCTGGTGGCGAACACCGGGTTGAGGTCGAGCTCGACGATCTCGGGGAAATCGCTGACCAGCTGCGACACCTTGACGATGACGTCGGCGAGCGCCTCGCGATTGACCGCCTCGCCGCCGCGCACGCCCTTCAGCATCTCATGCGCCTGGATGCCGTCGAGCATCGACAGCGCATCATCCTTGGTCGCGGGCGCGAGGCGGAAGGTGATATCCTTGAGGATCTCGACCAGCACGCCGCCGAGACCGAAGGCGACCAGCTTGCCAAACGAGCCGTCGGTGATCGAGCCGACGATCACCTCGGTGCCGCCGCCCAGCATCTGCTGGACCTGGATGCCCTCGATCTTGGCGTCGGCCTTGTACTTCCTGGCGTTGGCGAGAATCGTCTCGTAGCTCTTCTCGGCCTCGGCGGCGCTCTTGACGCCGACCACCACGCCGCCGGCCTCGGTCTTGTGGAGGATGTCGGGCGAGACGATCTTCATCACGACCGGGAAGCCCATGTCGGAGGCGATGCGGGCGGCCTCGGCCGCCGACTTGGCGACACCCTCTTTCGGCACCGGAATGCCGTAGGCGTCGCACACCACCTTGCCTTCGGGCGCGGTGAGGCTCGTGCGCTTGTCGGCCCTGACCGCATCGAGAATTTTGCGGACCGCATCCTTCGAATTTGACATTGGCTTCCTCCTGGGACAGATTTCGTGGCATTTGGTATGCCAAAAACGCAATTGTCAAGGTCGGCCGAGGTCCAAAAAGATCGAAAAATATAGGCAGCTTGACATTCTGGTATTTGGCATGCCAAAAATCTAAGGTAATTTCTTCTGCTAAGAAGACGTCTCCAAGAGGAGGAGACGAGTCGTGCCAGAACCGAAACAGACCAAGGCGTCGCCCACCATGGCTGACACAGATATCGCCATCGTCCGGATCGCGCCGGAGACGAGCTTCAAGAACAAGGCCTATGAGGCTTTGAAGGAAGCGATCCTGAAGATGGACATCTACGCGACGCCGGAGCCGGTGATGCTCGACGAGCGCGCACTGTCCGAGCGCCTCGGCGTCAGCCGCACGCCGATCCGCGAAGCGATCGCGATGCTCGAGCAGGACGGATTCGTGAAGACCGTGCCGCGCCGCGGCATCGTCGTGGTCCGCCGCACCAAGGCGGAGATCGTCGACATGATCCGCGCCTGGGCGGCGCTGGAGAGCATGGCGGCGCGCCTGATCACGACCACCGCGCGCAAGAAGGACATCTCGGCGCTGCGCGACTTCTTCAAGGACTTCAGCGACGATCGCCTGCCGCAGGATCACGTCGAAGAATATTCCAAGGCCAACATCGCCTTCCACCAGGCGCTGATCTCGCTGTCGGAATCGCCTGTTCTGGTCGACCTCACCAATGACCTGCTGCTGCATGTGCGCGGCTATCGCCAGCTCACGATCGGCCGCAAGGACCGCACCGCGACCTCGCTGCCCGAGCATCTCGGGATCATCGAGGCGCTGGAAGCGCGCGACACCGAGCTTGCCGAGAAGCGCGCGCGCGACCACACGCTTGGGCTTGCCGCCTATGTCGAGGCGCACGGCCAAGAATTATTCACGTAGAGAACCGTTCACTTAAGTTTGAGAGTCCACACCCGCTTCAGACGACAATCAGATCGTCCGAACAAAGAACGATCAGGGAGACGATGCCGATGCTGAATACCGCTACGAAGTCCGAGGCACCGGGCACCGAGCAAGAACTGACCGATGGCTTCCATCTCGTCATCGATGCGCTCAAGCTCAACGGCATCGACACCATCTACGGTGTGCCGGGTATCCCGATCACGGACCTGGGCCGCATGGCCCAGGCGGCGGGCATTCGCGTGCTCTCGTTCCGCCACGAGCAGAATGCCGGCTATGCGGCGTCGATCGCCGGCTTCCTGACCAAGCGGCCCGGCGTCTGCCTCACGGTGTCGGCGCCCGGCTTCCTCAACGGCCTCACCGCGCTCGCCCACGCCACCACCAACTGCTTCCCGATGATCTTGGTCTCGGGCTCGTCCGAGCGCGAGATCGTCGACCTGCAGCAGGGCGACTATGAAGAGATGGACCAGCTCGCGATCGCCAAGCCGCTGTGCAAGGCCGCGTTCCGCGTGCTGCACGCCCAGGACATCGGCATCGGCCTCGCGCGCGCGATCCGCGCCGCGGTGTCGGGCCGTCCGGGCGGCGTCTATCTCGACCTGCCCGCAAAGCTGTTCTCGCAGGTGATGAACGCCGACGCCGGTCAGAAGTCGCTGGTCAAGGTGATCGACGCGGCACCCGAGCAGATCCCCTCCCCGTCTTCGGTCAAGCGCGCGCTGGACGTCCTGAAGAGCGCAAAACGCCCGCTGATCATCCTCGGCAAGGGCGCGGCCTACGCGCAGGCCGACGAGGCGATCAAGAATTTCGTCGAGAAGAGCGGCGTGCCGTTCCTGCCGATGAGCATGGCCAAGGGCCTGCTGCCCGATCTGCATCCGCAATGCGCGGGTGCGGCGCGCTCGACGGTGCTGAAGGAAGCCGACGTCGTGATGTTGATCGGCGCCCGCCTCAACTGGCTGCTCTCGCATGGCAAGGGCAAGACCTGGGGTGAAGCTCCGAAGAAGTTCATCCAGGTCGACATCGAGCCGAAGGAAATGGATTCCAACGTCGAGATCGTCGCCCCCGTGGTCGGCGACATCGGTTCCTGCGTCTCGGCATTCCTCGACGCCATGGGCGCGAACTGGACCGCGGCGCCGTCCGACTGGCTCTCGACCATCGCCAAGAAGCGCGACGACAACGTCGCCAAGATGGCGCCGAAGCTGATGAGCAACGCTTCGCCGATGGATTACCATGGCGCGCTCGGCGCGCTGCGCGCCATCATCGCGGAACGTCCGGACACCATCTTCGTCAACGAGGGCGCCAATACGCTCGACCTCGCCCGCGGCGTCGTCGACATGCACAAGCCGCGCAAGCGGCTCGACGTCGGCACCTGGGGCGTGATGGGCATCGGCATGGGCTATTCGATCGCCGCTGCGGTCGAGACCGGCCTGCCCGTGCTCGCGGTCGAGGGCGACAGCGCGTTCGGGTTCTCGGGCATGGAGGTCGAGACCATCTGCCGCTACAGGCTGCCGATCTGCGTCGTGATCTTCAACAATGACGGCATCTATCGCGGCACCGACGTCAACAGCGCCGGCGACGATCCGGCGACCACCGTGTTCGTCAAGGGCTCGCGCTACGACAAGATGATGGAAGCCTTCGGCGGCGTCGGCGTCAACGCCACCTCGCCGGACGAGTTGAAGCGCGCGGTCAATGCGGCGCTGGATTCCGGCAAGCCGACGCTGATCAACGCGGTGATCGATCCGGCGGCGGGCTCGGAGAGCGGCCGCATCGGCAACCTCAATCCGCAGAGCGTTCTGCAGAAGAAGAAGTAACCCCTAACCCCCATCACTCCCTGCGGGTGCAGGGGCAGACAGAGTACGGAGCAAACATTATGACCAAGGCGCTGAAGGGCGTTCGCATTCTCGATTTCACTCACGTCCAGTCGGGTCCGACCTGCACGCAATTGCTGGCCTGGTTCGGCGCCGACGTGATCAAGGTCGAGCGTCCCGGCGTCGGCGACATCACGCGCGGCCAGCTGCAGGACATCCCGAACGTGGACAGCCTGTATTTCACCATGCTGAATCACAACAAGCGCTCGATCACGCTCGACACCAAGAACCCGAAGGGCAAGGAAGTGTTGACCGCGCTGATCAAGCAGTGCGACGTGCTGGTCGAAAACTTCGGCCCCGGCGTGCTCGATCGCATGGGCTTCCCCTGGGAGAAGATCCAGGCCATCAACCCGAAGATGATCGTCGCCTCGATCAAAGGCTTCGGCCCCGGCCCGTATGAGGACTGCAAGGTCTACGAGAACGTCGCGCAGTGCACCGGCGGCGCCGCCTCGACCACGGGCTTCCGCGACGGCCTGCCGCTGGTCACCGGCGCGCAGATCGGCGACAGCGGCACCGGGTTGCATCTCGCACTCGGCATCGTCACCGCGCTGTACCATCGCACCCACTCCGGCAAGGGCCAGCGCGTCACCGCCGCGATGCAGGACGGCGTGCTCAACCTTGCCCGCGTCAAGCTGCGCGACCAGCAGCGCCTCGCCCACGGTCCGCTGAAGGAATACAGCCAGTTCGGCGAAGGCATTCCGTTCGGCGATGCCGTGCCGCGCGCCGGCAACGATTCCGGCGGCGGCCAGCCCGGCCGCATCCTGAAGTGCAAGGGCTGGGAGACCGACCCGAACGCCTACATCTACTTCATCACCCAGGCCCCGGTCTGGGAGAAGATCTGCGACGTGATCGGCGAGCCGACCTGGAAGACCGATCCGAACTACGCCAAGCCGCCGGCCCGCCTGCCGCGCCTCAACGAGATCTTCGCCCGCATCGAGCAGTGGACGATGACCAAGACCAAGTTCGAGGCGATGGAGATCCTCAACAAGGACGACATCCCCTGCGGTCCGATCCTGTCGATGAAGGAGATCGCCGAAGACCAGTCGCTGCGCGCGACCGGCACCGTGGTCGAGGTCGATCACCCGACCCGCGGCAAGTACGTCTCGGTCGGCAACCCGATCAAGCTGTCGGATTCGCCGAGCGACGTTCAGCGCTCGCCGCTGCTCGGCGAGCACACCGACGAGATCCTGCGCGAGGTGCTCGGCTTCAGCGATCACCAGGTCGCCGAGATCCACGACTCCGGCGCGCTCGACCCGCCGCGCAAGCAGGCGGCCGAGTAAGGGTCGCACTCAAGCACAAACACCAACGGCCGCGGGCAACCGCGGCCATTTTGTTTTGATAGGAACTTGCGGTCCCGCGCCGCTGTCGACCGCACGCCGGATCAACCACCCTCGCCGCTCTCGCCGTCACCGCCCTCATCCCCCGGCACATATTCCAGGATATCGCCCGGCCGGCAGTCCAGCTCGCGGCAGATCGCCGACAGCGTCGAGAAGCGCATCGCTTTCGCCTTGCCGGTCTTCAGGATCGACAGGTTCTGGATCGAAATGCCGATCGCGTCCGCGAGGTCTCCGAGGCGGCGCTTGCGCTTTGCGAGCATGACATCGAGGTTCACCACGATGGGCACAAGCATCACCCTCAGATCGTCAGATCGTTTTCGGACTGCAACAGGATGGCCTGCTCGATCACGAATTTCAGCGCCATCAGGAACACGCCGCCCGCGACCGTGCCGACGTCGACGCCGTAGCTCGGCAGGAAGAACTTGATGTCGCCGAACTGATACAGCGCATAGGTCACCGCGATGGTCGTGATCGTATCCACAAACGGCCAGACCACCAGGAAGATCCCCATCCACCAGACACCCTGCAGCGTTTCGGACACGAAGATCCGTCCGTTGGCGAATCGGTTCACCATGCGATGTAGGATGCCGATCAGCACGGCGTAAAACGATACCCCAAGCGCGAACAGCGACCAGAACAGCACCTGGCCCTTGGCGGACATGGTCAGCGGGTTGGCGACGATGCTGGCGCACTTCGCCTGCTCGCCGATCAGGCTCTCGGCGATCGTCGCCGACGCCGTGGTGGTGCGGTAATAGGCCAGCCACAGCACCACCGGCAGTGCCGCCCAGATCAACCAGAACGCCCGATCGAGCCTGCGAAACCAGAGCTGGCGCTGCTCACGAACCGATTTCCCCATCGCACCCATCCGAAAAATTCTTTGCCAAAAAGCCGGTACGGCCGGATTGCATCATGCCTAGGCAATGTCATTGACTCAACCTTAAACGTGATTTATTTCATGTTTATCATGAAATTTTTCATGAAGAAGGTGGATGATGACGGTATTCCCAGACCAAAACGGCCTGCGCAAGGCCCTGAAGCAATTGATCCACGCTCACCTCACGCGCCGCTTGATCGTGGCCGCGTTCCACATCCCGCTGCTCGGCAGCCCCGCCGATGCCGCCAAGGCGAGCGACAAGGCCAACGATCCGGCCGGCGTCTGGCTGACCCAATCCGGCGACGCCAGGATCAAGGTCCACCGCTGCGGCAGCGCGCTGTGCGGCCGCATCGTCTCGTTGAAGGAGCCGACAGACAGGGCCACCGGCAAGCCGCAGCTCGACGACAAGAACGCCGATCGCGCGCAGCGCACCCGACCGGTCATAGGCATGTCGCTGTTCATCAACATGCAGCCCGCCGGCCCGAACAAATGGGCCGGCCGGATCTACAACGCCGACGACGGCAAGACCTATGAGAGCTCGGTGACGCTGGTCTCGCCGGGCACGCTGAACGTTCGCGGCTGCATGGGAACGCTGTGCGCCGGCGAAGACTGGATGCGGTGAAGGGTACGCGGTGAAGGGACTTGGCCCCGACCCTTCATCGGCCAAGAAGAAAAGCAAACCCGCTCACTCGAGGCCGCCGCATTTGGGCGGCCTTCTTTTATGAACTAGTGTGCTGAATGCGAAGTTCGTGCGATTTCGCGGCAGCCACTTTCACGAACTTCGCATTCATAAAGCACACTGGAATCATAAGTTTGCTAGTGTCCTTATCGAATCCGAAGTTCGCTCCGAAGGTGCGGCAAACGATGCGAACTTCGGATTCGATAAGGACACTAGCCGCCCGCGCTCAACCTTCGAGGCCGAGCTTCCACAGCGGCGGCAGATCGGCGAAGGGCGGCGTGGTGTGGGCGATGACGATCGCGGCGCGCCGGCTGTCGGAATCGGTCTTGCTGTTGATCGCCTTGACGTGCGCCTTCACGGCATCGAGCCCGACGCCGAGGATAGCAGCGATCTCCTCGTTCGACTTGCCCTGGGCGATCCACGACGCCACCTCGATCTGGCGCGGTGTCAGCGCGGGAAATGCCAGCCGCAGGCGGTCGCTCGGCGTCAGCGCCGCCAGCGTTCGCTCCTGCGCCTGGCGGTAGCCGCGTAGGATGTGCGGACGAAAACCCTGCATCCGGTCGCGCTCCTCGTCGCTGAACGCTGGCCGTCCCACCACGCGATGCCCGACAACCGTGACCACATAACCGGCGTGCTCGAACGCGATCCCCATGATCCGCCGCGCCCCCGACGGAAGGAACACCTCCTTGGCAATCGGCAGCTCGACGAATTCCTCGTCGCTGAAGAAATCCGACTCGCGCAGCGCGCGTTCGCCATAGAACGCCGGATCGTGCTGCCAGAACGGATGCGAATGCATGTGCTTCGCAAACGCCTGCATGCCGCGGGCACGAACCTCCGGATCGTCGCCGACCGAAATCAACGACCGGAAATCCCAGCTCGGACGATGGAACTCGGTGAAGCTCACCACCTCCGCATCGACCAGGCGGCCGACGCCGGCGAACAGGACACCAGGCAGCGTGTGCAGGTTGGACTCAGATTCGTAGAGACGAATGATTTCGTCGTCGAGTGTGCTGTCCCGTTGCATGGGATTCTGATCGACCAGGTTTGATTTGATTTTTTGGCGATCGCTGCAACGTCACGACGTGCCCACATGTTGCAGTAAAGCCTCGCTCGCCGTCTTATCGTTCGTGCGCGCGTTGGTATACCCCTTAGGGTAATGGCCAGATCGCATTCGAATACGGAATCTCTGCGCTGTGTCGAGTCCGACACATCGCGCGACGTAGTCTGGGGCAGCAACACGCATGGCCCGGCGAAAGTTGCAACAATTCGAGTTACTATCGGGACTGAATGCGGTGACCCCATTGGAAGACGCAGCGGAACGTCCCGCTGTAGGACAGCTCGAAGATACACGTAACGGTTGCTTTGAAGCGAGACTGCGCGCGCGGCACCAGCAAGCATTATTCCGCGGCGCGCTGCTGGGCACGACATCGCTGGTCGCGCTCGCGCTGCTCACGGTAACGCCGGTACCGTCCCATGCGGCGGACATCGTCTGGACCGGCGCCAACTCGTCGACCTGGACCGACCCGACCAACTGGCTCCCGAACACCCTTCCGGCCTCCCCCAACAATGCGGTGATCGACACCACCTCGCCGCATGCCACGACGATCGCGGGGACCGCGGGGCAGGCCACTAACCTCTATATCGGCCAAAACGCCATCGGCGAGCTGACGATCAGCGGCGGCGGCACGATGAACAACGTCAATGGCTTCATCGGAAACAATGCCGGTTCGAACGGCACCGTGACGGTCGATGGCTTCGGCTCGGTGTGGTTCAGTGTCGGTGTCAATGTCGGCGTGGCCGGCACCGGCACGCTGACGATCCAGAACGGCGGCACCGTGGCCGGTACCAACGGCCTGATCGGGTCCTTGCCTGGCTCGAGCGGGACCGCAACGGTCACCGGACCCAACTCGTCCTGGAACATGACTGACGATCTCTCTGTCGGCACAAACGGAACCGGTGTGCTGACAATCAAGGCTGGCGGCACCGTGAGCGATCGCAACGGCCGCGTCGGCTTTGTTCCCGGTTCGAGCGGCACCGTCACCGTCACCGGCCCCGGCTCGTCCTGGACCAACTCCGCCGAGCTCTATGTCGGCACCGCCGGTACCGGCACGCTGAACATCGAGAACCGCGGCGTCGTGAGCAACGGCGCCGACTCAAATGCCTACCTTGGCTATATCTTCGGATCCAACGGCAACGTAACCGTCGATGGCGCCGGTTCATCGCTTCTCGTCGGCAAGGAGCTTCATGTCGGCTATGTCGGCACCGGCGTCCTCAACATCCAGAACGGCGGCGCGGTCAGCAACGACACGACCTTCATCGGCTCCAATGTGGGCTCCAACGGCAACGTTGTCGTCACCGGCGCCGGTTCGTCGCTGAGCAGCGCTGACTTCCTGTATGTCGGCTACTCCGGCACCGGCACGCTCGACATTCAAAATGGCGCCACGGTCACCACCGCCCCCAGCGCGACTCGCGGGATTGCCGGTATCGGCGTCGTTGCAGGCTCGAACGGCACGGTGACGATCGACGGCGCCGGGTCGTCCTGGACCCATGGCGGCATTCTCAATGTCGGAGGTGGCGGCACCGGCACGCTGACCATCCGGAACGGCGCAGTGGCCAGCATGATCGGCAGCGACATCGGCTTCCTCGCCGGCTCGAAAGGCACGGCCACGGTCACCGGCTCCGGCTCGTCCTGGACCAACAGCTTCGCCCTGTTTGTCGGCGATGCCGGCAGCGGCACGCTGACGATCCAGAACGGCGGCATCGTAACGACGCCGCTTTTTGGTGTTGCCAATCAGGCCGGCTCGACCGGCACCGTCAACATCGGCGCCGGGCTCGGTCAGGCCGCCGCGGCGCCGGGCACGTTGAACACGCCGACCGTCACGTTCGGCGCCGGCACCGGCAGCATCGTCTTCAACCACACGTCTGCGAACTACAGCTTCGACCCGGCCATATCAGGCGCAGGGTCGGTGCTGGTGGAGGCCGGCAAGACCATCCTGACCGCAAACAGCACCTACACCGGCACCACCACGGTCGACGGCGGCACGCTCAGCGTCAACGGCTCGATTGCGTCCTCGTCCCTCACCTCAGTCAACGCGGGCGGCACGCTCGGCGGCAACGGCACCGTCGGCAACCTCACCATTGCCAGCGGCGGCACCGTGGCGCCGGGCAATTCGATCGGCACGCTGAACGTCTCGGGCAATGTCAGCTTCGCGGCCGGCTCGATCTATCAGGTCGAAGCCAATGCCGCCGGCCAGTCCGACAGGATCGTCGCCACCGGCAAGGCGACACTCGGCGGCGGCAGCGTGCTGGCGCTGGCGCAGAACGGCACCTATGCGCCGCAAACCACCTACACCATCCTCACCGCGAACAGCGGCGTCACCGGCAGCTTTGCCGATGTCACCAGCAGCCTTACCTTCCTGAACCCGTCGCTGACCTATGATCCGAGCAATGTGTATCTGACCTTGGCGCGCAACAGCACGACCTTCCCCGACGTCGCGCAGACGCCGAACCAGCTCGCGGTGTCGAACGCACTCGAAGCGAGTGCGCAGACCAGCCCGTTGGTGGTCAGCATCCTCAATCAGAACGCCGCCGGCGCACGGCAGGCGTTCGATGCGCTGTCGGGCGAGTTGCATGCCAGCACACAGACCGCAATGCTCGACGATTCACGCTATCTGCGCGACGCTGTGCTCGGCCGGTTGCGGCAATCCGCGTTTGCCGGCGATGCAGGGCCGATGGCCGCGCTCAGCGCCGGCGGTCCGCAGCTGGCGGCGATGGATTCGATGGCGGCCTCCTCCGCCCTCGCCTATGCCGGCGCGAGCCGTCCCGGCTTCCCGATCAAGGCGCCGCCGCTCGCCGCGCCCGCGCGGATTCCCGACACCGCATTCTGGGCCCAGGGCGTCGGCGCCTGGGGCCGCTTCGGCGGCGACGGCAATGCGAGCGGCATGACGCGCGACCTCGCCGGGTTCTTCAGCGGCGTCGATCATCGCTTTGCGCCGAACTGGATCGCCGGGATCGCCGGCGGCTACACCAATTCCTCGTTGCGCATCGGCGACCGCACGAGCTCGGCCAACATCGACACCGCGCATCTCGCCGGCTATGTCGGCGCGACCTACGGCGCGCTCAGCCTGCGCGGCGGCGCCGGCGCCAGCTTCAGCACGCTCGACACCAGCCGCTCGATCATCTTCCCGGATTTCTTCGACACCACGCGTGCGCGTTACAACGCCACGTCAGCACAGGTGTTCGGCGAGGTCGGTTACGGCTTCAACCTCGGCAAGGTCGCGCTCGAGCCGTTCGCCGGCCTCGCCTGGGCGCATCTCGACACCGACAGCTTCAACGAGACCGGCGGCAGCGCGGCGCTGTTCGGCGGCCGCAGCAACCAGGACGTCGGCTATTCCACTGTCGGCGCGCGCTTCGCCAGCAATCTTGCGCTCGGCAACGGCATGTGGCTGACGCCGCGCGCCTCGGTCGCCTGGCAATACGCGTTCGGCGATGTCTCGCCGACCGCGGCGCTCGCGTTCCAGAGCACCGGCGCAAGCTTCATGGTGAACGGCGTGCCGCTCGCGCGCAACGCGGCGCTGGTGGAAGGCGGGCTCGACCTGCGCATCACCGCACAGGCAACCGTCGGCATCTCCTATGTCGGACAGCTTGCCGATCGCGTGCAGGATCATTCGGTGAAGGGCAGTTTCAGCTGGAAGTTCTAACGACGGTTTTGAGTTCGTCGCGGAAGCCGAACAGTTGCAACCATCGCTCTTCCCGCTAGCGGGAAGAGCAGCAGCTTTGATTCGATTTTACGCGCAATTCGCGGCGATTGCGGACCGCTCTGTTGCAGCTATGCCTCGCTTGGCGACTGATCGTACGCGCGCACGTTGATGTACCCTTTCGGGTAGTGGCCAGATTGTGGTCCATTGCGGAATCTGTCGACGGTGTCGACTCCGACACATCGCGCGACATCATCAGGGCCTGGCACGCGCAGGCCCGATGAAAACGGCGACATCCTAAGTCTGGCAAGGCTGGAATGCGGTGACAATGCGGGAATACGCGGCGAAGGATTTCGCTGTAGGACAGTTCGGTGGCGCGCAGACCGCCCGTCTCGATGCGAAGTCGCGCGCGAGTTATTTTCGTACCCTCGCCACGGTCTCGCCGCTTGCGCTGATCCTCGGCACGACCGGCCTGACATTGCCGGCTCACGCCCAGGCGGCCTGCACGGCCGACACCACGGCGTGCAGCGCTGCCGGTGGTCCCAACTCCGGCGGGCGTGGCGGCTTCGGCGGCAACGGCAATGGCGCCGGCGGCAACAGCACCAACCTGGTGGGCGCCGACACCGTGCAAGTGCCTGGCAGCCCCAGCAGCGGCGGCACCGGCGGGATCGGCGGTGCGGGGGAGAACGCTGGAGGAAACGGCGGCGCGCCGGGCTCGGCACTAACCGGAACGGCTGTCGTGACGACACCAACCACCGGCGTGACCGGCGACACCGGACCGGACGGGTTTCATTTTGGGTCAGGCGGCGGCGGCGGCGGCACCGGGGTGTATTTTTCGGGCACATCCCTGACCGTCAATGGCGGAGTGACAGTCAACGCCGGTAACGGCGGTGCTGGCGGAAATTCTCCCGGCGCCGGTGGCGGTGGTGGCGGCGGCGGCGGTGGCGCCGGCGTGGTCTCCACCGCAGCCGGCGCCTTCGTCTCGAATGCGGGGACGATCACGGGAGGGCAAGGCGGGACCGGAGGCGGCGGGACCGGACTCGGCGGCGGCGGCGGGGGCGGCGGCGATGGCTTGCTGGTGCTCGGCGATGGAACGTCGATAAGCAACGCCGGCAGCATTACCGGAGGCGGCGGCGGCAGCGGCGGGATCGGCTCCCTTGGCGGAGCCGGCACCGGCGGCAGCGGCGCCGGCGTCAATCTGGTCAGCAGCGATAATACACTGGGCAACACCGGCACCATCACGGGCGGTGCCGCGACCGGCACAGGTACGGCCGGCGTCGGTGTCATGACCAATGGAAACAGCACCATCAACAATGCCGGCACGATCAGCGGCGGGCTCAACGCCGACGGCGTGACCCATGCGGCCGCGATCCGTTTCGGTGGAACCAGCAACGTCCTGAATTTGCTGACCGGCTCGACGCTTGTCGGCGATATTCAATTGATTACGGGTGCCGCTGCAACGATTGCAGCACAAAACAACGGGTTCGCGCTCGGCAACAACATCGTGCTCGGCTCCGGCTCCCTCGTCGCCTTCAACACCACGCCGGCCAATTTTTCAGTCACCGGTGTGGTATCGGGCGCCGGCAGCGTGGCCGTGACCGGAATAGGCACGCTCACACTCTCCGGGACCAACAGCTACACCGGAGGAACGACGCTGGCGGGCGGAACGCTGTCGGTGTCGTCAGAGGCCAACCTCGGCGCGGCTTCGGGCTCCCTGACCTTCAACGGCGGCACGCTCCAGGTGACCGGCACGAGCTTCACCGGTACGTCACGCACCATCAATTGGGGCGGCGGCGGCTTCGAGATCGTCGATGGCACCAACAATTTCGTCGTCAGCAACTCGTTCACGGGCAACGGCGGGCTGACCAAGTCCGGCGCCGGAACGCTGACCTTCACCGGCAGCAACAACTACTCCGGCGGCACCACCATCTCCGCCGGCACGCTGCAACTCGGCAACGGCGTCAGCTTCGGATCCATCACCGGCAACGTGGTGAACAACGGCATTTTCGCCGTCAACCGATCGGACATCTATACCTTCGGCGGGACGATCTCGGGTAGCGGTGCGTTCGCGCAGATCGGCATCGGCACCACCATCCTGACCGGCACCAACAGCTATGGCGGCGGCACGACTATGTCGCGTGGCACAGTGCAGGTGTCATCGGACACCAATCTCGGCGCCGCGTCGGGCGCGCTGAATTTCGACGGCGGTGGCACGCTGCGGGTCACCGGCACAGCCTTCACCGGCACCACGCGCGCCATCAACCTGGGCAGCGGCGGCGGAGCGTTCGATATCGCCGATGCCGCCAACAATTTCACCCTGGGCCAGTCGATCAACGGAAACGGCACCCTGTTCAAGTTCGGCGCCGGAACGCTGACCTTGACCGGCAACAGCAGCCTGACTGGCGGCATCGCAATCAGCGCGGGCACGCTGCAACTCGGCAACGGCGGCACCTCCGGCTCCATCCTGGGCCAGGTGATGAACAATGGCACCTTCGCCATCAACCGCTCCGACACCTATACTTTCGGCGGCGACATCTCGGGCAGCGGCGGGTTCGTGCAGAAGGGCAGCGGCACCACCATCCTGACCGGCACCGGCCGCTATGGCGGCGGCACGACGATCGCGAACGGCACGCTGCAGATCGGCAATGGCGGCACGTCGGGCGCGCTCACCGGTAACGTCTTCAATGACGGACGGCTGATCTTCAACCGCTCCGACGACAGCACCTTTGCCGGTTCGATCAGTGGCGGCGGCCTCTTCACCAAGAGCGGGACTGGCACGCTGACGCTCTCCGGCAACAACACCTATACCGGTGGCACGCAGCTTCTCGGCGGCACCTTGGTCGTGCAAGGTGGCAACGCCATTGGCGACAATTCCAGCGTCATCGTGCTCGGCAACAGCACGCTGCGCCTGCTCAGCAACGAGAAAGTCGCAACGCTGTCGTCCGGCGCCACCGATTTCGGCACCGTCGATCTGGCCGCCGGCAATCTCACCACCAGCCTGAATTCGACCATCACCACCGCGCTCTACTATGGTGCCATCACCGGCGCGGGCGGGCTGGTCAAGGACGGCACCTACAAGCAGGTGCTGGCCGGCACCAGCAACTACACCGGCGGCACCACGATCCAGTCCGGCACGCTGCAGCTCGGCGATGCGACGCATCAGGCCAACCTCATCGGCGGCGTGCTCAACAACGCCACGTTCGAGATCGTCAACGCCGATACCTCGGGGCTCACTACGATCACGAACAACAGCAAGCTGAATTTCCGCAACGCGACCTCGGCCGGCGCCGTCACGCTCACCACCACAGCGAGCGGCCAGACCGCGTTTGCCGGCAGCAGCACGGCGGGCAATGCCCGTCTCGTCACCGACGCCGGCGGCGTCGTGGATTTTTCCGCAAGCACGGGGCCGGCCGGAAACCGCGTTCTCTCCGCCGGCTCGATTGAGGGGGCCGGCCGCTATAATCTCGGCGCGAACGCACTCACCGTCGGCGGCAACGACCTGTCGACGATCGTCAGCGGCGTCATGGCCGACGGCGGCGCGAGCGGCGGCACCGGCGCATCGCTCACCAAGATCGGCGCCGGCACGCTGACCCTGAACGGCCAAAGCACCTACACCGGCGCGACCAACGTCAACGCCGGCAAGCTCGTGGTCGGCGACGACAGCCACGGCGGCGCAAGCCTTGCCAGCGCCGTCACGGTGAACAATGGCGGCACCCTCGGCGGCATCGGCACCGTCGGCGGCATCACGGCCAATGCCGGCGGCATCGTCGCGCCCGGCAATTCGATCGGCACCTTGAACGTCGCCGGCAACGTTTCCTTCGCGGCCGGCTCGATCTACCAGGTCGAGGCCAATGCGGCCGGCCAGTCCGACAAGATCATAGCCACCGGCACCGCGACGCTCGCCGGCGGCAATGTGCTGGCGCTGGCGCAGACCGGCACCTATGCGCCGCAGACGGTCTACACGATCCTCACCGCGAACAGCGGCGTCAACGGCACCTTCACCGATGTCACGAGCAGCCTGACATTCCTCACGCCGACGCTGAGCTACGACGCCAACGACGTCTTCCTGACGCTCGCTCGCAACGCCACCTCGCTCACGAGCGTCGCGACGACACCGAACCAGATCGCCGTGGCCGGCGCACTGGACGCAAGCGGGCAACAGCGCGATCCGCTGATGATCGCGGTGCTGAACCAGAACGCCGCCGGCGCGCGACAGGCGTTCGATGCGCTGTCGGGCGAAGTGCATGCCAGCGCGCAGACCGCGATGCTCGACGACTCGCGCTACCTGCGCGATGCCGTGCTCGGCCGTCTGCGGCAAGCTTCGTTCGCCGGCAGCAGCGGGCCGATGGCGGCGCTCGGTTCAGGTGGCCCGCAGACCGCTGCGATGGATCAGCTGTCGGTCAGCACCGCGCTCGCCTATGCCGGCACCGAGCGGTCCGCGTTTCCGGTCAAGGCGCCGCCACTCGCGCGTGCTGCGCCGATCGCGGACACTACATTCTGGGCACAGGGGGTCGGCGCCTGGGGCCGGTTGAACGGCGACGGCAACGCCGCGGGAATGACGCGCGACCTCGCCGGCTTCTTCAGCGGCGTCGATCATAGATTCGCGCCGAACTGGATCGCCGGCATCGCCGGCGGCTACACCAGTTCGTCGGTTCATATCGGCGATCGCGCGAGCTCGGCCGATATCGAGACCGCGCATCTCGCCGGCTATGTCGGCGCGAGCTACGGCGCGGTCAATCTGCGCGGCGGCGCCTCGGCAAGCTTCAGCACGCTCGACACCAGCCGTTCGATCGTGTTCCCGGGCTTCTTCGACGCGGCGCGCGGCCGCTATGACGCGACCACCGCGCAGGTGTTCGGCGAGATCGGCTACGGGCTATCGCTCGGCCGCGCCGCGCTCGAGCCGTTCGCCGGCCTCGCCTGGGCCCACCTCAGCACCGACAGTTTTGCCGAGACCGGCGGCAGCGGCGCTGCCGCGCTGCGCGGCGCCGGCAGCGATCAGGATGTCGGCTACTCCTCGCTCGGCGCCCGCATCGCCACCAGCTTCGCCCTCACCAACGGCATGCAGCTGACGCCGCGTGCCTCGGTGGCGTGGCAGTACGCCTTCGGCGACGTGACCCCGACGGCGGCGCTCGCGTTCCAGGGCCTGGGAACCGGATTCACCGTGGCCGGCGTGCCGCTGGCGCGGAACGCGGCACTGGTCGAAGGCGGGCTCGACCTGCGGGTCACACCGCAGGCCAGCATCGGCATCGCCTATGTCGGCCAGCTTGCCGCCCGGTCCAGGACCACTCGGTAAAGGCCAGTTTTAGCTGGAAATTCTGACCCGCCGCCGCCGAGCCCCGCCCCTTCCACGCCAATCCGGGATGCCGATCAGCCGATTTTGCTGCATTGCACAGTCATGCATGCTGCTATGCAAACAAGCCCGTTGTATCTGGCATCTGGTATACATAGTTTGGCTGCAGATGATGAGCCGGCCCATTGCTGGCCTCCAATGAAAGGGGACACCAATGTCCAAGACCACTGTACTGACGCTCGCGCCCTCCTCCACCCTGTTCGGCCGTCTGCTGGCCTCGATCGACCGCCTGCTGATGAAGAGCGCGGAGATTTCGAATCGCAACGGCGACCTGCCGCGCTTCGGCCTCTAAGCCAAGGGATTTCCGGCGCTCTCCGCCGGATGCAGCTTTCGTCGCAAGATGCGACCTGACATTGAACCTTCGACCAATGGCCCCGATTTTCGGGGCCATTTCCTTGCGCGCTGAACTAGTCTCCCGGGGTGCCCGGGCTGAGTCCTGTGCGGCATAAGCGCGCGCTGCCCCTGCGACAGCTTGAACCTTGGCATATCGGATACCAAGATGGCCATCGCGCGCTCATAAGCAACGACAAGGGGCGCACTGGGAGGATCTATGTCGGACATGGTTCAGGCAACTGCGGCCCCTGCGGCCGCGCGTGTCAGCGACACCTATCGCTGGACGCAACTCGCGATCGGCGTCGCCGCGATGGTGATGATCGCAAATTATCAATACGGGTGGACATTCTTCGTCCCCGACATCCAGAAGAAATTCGGATGGGATCGCGCATCGATCCAATGGGCCTTCACGCTGTTCGTGCTGTTCGAGACCTGGCTGGTGCCGGTGGAAGGCTGGTTCGTCGACAAATACGGTCCGCGCATCGTCGTGCTGGTCGGCGGCATCCTCTGCGCACTCGGCTGGGCGATCAACGCGCAGGCGACGACACTGAACGGCTACTATCTTGGCATGATCATCGCCGGCATCGGCGCCGGCGGCGTCTACGGCACCTGCGTCGGCAATGCGCTGAAATGGTTTCCGGATAAACGCGGACTTGCCGCGGGCATCACCGCTGCCGGCTTCGGCGCAGGCTCGGCGCTCACGGTCGCGCCGATCCAGGCGATGATCAAGGACTCCGGCTTCCAGACCACCTTCCTGTATTTCGGTCTCGGCCAGGGCATCATCATCGTGCTGCTCTCCTTCTTCCTGCTGGCGCCGAAGGCCGGACAGGTGCCGGCCGTCGTGGCGAACGCCAACATCATCCAGACCCGGCGCAACTATCAGCCGACCGAAGTGCTGCGGCAGCCGATCTTCTGGCTGATGTACTTCATGTTCGTGATCGTCGGTGCCGGTGGCCTGATGGTGACGGCGAACCTGAAGCCGATCGCGGTCGACTGGAAGGTCGACAGCGTGCCGGTCACGCTGATGGCGGTGACGATGACGGCCGTCACCTTCGCGGCAACCATCGACCGCGTCCTCAACGGTCTGACGCGTCCGTTCTTCGGCTGGATCTCCGACATGATCGGCCGCGAGAACACGATGTTCATCGCCTTCGGCATGGAAGGCATCGGCATCTGGATGCTCTACCTCTGGGGACACGACCCGGTCTGGTTCGTGCTGCTCTCGGGCTTCGTGTTCTTTGCCTGGGGCGAGATCTACTCGCTGTTCCCCTCGACCTGCACCGATACGTTCGGCGCCAAGTTCGCCACCACGAATGCGGGCCTGCTCTACACCGCGAAGGGCACCGCGGCGCTGTTGGTGCCGATCGCCAACTACATGCAGCAATCGTCGGGCAACTGGGACAAGGTGTTCATCATCGCGGCAGGCGCCAACATCCTCGCCTCGCTGCTCGCGATCATGCTGCTCAAGCCCTGGCGAAAAATCGTGGTCGCGAAATCGGCTACGGCGTAAGCAACCGCCCTTCACCACAAACTGCGAAGCGCCCGGCCAAAAGCCGGGCGCTTTTCATTTTGCCGTTAAGAAGAGGCCGTCCGGAGCGGCGCGTCGGAGGGCAGATTTGCTGCATTGCAGCAGAATGAAGGGCTTGCTTTCTGGAATATAGTATACCAACTTCCGCCGGCGCTTGCGACGATACGCCACAATAATTGCGACACTCGGTCACAAGACCAGCGCGCTCGGGAGGACTTGATGGTTTCCAGCAATACTGCCGTCACACAAGCTCAACCTTCGTCCAGCGGCTTCCGCTGGCTGCAGCTCGTCATGGGCATCGTCTGCATGGCGATGATCGCGAACCTGCAATATGGCTGGACGCTGTTCGTCGATCCGATCGACGGCGCGCATCACTGGGGCCGCGCGGCGATCCAGTTCGCCTTCACGATCTTTGTGGTGACCGAGACCTGGCTGGTGCCGGTCGAGGCCTGGTTCGTCGACAAATACGGCCCGCGGCTCGTCATCATGTTCGGCGGCATCATGATCGCGCTCGCCTGGGTGTTGAACTCCTATGCCGACTCGCTCGCCTTGCTCTACACCGCCGCCGTGTTCGGCGGCATCGGCGCCGGTGCGGTGTACGGCACCTGCGTCGGCAACGCGCTGAAGTGGTTTCCCGATCGCCGCGGCCTCGCCGCCGGCGCAACCGCGGCCGGCTTCGGCGCCGGCGCCGCGCTCACGGTGGTGCCGATTGCAAAGATGATCGCCGCGAGCGGCTATCAGACCGCGTTCTTCGATTTCGGCATCGGACAGGGATTGATCGTCTTCCTGCTCGCCTTCTTCATCCAGCCGCCCGCGGTGTCGATCCCGCCGAAGAAGAAGCAGCTCAATCTGCCGCAGACCAAGGTCGACTTCACGCCGCCGCAGGTGCTGCGCAGCCCGATCTTCTGGGTGATGTATCTGGTGTTCGTGATGGTCGCCGCCGGCGGCCTGATGGCGGCGGCGCAGATCGCACCGATCGCGCACGACTACAAGATCGCGAACACGCCGGTCACGCTCGCCGGCTTCCAGATGGCCGCGCTGACCTTCGCGATCTCGCTCGACCGCATCTTCGACGGTTTCGGACGGCCGTTCTTCGGCTGGGTCTCCGACAATATCGGCCGCGAGCACACCATGTTCATCGCCTTCGGCACCGGCGCGCTGATGCTGCTCACGCTGTCGACCTGGGGTCACAACCCGGTGGTGTTCGTGCTGGCGACCGCGATCTATTTCGGCGTGTTCGGCGAGATCTACTCGCTGTTCCCGGCGACCTGCGGCGACACCTTCGGCTCGAAGTTCGCGACCACCAACAACGGCATGCTCTACACCGCGAAGGGGACCGCAGCGCTCTTGGTGCCTGCCGCCAGCATCGTTGCCGCCAGCTATGGTTGGCAGGCGGTGTTCGTGATCGCGGTCGCCCTCAACGCCACCGCGGCGCTGATGGCGCTGTTCGTGATCAAGCCGATGCGCCGCGCCTTCATCAACGGCAACGAGGCTGCCGCTGCGGAAGAGACCGCGACGAGCGCCAAAACGGCTTAACAAGACGGCTTAACAAGACGGCTTGGCTAAAGACCACCCGATCAGGACCGCTTGGTCCTGACATTTCGCCGGAGACTGATGGAGGCGCATTTCGGTGCGCCTCTTTTCCTTTGCCAGGCAGGGATGCCAGATACCAGATTGCTTAGTGCGGCAGATCGCCCTCACCGCTCACAATCGTCGGAAATGTCAGCGAACCTGCCTATTTAAGCCGATTCCTGATGGTAGATTCCGCGACAGTCGCGTTGACAATTGGCATTTTGTATACCAGACTCCAGTCAACGATAACCAAGGAGGTTGCCATGCAAGTCGGAGATATCCTGCGCAAGAAGACCCCCCGCGTCGCCACGGTGCGCATGAACGAGACCGTTGCGATTGCCGCGCAACTGATGCGGGCCAGCAATATCAGCGCGCTCGTGGTCAAGGATGTCGTTCGCACCGAGGGCAACACCGCCGTCGGCATGTTCACCGAGCGCGACGTGGTGCGCGCGATCGCCGAGCACGGCGCGGCCGGTGCGAGCATGAAGGTGTCGCAGTTCGTCTCGGTGCAGCAGCTGGTCTCCTGCACATCGAGCGACACGCTCGAGCACATCCGTCATCTCATGACCAAGCACCACATTCGCCACGTGCCCGTCATCGACAACTACAGCCTGATCGGCGTCGTCAGCATGCGCGACATCGCGGCCGCATTCGACGAGGAGACCGCCGCGTCGAAGAAAGACGCCGTGCCGGCGTAACACGCGCCTGCTTTGCCTTGCTCTCAGCCAGGCGCTGCGTGTTCGATCACCAGCGCCTGAACAGATGACGAAAGACTTCCGTCCCGCCCTCGCCTGACCGCCGCGGCCCGTCATTTCCGCATGGGCGCGCCGCAGGTCGCCGGTAGACAATTGCCGGACAGGACTGCATCCTTCCCTCGACATCCCATAACAACACCGTGCGCCGCCGTCCGCGCCACGGAAAATTTTGATGGAAACGAGGGCAGAATGATCAAGACACGTTTCACCGAAATGTTCGGCGTCGATCACCCGATCGTGCAGGGCGGCATGCAATGGGTCGGACGCGCCGAGCTGGTTGCCGCCGTCGCCAATGCCGGCGCGCTCGGCATGATCACCGCGCTGACGCAGCCGACGCCGGACGATCTGCGCAAGGAAATCGCGCGCTGCCGCGAGCTGACCGACAAGCCGTTCGGCGTCAACCTGACCATCCTGCCCGCGATCAAGCCGCCGCCCTACGCCGAATATCGCCAGGCCATCATCGAGAGCGGCATCAAGATCGTCGAGACCGCCGGCAACAAGCCGCAGGAGCATGTCGACGAGTTCAAGAAGCATGGCATCAAGGTGCTGCACAAATGCACCAGCGTGCGCCACGCGCTGTCCGCCGAGCGGATGGGCGCCGACGCGATCTCGATCGACGGTTTTGAATGCGCCGGCCATCCCGGCGAGGACGACACCCCCGGCCTGATCCTGATCCCTGCCGCCGCCGACAAGGTGAATATCCCGATGATCGCCTCGGGCGGCTTCGGCGATGCGCGCGGCCTGGTCGCAGCGCTGGCGCTCGGCGCCGAAGGCATCAACATGGGCACGCGCTTCATGTGCACCAGGGAGAGCCCGATCCATCAGCTGGTGAAGGAACGCATCGTCGCCAATGACGAGCGTGAGACCGAGCTGATCTTCCGCACCATGCGCAACACCTCGCGCGTCGCCAAGAACGCGATCTCGACCAAGGTCGTGCAGATGGAGAAGGAAGGCGCAAAGTTCGAGGATGTGCGCGAGCTGGTCGCCGGCGCCCGCGGCAAGATGGTGTACGCGTCAGGCGACGCCGACGAAGGCATCTGGTCGGCCGGCCAGGTGCAGGGCCTGATCCACGACATTCCGTCCTGCGCCGAGCTGGTGTCGCGCATCGTCCACGAAGCGGAAGCGATCATTCGCGAGCGGCTGGAAGCGATGATGTCTGGCGGCAAGCGCCAGGCCGCGGAATAGGGCGGAGCGGAGCACGAGTGTTATCCGTCACCCTGAGGAGCGCGAAGCGCGTCTCGAAGGGTCGACGGCCACCAGCCGGGCCGTCCATCCTTCGAGGGCCGCTGAAAAAGCGGCCACCTCAGGATGACGGAATTCAAGTCATCTCGCGTTAGACACAAACGAGAAGAAGCCCATGAAAGCCTATGTCTACGGCCCTAACGGCCCTGAAATCACCGACGTTGCGAAGCCCGTGCCGAAGGGCACCCAGGTGCTGGTCAAGGTTCATGCCTGCGGGCTGAACCGCGCCGATCTCGGCATGACCAAGGGCCATGTCCACGGCGCGGCCGGCGGCGTCGGCACCGTGCTCGGCATGGAATGGGCCGGCGAGGTCGCCGAGCTCGGCCCCGATGCCAAAGGCGTCAAGGTCGGCGACAAGATCATGGGCTCCGGCGGCGCGGCGTTCGCCGAATACACGCTGGCCGATCACGGCCGGCTGTTCCGCGCGCCCTCCAACATGAATTTCGACGAGGCCGCAACCCTGCCCGTCGCGCTCGCCACCATGCACAACGCCGTCGTCACCAATGGCGCGCTGCAGCCGGGCCAGAGCGTGCTGATCCAGGGCGCAAGCTCCGGCGTCGGGCTGATGGCGATGCAGATCGCCAAGCTGAAGGGCGCCAAGCTCGTGGTGGGCTCATCGACCGACGCGATGCGCCGCGGCCGGCTGAAGGAGTTCGGCGCCGATCTCGCGGTGGACTCGAAGGATCCCGGCTGGGTCGATCAGGTGCTGCAGGCGACCTCAGGCGAAGGCGTCGACCTGATCGTCGACCAGGTCTCCGGACCGGTCGCGAACCAGAACCTCAAGGCGACCAAGGTCAAGGGCCGCATCGTCAATGTCGGCCGGCTCGGCGGCACCCATGGCGACTTCAACTTCGACCTGCACGCGGCGCGCCGCATCCAGTATATCGGCGTCACCTTTCGCACCCGCTCGATCGAGGAGATCCGCGCGATCTTCGACGAGGTGCGCAAGGACATCTGGCCCGCGGTCGAGGCACGCAAGCTGCAGCTGCCGATCGACCAGGTCTACAAATTCGCCGACATCGGCAAGGCGTTCGAACACATGGAAGCCAACAAGCACCTCGGCAAGATCGTGGTGACGCTGTAGCAGCAGGCTCCGGCGATTTGCGAGTGAAGGGCGGATCAGCCAACGGGTCCGCGCTTGCCGCGTGCTATGCCCTGGCTCTTTCGCGTGCGATGTTCAGCCGACAGGTCCTGGAATCCAATAGTCCCCCGCAAGCGGGCTGACCTTGACGCCACTGATGACTCCGAGCTCCAGGCTTGGATCGAAATAGCGCATCGTCCGCTCATTGAGGTCAATGATGCGGCCAGGCCTGAGTGGCCCCACGTCATTTATCTTCACGATGACCTTCTTGCCGACGGCCTCGACGAGGGCATATTTCGGCCTCGCGCCAAATTGGACCCCACCAAACTTCCGGCGCAGACTCGTCTTGATGGCAGCCGCCCAGACCGAGTGATCATAGCGCTCGCCGGAGGCTGTGCTCGGACCGCCCTCCTCCTTGCCGGGCTTGAACGGATTGTACATGGATGCCGCGCCAACGATTGCATCCCCACACGCGGCATTGACGACGGCGCTTGAATGAACCGCAGCGATTTCACTTCGAGCAGCGGTGCCAGAAAAGGCGAGCGCAACCACGGCGCCGCAAATCGCGGCGCTCGAGCCGAACAGCATCATAACTCCTTGATTGATTTTCTTCGATCGTCCGGTTCCCGATGCCGCATAGCATGGTCAAGCGAACGCGGAGGCGTTTACGCGTGCCAATTCCTTGCGGATTCGTGCCAGTTCCGGCGGTGGAACCATCGTGAGAACCTGGGCGGCCCTCACACCGTGTTTTTCAGTTTCTCGCTCGACTAAAACAGAGATTGCGTCAGCAAAATGACTGAATGGAGCTGTCTTCGACAGCGCGTGAGGAGTGTATCGTCACCTTCCGCACCCGATCGATCGCGGAAATCCGCGCGATCTTCGACGAGGTGCGCAAGGACATCTCGCCCGCGATCGGGGCGCGCAAGCTGCAGCGGCCGATCGACCAGGTCTACAAATTCGCCGATATCGGCAAGGCGTTCGAGCACATGAGAGCCCACGAGCAACTCGGCAAGATCGTGGTGACGCTGTAGTCGGCACGCACTGCTGCGTAGGATGGGTAGAGCGAAGCGAAACCCATCGATGTATCCGGGCAGCGAGATGATGGGTTTCGCTGCGCTCTACCCATCCTACAGCTACCGCGTTGATCCGTCCTACGCACCCGGTCTCACCTGCGTGATGGCGACGCCGGAGATCGCAAGCAGTCCGCCGACAATCAGCTTCGGCGTCACGCTGTCGCCAAGGAACAGCACGCTCGAGATCAGCGCGAACACCGGAAGCAGCAGTCCGAACGGCGCGACGCGGGCCATGGAGCAGCGGGCGATCAGCCAGAACCACAGGCCGAACCCGACAATGCCGCCGATGAAGACGGTGTAGGCGAGCGCCAGCCAGCCACGTTGATCCGCCGTGCCAAGGCTCGCCAGCTGTCCATATTCGAGCAGCAACGACATCAACATCACCTGCGGCACGGTGAGCAGCGACGACCATCCCATCAGCATCAGGGGATCGAAAGGGCCGTAGCGTTTCGTCAGGACCGTGGACACCGCGAATGCGAACGCCGCGGCAACCACCAGCAGCAGCGGCAGCACGTTTGCCGACAGCCCCGGCCCCGCCGCCAGCACCACCACGCCGACGAACGCCAGCACCACGCCGGCGGATGTGATGAGCGACGGCCGCTCCGCGAGCAGCGGCCAGGCGAGCAGCACGGTGAACGGCGGGGCGAGTTGATAGGCGACGGCCGACATGCTCCCCGAGCCGAGCCCAAGGCCGACATAGAACAGCCCGAAGTTCAGTCCGCCGAGGAAAACCGAAATAGCTGCGACAGGGCCGAGCTGTTGGCGTGTCGGCCTTCTGACGAACGGAACAAGCAGCAGCGCGATGGCCAGGAAGCGCAGTCCGAGGAAGAACAGCGGCGGAAACTCGGTGACGCCGACCTTGATGACCACGAACTGATAACCCCAGAGCAAGGGAACGACCACCGCGCAGATGATCTGGATGGCAGACATCGCATCTTTCCCTTTCAAGACCGATCGGTCCATATATCGGCGCGCCGATCCCGCGGACGTACAGTGGACATCAAAGGTCATTCCAACAGTTGCTTATTTGATGAAGCGAGCGAGGAGCGCGTCAGCGGTGGCCTGCGACGTGGTACGTGCCGGAGCCGTCTTGGCGACCACGCGCAGCCCCCAAAGGAAACAGATCAGAATTCGGGCGGCACTCGAAGGCTCGACGCCATCGGCCAATCTGCCCGCGGTCTCCGCACGGGAAAATGCGTCCGCCACCCTGGTCTCCATGGTTTTGAAGAAGCTCGCGAAGCGGCGGCCAACCTCGGCATCCTGGCCAGCCAGCTCCATCGCCGTCGCCACCAACAGGCAGCCGCGCCGGCCATTGGCACCGCACGCGCGTTCAACGTAACCGGCAAGGTAGGCCCGCAGGCCATCGACCGGATCTCTGCAGGGATCGAGTTCGTCATCCATCCGGGTCAGGGCATCGGCAATGTAGCGATCGAGTGCGCGCAGGAACAGCGAGTGCTTGTCGCCGAAAGCGGCGTAAAGGCTGCCGCGCGACAGTTTTGTCGCACGCAGCAGGTCCGGGAGTGCCGTGGCGTGATAGCCGCGCGACCAGAACACATTCATCGCGCGTTCGATGGCGGCGTCCACGTCGAAACTTCGCGGGCGGCCACGGGGCGCCTGCATGGTGGTTTGGCGGCTCATTGTCGATATATAGACCAATCGGTCCTTAAATGTCAAGGGCCGCTTTGGATCATTAGCTCGGGTAGAGCGCAACGAAACCCATCGATTGCATCCGCACGCCGAGATGATGGGTTTCGCTGCGCTCTACCTATCCTACGTTACGCGTCGAGATGGCGGCATGAGTTACCCATTCGACACGACGGGCGGTGCAGCGCGCACCCGGCATTCCCTGCGCCCTCTTGTGTCGTGGCGAAACGATTTTGCAAAGCTCGGGCGAAACGCGCCGCGAGAACGCAGATGTTCGGTTGACACGTCGCGCAACACATCCAGCGTCGTCCTGGCGGAAGCCAGGACCCATTACCCCGAATGCGAGTCATGACGCGATGCGGTTGCCACAGCTCACCTCAACCACACAACCCTGTGGTCATGGGTCCTGGCTTCCGCCGGGACGACCGCGTGATTTTGGCGCAAGGATGCAATTGCAACTGAGTGGCGATTGCGCGTGGCGAACGACACTTGATGTTCACAGTTGGCCTGCTAAACCGCCGCCCATGAGCTCTTCAAACACCAGCGCCCCCTCCACAAAGACATCCGTCGCCGCGATCTCGATCCTCGCCAGCGGCAGCATGGCGGTGGCGAAGTTCGTGGTCGGCATCGCGATCGGATCGCTGGCGCTGATCTCGGAGGCGCTGCACTCGTCGATCGACCTGGTCGCCACCATCATCACCTGGGCGGTGGTGCGGGTGTCGGACCAGCCGGCCGACGCCGAGCATCATTACGGACACGGCAAGTTCGAGAGCGTCTCGGCGCTCGGCATCATCGCCCTGCTCTATGTGCTGGCCGGCGGCATCCTGGTGCAGGCCTACAGCCATCTGCGCGAGGGCGCGCCGCCGCCGTCGATCTCGGCCATTCCCTTTGTCGTTCTGGTCATCGATATCGGCGTCAATCTGTGGCGGGCCCGCGCGCTGCACCGCGCCGCGCGCGACACCAAGAGCCAGGCGCTGGCCGCCGATGCGCTGCATTTCGCCTCCGACGTGATGGGCTCGACCGCCGTCATCGTCGGCCTGGTGCTGGCCGGCTTCGGCTTCTGGTGGGGCGACGCCGCGGCGGCGATCGCGGTCGCGGTGATGATCGCCCTGCTTGGCCTGCGCATGGCGCGGGAGACGGTCGAGACCCTGCTCGACCGCGCGCCCGAAGGCGCGCTGGAAAAGGCCACCACCGCCATCAAGGCCGTGCCGGGAGTGGTCGATGTCGACCGGTTGCGCGTCCGCATGGTCGGCGCGACGCATTTCATCGATGCCATCGCCAAGGTGCCGCGCACCTACCCGATCGACCGCGTCGAGGACATCAAGCGCCGGGCGCAGGCGGCGGTGACCAAGACGTTCGGCGACGCCGACCTCACCTTCACCGCGGTGCCGGTGGCGCGCGACAATGAGAGCGTGCGCGAGCGCATCATGGTGATCGCGCGCAATTCCGGCCTCGCCATCCACCACGTCACGGTGCACGACATCGGCGGCAAGCTGATCGTCGGCATCGACCTCGAGGTCGACAGCGACATGGCGCTGCACGCAGCGCACGACATCGCCCACGGGCTCGAGCGCGCGATCCGCGAGGATTTCGGCGAGGACGTCGAGGTCGACACCCATATCGAGCCGCTCGAGCCGGAACTGCCGTGGGGAACCGACGCCGCGCCGGACCGCGTCGAAGCCATCAAGGCGGCGCTGACCGGCTTTGCCGATGGCGGCGCGATCCATGACATCCACAATGTGCGGGTCCGCAACACCGACGCCGGCGAGGTCGTCAACTTCCATTGCCGCGCGCAGCCTTCGATGAGTGTGATCAAGGTGCACGAAAGCGTCGACGAGATCGAACGCAAACTGCGTCGTGCGTTCCCCACCGTGAAGCGTGTGATCAGTCACGCAGAGCCGACGCGCGGGTAGTTCTACGGAGCCGTTCCTGTTTCGGACTCACTTTGCGCCGCATGATTCTTCCCGGGACAAGAATTTTTTCGCATTAACGAATCGTTGACTCTCGACAGTCCCGGAAATCTGGATTCAAATGATCATGATTCGGATGCATCGTGGGGAGCATCCGAACCGGGTAAAAAATCAGCTTAGAGCGGGGGTCTCAGGCATGGCGCGCGCGCATGCAGCGAACGCGTGCGTCCAATCCGATTCGATCAAGGGATTGGCGCAGTCGATCGCGAAACCGGCCTATCACAGGCTCCTGACGGCCGAGCCTGCACTGCGCCGCGCTGTCCCTACCCTCATCATCGCCTTCCTCATCACGATCTGCCTCGGCGCCTTCGTCCAGGTGATCGACCAGAACCGGCAGAAGCGCGGCGCGATGAAGCGCGACCTCGCCGCGCTGTCCGACATCCTCGCCGAACGTCTCGATCGCCTGACCTCGGTGCGGCGCGACCGGCTCGCCAACATCGAGCGGATGCAGGAACTGCTGCCGGACCTGATCCCGTCCTGGGGCATCGCCTACGGCCGCCACGTCATCATCACCAGCGCCGATCACCGCGTGCTGGCGCGCGTGCCGGTCGATGGCGCCGGCGAGAACGACCGCATCCTCGACATCGTCTCCACCGCGCAGCTGCTCGTCGCGCCCGGCCAGCAGGGCACGGTCAGCGACATGACACTGCCCGGCGGCACCGGCGCGCTGGCGATCTCGCAGCTCGTCAAGTCGCTGCCCGGCCAGGTCGTCGTCATCCAGGAGATGAACGAGCCAATCTGGGGATCGGACGCGGCGCTCTCGGTGACGCTGTCGGCGACCACGAGCTTCGTGGTGCTGATCCTCGGCTTCGCGTTCCACTGGCAATCGACCCGCGCCCGCGAGGGCGACCTGATCAACGACGCCGTGCGCGGCCGGATCGACACCGCGCTCAACCGCGGCCGCTGCGGATTGTGGGACTGGGACCTGTCGCGCGGCCGGATCTTCTGGTCGCAGTCGATGTTCACCCTGCTCGGCCTCGACACCCGCAACGACCTCCTCACCTTCGGCGAGGTCAACGCGCTGGTGAATTCGGACGACATCAACCTGTTCGACATCGCCGACCAGCTGATCTCGGGCAAGATCGATCACATCGACCAGAGCTTCCGCATGCGCCATGTGGGCGGCCACTGGATCTGGCTGCGGGTGCGCTGCGAGCTCAGCCATGCTGCCGCCGACGGCGGCCTGCACCTGATCGGCATCGCGGTCGACATCACCGAGCAGAAAAGCCTCGCCGAGAAGTCTGTGGAAGCCGATCTCAGACTGCGCGACGCGATCGAGACCATTCCCGAGGCTTTCGTGCTCTGGGATGCCGACGACCGCCTCGTGCTCTGCAACTCGCACTTCCAGCGGCTGCACAAGCTGCCCGATTCCGCCGTCAGCCCCGGCACCTCCTACGAGACCGTGATCGAGGTCGGCAGCATGCCGGAAGTGCGCACCCGCCTGCACGAGAGCGGCGTCCCGGCGCCCGGCGCCCGCACCTTCGAGGCCCAGCTTGACGACGGCAGCTGGCTGCACATCAGCGAGCGCCGCACCAAGGACGGCGGCTACGTCTCCGTCGGCACCGACATCACCCGCATCAAGGCGCACGAGCAGAAGCTGGTCGACAACGACCTGCGCCTGCGCGCCACCGTGATCGACCTGCAGCGCTCGCAAGCCGAGCTGGAACGGCAGGCCGTCGAGCTCGCCGACCTCGCCGAAAAATACTCGCAGGAAAAAACCCGCGCCGAGGACGCCAACGCGGCGAAGTCGAAATTCCTCGCCAATATGAGCCATGAGCTGCGCACCCCGCTCAACGCCATCATCGGCTTCTCCGAGATCATGGGCAGCGGCCTGTTCGGCACGCTCGGCTCGGACAAATACGCAGAGTACTGCCACGACATCCTGACGTCGGGGAAATACCTGCTCGAGGTCATCAACGACATCCTCGATATGTCGAAGATCGAGGCCGGCCGCATGAAGTTCGACATGGAGCCGCTCGATCTCTCCGGCATCCTCGCGGAGTCGCTGCGGGTGGTCTCCGGCCGCGCCGAGCACAAGGGATTGTCGCTGGAGTCGAATATCGAAAGCACGATCTCGGTCGTCGCCGACCGCCGCGCGGTCAAGCAGATCATCGTCAACCTGCTCTCCAATGCGGTGAAGTTCACGCCCGACCACGGCCGCGTGCTGGTGCGCGGCCAGATGCTGGATGACTCGATCGTGCTGTTGATCGCCGACAGCGGCATCGGCATCGCGCCGGAATCGTTGCGCCGGCTCGGCAAGCCGTTCGAGCAGGTCGAGAGCCAGCTCACCAAGAGCTACCAGGGCTCCGGTCTCGGACTTGCGATCGCGCGCTCGCTCACCAATCTGCACGGCGGCTCGATGCGGCTGCGCTCCAAGCTCGGCGTCGGCACCGTCGTGCGCGTCACGCTGCCGCGCGATCCGCGGTCCCTGCAGACGAAGCTGCCGGAAGCGGCCTGAGCCCTCACACTACTTCGCAAGCACCCCTTCCAGCAGCGCGGAATCACCGAGCACGGCCAGCGTCTCGCGAGGCGTGAGATGGCGGACTGCCTGGTCGAAGCTGTCGCTTGCCTCGATCCGCGCCCGCGCCACTGCGAGGTGAAGATCGATCTCGCCCGGACCGCCGCGCCACGCCGGCGGCAGCGACGAGAGATGACGATACAGCAGCCCGGAATCCTGTCGCAACGTCGCGAGCGCGGGGGCCGATGCGTGTGCCGGCGACGATGCGAGCTCATTGGCTCGGACCAGCACGCGCGGCGGCTTAGCTTCCTCCGGCGTCACGAACAGCGCGCGCATCGCGGGCCTTGCGGTCCAGGCCCCGATCGGAATCGCAAACAAGAGGCCGACGATCACTGGCGACATCCACAGCAGCAGCGGCAACGACACCGCCCAGGCGCTCATCGCCATCGCGACACCGCAGGCGGTCGGAACGCCGTACTTGCGATAGAGCTCCCGCCGCTCGACCGCGCCGTCGTCGCGCCGCTGCGTCTGCCAGCCGGCATCCCGGCCGAGCAGGATCTCGACGACCGCGATCGACTGGAACACCATCATGACCGGCGCGATCATCGCCGAGATCAGCACCTCGGCGATCACGCCTGTCAGCGCCCGGAAACCGCCGCCGAATTGGCGACGCACGTCCGACCGCGTCAGCAACAGGATGAAGCCGAGCAGCTTCGGCACGATCAGCAGCGCCATGGTGAGGCCAAATACCCAGGCGGCGAGCACCGGGTCCTGCGCCGGCCAGTTCGGGAACAGCGAAAAACCCTTCGGAAAATATTCGGGCCGAATGAAGCGCGCCTGCAACGAGATCAGGATTCCGAGCAGCAGGAACGACAGCCAGAGTGGCGCGGTGATGTAGGAGCCGATCCCGGTCATGAAATGCAGCCGCGAGATCCAGTGCAGCCGGCGCGTCCTCAGCACGGCGAGATGCTGCAGATTGCCCTGGCACCAGCGCCGGTCGCGCGCGGCAAAATCCAAGAGCGACGGCGGCACCTCCTCAAAACTGCCGCCGAGCATCGGCGCCATGTAGATGCCCCAGCCGGCGCGCCGCATCAGCGCCGCCTCGACAAAGTCGTGGCTCAGGATATGTCCGCCGAACGGCTTGCGTCCGGAGAGCTCGGGCAGCCCCGCCTGCTGTGCAAATGCCTCGATCCTGATGATGGCATTGTGTCCCCAGTAATTGCCCTCGGAGCCGTGCCACCACGCAACGCCGGCGGCGACCATCGGCCCATAGAGCCGGCCGGCAAACTGCTGCAGACGGCTGAACAGGCTGCGCGCGTTGACGATGACCGGCAGCGTCTGCAGCAGCGCCGCCTGCGGGTTGGTCTCCATCGCGTGCGCCATCCGCACCATGGTTTCGCCCGACATCAGGCTGTCGGCGTCGAGCACGATCATGAACCGATAGGCGCCGCCAAACCGCGTGATCCACTCGCCGACATTGCCGGACTTGCGCGCCGTATTGTCGGCGCGATGCCGGTAGAACAGCCGCTGCGCGCCGCAGGCCTCGCACAGTTCGACGAACGCCCGTTCCTCGGCGATCCAGATATCGGGATCGCGGGTGTCGCTGAGCACGAACCAGTCGAAGCTCTCGCCCTGCCCGGTCGCCGCGACGGACTCGTAGATGGCGCGCAGGCGCGCCATCAATTGATGCGGATTCTCGTTGTAGGTCGGGAGCAGGACCGCGGTCCGGCTCGCGAGTTGCGGCAAGGGACCATCGTCGCGGATCGGCAGGGCGTTGCCGTTGCGCCGAAGCAGGGCGAAGAAGCCGGCGAGCGCCGAAGCGAACGAAAACGCGATCCAGGCGAGCAGCGCGACGAACAGCACCAGCACCATGCCTTCCATGATCGTCACGCCGCCGACCTGGACCACCATGTACATCTCGTAGGCGCCGGCACCGGTCAGCGCCGCCGTCAGCATCAGGACGAACGCGCGACGCATCAACATGCCCGCACCGACCGACACCGGCTTGCTCACCGCATGCGGCGGCCGGCCGAGATCGGCCGCCGACATCGCAAGCGGGCTCTCTTGTGGCAGGAAGCCGTCGGCCGCCGCGGCGACGTCGGGATGAGGTGACGTGACTATGGCGCCCATCGATAGACCCAGATCTCGGAGAGCGGCTTGTCATCCTGCGCCAGATGCGCACGCAGCTCGACCGGGTCCTTCTTGACGGCGCATTGGAAGCTGAGCCGCCATCCGCCGGTATTCGGATTTGGCTGCGTGACGACATTCGTGATCTCGGACTTCTCGGCCGTCACGACGCCCTTGACGCTATTGGGATCGATCCCCTTCAGATTGTCCCCGAACAGGTCGAGCACGAACAGCTTGCTGTTCTCGCCATGGGCGCCGATGCCGCTGCGCGTGAAGCGCGCGAGCGAATGCGGCTTCGGCGCATCCGGCCCCCAATGCAGGCGATAGGTGAAATTGGTCTCGCTCTTGGCCTTGAGCGGCGCCTTCGGCCGCCAGAACGCGGCGATGTTGTCGTGGATCTCTTCCTTGGTCGGGATCTCGAACAGGATGACCGCGCCCTCGCCCCAGTCGCCGATCGGCTCGACCCACAAGCTCGGACGCTTCTCGAAGCGCGATTCGATGTCCTGATAGGCGAAGAAATTCTTCTCGCGCTGCATCAGACCGAAGCCATGCGGATTGACGTCCTGGAACGTGCTGATCTGGAGGTCGCGCGGATTGCTCAGCGGGCGCCACAGGCTCTCGCCCTTGCCGTTGTAGATCGCAAGCCCGTCCGAATCGTGCACGGACGGCCTAAAGTCGTCGACCTCGTTGCGATCGTTGGGCCCGAAGAAGAACATGCTCGTCATCGGCGCAAGGCCCACGTGCTCAAGATCGGCACGCGGATAGAGCGATGCCTCGACATCGAACACCGTGGTCGCTCCAGGCCTGATCGTGAAGCGGTAGCTTGCCGCGCAGCTCTTGCTGTCGAGCAAGGCGTGAATGACCAGCGAAGTTGCGTTGGGCACAGGACGCTCGAGCCAGAACGCCTTGAAGAACGGAAACTCCTCGCCCTTGGCTTCGCCGGTATCGATCGACAGGCCGCGCGCCGACAGGCCGTAGGTCTCGTCCTTGGCGACCGCGCGGAAATAGCTCGCGCCGAGGAAGACGCAGACCTCGTCATAGTAGTTCGGCTTGTTGATCGGCGCGTGGATGCGAAATCCGGCAAAGCCGAGGTCGGTCTCGGTGAAGTCAGGCACGGTCTCGCCGAACGAGAACATGTCCTTGCTGTACTTGACTTCGCTGACCTTGCCGTCGGCGACCTCGAAGATCTTGACCTTGTTCTTGTAGAAGAAGCCGCGGTGGAAGAACTGCGCTTCGAACGGCAGCTTCGCGCCGCGCCACAGCGCGCGCTCGGGCGTGAAGCGGATCGAGCGGTACTGGTCGTAGTTCAGGTCCGTCAGACCGTTCGGCAACTTCTCGTCCGGCGCCTCGAACGACTTGCCGGCGAGATTGCGCGCAAGCTCCCTGACCATGCCTGGGTTGAAGGGTGCGTCCGTCGCGCTCCCTGCGGCGGCGGCCTGGCGCTGTGGCAAGAACATGAGTGTCGGCAACACGGCCGATCCGTGGAGTAACTGGCGACGATTCAAAGCAGCTCCTGCTCGCTGACCGGGACGCCGCAATGCAACCGCCGAGCCGGCGCTGAGTTCCATCTTTGCTGCGAGCAAGCGAAGATTGTTCGCCGGCTGAACACCAGGACTTGCTTCAACGCAAGCACACAACGCGTGGTCGGTTGCTGCTGTGCCGGAACCGTGGCGAAAAGGCTGCGAGAGAATGCCGGGAGCTACGCGCTCTCGAGCGTCGGCGCGACCTCGCGTGCGACCTGCACCAGGGCTGCGATCAACGGCGTCATCGGATCGCGCTGCGGGATCACGAGGCCAATGCTGTAGTCCACGACCGGATCGACGATCGGAATGCTGCGCACGGCATCCGCAAGGCCGAGCGTCTCGGCGAGCTTGGCCGGCATCACGCTGGCCCAGCGGCCGGTCTTCACATGGGTGTAGAGCACGAGCAGTGAGTTCGACGTCAGCGTCGGCGTCGCCTCCGCGCCGACCGAGGTCAGCGCGCGATCGATGATGCGGCGGTTCTGCATGTCGGGCGTGAGCAGACAGAGCGGCACGGTGCCGACTTCCTTCCACGTCACCTGCTTGCGGTCGCCGAACATCGCATCCGGCGCCGTCAGCAAGCGATAGCTCTCGTTATAGAGCGGGATGGTGCGGACCTTGCCGATCGGCTCGTTCTCGATATAGGTCAGCCCGGCATCGACCTCGAGATTCTCGAGCAGGCCGAGCACATCGGCCGACGTGCACGACTGGATGCGGAACCGCACATCGGGATGGCGCGCCCGGAACGGCGTGGTCAGCGAGGCCACCATGCCGAGCGCGGTCGGGATCGCCGCGATCCGGATCTCGCCCGACAGCTTGTCCTTGAGGCTGTTGATCTCCTGCTTCATCGCGCGCGCATCGCCGACGATGCGCCGCGCCCAGTCCAGCGTCCGCTCCCCTTCCGGCGTGAAGCCCTGGAAGCGGGATCCGCGCTGCACCAGCATGACGCCGAGGATTTCCTCGAGCTGCTTGAGGCTGGTCGACATCGTCGGCTGGGTGACGCCGCAGGCCTCCGCAGCCCGGCCGAAATGCCGTTCCTTGGCCAGCGCCAGCAGAAGTTCCAGCTTGTCGATCAAGGTTCAGATCCCTTCGGAAAACGGCGCCCCAAGCGGCAGCCCGACACGTCCATAGGTAGCACGATCGGGGTGCGATCCCGAAATCCAAAGCGCCGCGGAAGTGCGTGATTCCAGAACATTATTACGAAACCGCATCGATCCATTCGGCGACGCTATTAATCGCGTTTCGCAATCGCCGCA
Organism: Bradyrhizobium australafricanum; assembly: GCF_020329495.1. NCBI lineage: Bacteria > Pseudomonadati > Pseudomonadota > Alphaproteobacteria > Hyphomicrobiales > Nitrobacteraceae > Bradyrhizobium > Bradyrhizobium australafricanum. The sequence continues at coordinate 278,290 of NZ_JAGKJL010000002.1, read as the reverse complement.
TGAGACAGCTTTATTGATGTTTCGAAGGATTCCAACTCTCATGTGCGAAGCAAAAAACTGATCGTGAGAAGCGCTGATGACGGTGGGATACGAACCTTGGGACAAGGCGCGCGGCGCTGAAATCATCGCCGAGCATGCCGGGCTCGAAGGCGCCACGCTGGTGATCCTGCACGCGCTGCAGGAGGCCTTCGGCTACGTGCCGGAGCCTGCGATCCCGATGGTGGCGGAGGCGCTCAACCTGTCGCGCGCCGAGGTGCACGGCGTCTTCACCTTCTACCATGATTTCCGGAAGCAACCTGCGGGCCGCCACGTCCTCAAGCTGTGCCGCGCCGAGGCCTGCCAGGCCGCCGGCGGCGATGCGCTGGCGGCGCGCGCGGAAGCCAAGCTCGGCGTTGCCCTGGGCAACACCACGGCGGATGACCGCGTGACGCTGGAGCCGATCTACTGCCTCGGGCTGTGCGCCACCGCGCCCTCGGCGATGCTCGATGGCCGCGTGGTCGGCCGGCTCGATGAAGCGCGCATCGACGCGCTGGTCGCGGAGGCACAGCGATGACGATGCGAATCTACGTCCCCCGCGATGCCGCGGCCGTCGCCGTCGGCGCCGACGATGTCGCCCTCGCCTTCGAGCGGGCCGCAGCGGCGCGTGGCGCAGCGATCGAGATCGTCAGGAACGGCTCGCGCGGGCTGTGCTGGCTGGAGCCGATGGTCGAGCTTGTGACCGCCCAGGGCCGCATCGGATTCGGCCCGGTGACGGCGGCAGACGTGCCATCACTGCTCGACGAGATGGCCGGCAGCGGCCAGCACGCGCTGCGGCTTGGTATCACGGACGAGATTCCCTGGCTGAAGCGCCAGACCCGGCTGACCTTCGCCCGCTGCGGCGTGATCGATCCGCGCTCGGTCGACGACTACCGCGCCCATCGCGGCTACAAGGGCCTGGAGCGGGCGCTGACGCTGACCTCCGACCAGATCCTCGCCGACGTCACGACGTCCGGTCTGCGCGGCCGCGGCGGCGCCGGCTTCCCGACTGGCATCAAGTGGAAGACCGTGGCGCAGGCCAGCGCCGACCGCAAATACATCGTCTGCAACGCCGACGAAGGCGACAGCGGCACCTTCGCCGACCGCATGATCATGGAAGGCGACCCCTTCGTCGTGATCGAGGGCATGACGATCGCAGGTGTCACGGTAGGCGCCACCAAGGGCTACATCTACATCCGCTCGGAATATCCGCACGCGGTCGAGGCGATGAACGCGGCGATCGTGGCCGCCCGCCGCGCCGGCTTGCTCGGCAAGCGCATCGGCGGCTCCGCCCATGAGTTCGATCTCGAGGTGCGGGTCGGCGCCGGCGCCTATGTCTGCGGCGAAGAGACCTCGTTGCTGGAAAGCCTCGAGGGCCGCCGCGGCATCGTGCGGGCCAAGCCGCCGCTGCCGGCGCATAAGGGGCTGTTCGGCCGCCCGAGCGTGATCAACAACGTGCTGTCGTTCGCGGCGATTCCCTTCATCCTCGACAACGGCGCCAAGGCCTACGCCGATTTCGGCATGGGCCGCTCGCGCGGAACGATGCCGATCCAGCTCGCCGGCAACATCAAATACGGCGGGCTGTTCGAGACCGCCTTCGGCGTCACGCTCGGCGAACTCGTCGACGAGATCGGCGGCGGCACCTTCACCGGGCGCGAGGTGCGCGCGGTTCAAGTCGGCGGCCCGCTCGGGGCCTACTTCCCGCGCGCGCTGTTCGACACGCCGTTCGACTATGAAGCGTTCGCCGCGCGCGACGGCCTGATCGGCCATGGCGGGATCGTGGTGTTCGACGACAGCGTCGACATGGCGAAGCAGGCCCGCTTTGCGATGGAATTCTGCGCCGTCGAATCCTGCGGCAAGTGCACGCCGTGCCGGATCGGCTCGACCCGCGGCGTCGAGACCATCAACAAGATCATCAATGGCGAGCGCGTGGCGGAAAACCTCGCTGTTGTCGAAGACCTCTGCAACACCATGAAATTCGGCTCGCTGTGCGCACTCGGCGGCTTCACGCCCTACCCCGTGATGAGCGCACTGAAACACTTCCGGGAAGATTTCGGCGGAGATCTAGGTCCCGCACCGGCCCACCTGCAGGCCGCGGAATAGCAAGGAAATCACGATGTCGCTGATCCAGGAAACCGATTTCGGCACGCCCAAATCCAAATCCGAGACGATGGTCACGCTGACCATCGACGGCAATCAGATCACGGTGCCCGAGGGCACCTCGATCATGCGCGCAGCGATGGAAGCCGGCACCCAGATTCCAAAGCTCTGCGCGACCGACATGGTCGACGCCTTCGGCTCCTGCCGGCTCTGCCTCGTCGAGATCGAGGGCCGCGCCGGCACGCCCGCCTCCTGCACGACGCCGGTCATGCCCGGCCTCGTCGTGCACACCCAGAGCGAGCGGCTGAAGAAGCTGCGCAAGGGCGTGATGGAGCTCTACATCTCCGACCACCCGCTGGACTGCCTGACCTGCGCCGCGAACGGCGACTGCGAATTGCAGGACATGGCGGGCGCCGTCGGCTTGCGTGACGTGCGCTACGGCTATGAAGGTCAGAACCACGTCTTCGCCGAATCGCACGGCTGCGAAAACGACAACTGGATGCCGAAGGACGAGTCCAATCCGTACTTCACCTACGATCCCTCGAAGTGCATCGTCTGCTCGCGCTGCGTCCGCGCCTGCGAGGAAGTACAAGGCACCTTCGCGCTGACGATCTCCGGCCGCGGCTTCGACAGCCGCGTCTCGCCCGGCATGAACGAGAGCTTCCTCGGCTCCGAATGCGTATCCTGCGGCGCCTGCGTGCAGGCCTGCCCGACCGCGACGCTGACCGAGAAATCCGTGATCGAGATCGGCCAGCCCGAGCACTCGGTCGTCACCACCTGCGCCTATTGCGGCGTCGGCTGCGCCTTCAAGGCCGAGATGCGCGGCGAGGAAGTGGTGCGCATGGTGCCGTGGAAGGACGGCAAGGCCAATCGCGGCCATTCCTGCGTGAAGGGCCGCTTCGCCTGGGGTTACACCACCCACAAGGAGCGCATCCTGAAGCCGATGATCCGCGAGCGGATCGAGGACCCCTGGCAGGAAGTGTCGTGGGACGAGGCCTTGAATTTCGCCGCCGCAAAATTCAAGGGCATCCAGCAGAAATACGGCCGCGACGCGGTCGGCGGCATCACCTCGTCACGCTGCACCAATGAAGAAACCTATCTGGTGCAGAAGCTGATCCGCGCCGGCTTCGGCAACAACAATGTCGACACCTGCGCCCGCGTCTGCCACTCGCCGACCGGCTACGGCCTGTCGCAAACTTTCGGGACTTCGGCCGGCACGCAGGACTTCGATTCGGTGGAGGACACCGACGTCGTGCTGATCATCGGCGCCAATCCGGCTTCCGCCCATCCGGTGTTCGCCTCGCGGCTGAAGAAGCGGCTGCGCCAGGGCGCCAGGCTGATCGTGATCGATCCGCGCCGCACCGAGATGGTGGAATCGCCGCATGTGAAGGCGCTGCATCTGCCGCTGATGCCCGGCACCAACGTCGCCGTGCTGACCGCGCTCGCCCATGTCATCGTCACCGAAGGGCTCGTCGATGAGGCCTTCGTACGCGAGCGCTGCGACTGGAGCGAGTTCGAGGACTGGGCCACCTTCGTCGCCCAGGAGAAGCACAGTCCGGAAGCCACCGCGATCATGACCGGCGTCGATCCGAAGGCGTTGCGCGAGGCGGCCCGAATCTATGCCACCGGCGGCAACGGCGCGATCTATTACGGGCTCGGCGTCACCGAGCACAGCCAGGGCTCGACCACGGTGATCGCGATCGCCAACCTCGCGATGGCGACCGGCAATATCGGCCGGCCCGGCGTCGGCGTGAATCCGCTGCGCGGCCAGAACAACGTGCAGGGCTCCTGCGACATGGGCTCGTTCCCGCACGAGCTGCCGGGCTACCGCCACATCGCCGGCGACACGGTGCGCGAGCAGTTCGAGGCGATGTGGAACGTCAAGCTCAACAACGAGCCGGGCCTGCGCATCCCGAACATGTTCGACGCCGCCATCGAAGGCAGCTTCATGGGGCTCTACGTGCAGGGCGAGGACATCCTGCAGTCCGACCCCAACACCAAGCATGTGGTGGCGGCGCTGTCGGCGATGGAATGCGTCATCGTCCACGATCTCTTCCTGAACGAGACCGCGAACTACGCTCACGTCTTCCTGCCCGGCTCGACCTTCCTCGAGAAGGACGGCACCTTCACCAATGCCGAACGCCGCATCCAGCGCGTCCGCAAGGTGATGACGCCGCTCAACGGCTATGCCGACTGGGAAGTGACGATCATGCTCGGCAAGGCGATGGGCTTCGAGATGAACTACGCCCATCCATCCGAGATCATGGACGAGATCGCCGCGCTGACGCCGACCTTCGCGGGCGTCTCCTATGCCAGGCTCGACGAGCTCGGCTCGGTGCAGTGGCCCTGCAACGAAAAGGCGCCGGAAGGCACCCCGGTGATGCATATCGGCGGCTTCGTGCGCGGCAAGGGCAAGTTCATCCTCACCGAATACATCGCGACCGACGAACGCACCGGCCCGCGCTATCCGCTGCTGCTCACGACGGGGCGCATCCTCAGCCAGTACAATGTCGGCGCGCAGACCCGCCGCACCGAGAACGTGGTGTGGCACGCCGAGGACCGGCTGGAGATCCATCCGCACGACGCCGAGCAGCGCGGCGTGCGCGACGGCGACTGGGTGCGGCTGGCGAGCCGCGCCGGCGAGACCACGCTGCGTGCCGAGATCACCGACCGCGTGGCGCCGGGCGTGGTCTACACCACGTTCCACCACCCTGACACCCAGGCCAACGTCATCACGACCGATTTCTCGGACTGGGCCACCAACTGTCCGGAGTACAAGGTCACCGCCGTGCAGATCTCGCCGTCGAACGGTCCGTCCGACTGGCAGAAGGCCTATGACGAGCAGGCGCGCCACTCCCGCCGCATTGCGCCGGTGGTGGAAGCCGCGGAGTAACGATGCGCGAGCCCGTCCACCAATCGAGGCGGAAAGTCTGGCGCGACGGCGTCTTCAGCGACGGCGCGCGCCTGATCCCGGAGGAGACGCCGCTCGCGCTGACCTACAATGGCGGTACCTACGCCGTGATGATGGGCTCGCCCGAGGACCTCGGCGATTTCGCCGTGGGCTTCAGCCTCAGCGAACGCATCGTGCAAGCAGCCGACGAGATCGAGACCCTCGACATCGTCGAGCTCGATGACGGCATCGAGCTTCGGATGTGGCTCAGGCCCGACAGGGCCGAGCGGATCGCGGAGCGGCGGCGCAACATCGCCGGACCGACCGGCTGCGGCCTGTGCGGGCTCGATTCCATCAGCGAGGCGGTTCGGCCGGCCGCGGTGGTGCGCGTGGGCCGCACCTTCTCGCCGCGCGAGATCATGGCGGCGGTGGCGGCGGTTGCGCCGCTGCAGGAGATCAACCACCAGACCCGCGCCGTGCACGCCGCGGCGTTCTGGACGGGCGCGCGCGGCATCGTGGCGCTGCGCGAGGATGTCGGCCGCCACAATGCGCTCGACAAGCTCGCCGGCGCGCTGGCTCGAGACAAGGTCGCCGCCAACGAAGGCATGGTGCTGCTCACCAGCCGCGTTTCGGTCGAAATGGTGCAGAAGACCGCCGCGATCGGCGCGCCGCTGATCGCTGCGGTGTCGGCGCCGACCGCGCTTGCGGTGCGGATGGCGGATGCCGCCGGCATCACGCTGGCCGCGATCGCTCGCGCCGATGGATTTGAAATCTTTACGCATCCGGAACGCGTCACAGGCGCGATGGCCGGCAAGGAGCCCGCTTATGTCGTCGTCGCCTGACAAACTGGTCTATATGGCGAACCAGATCGGAAAATTCTTCCAGAGCCAGGGGCGCGAGCGTGCCGTGCAGGGCATTTCCGAGCACATCTGGAAGTTCTGGGATCCGCGGATGCGCAAGCAGATCTTCGCCCATCTCGACGCCGGCGGCGCCGGCCTCGATGCCGACGTCCGCGATGCCTTGCAGAAGCTGAAGCAGCAGGCGTAGCTTTCTGGACCATCATTCCTAGAGGCTGTGAGCGCTCCGCACCGCCGTCATTGCGAGGAGCGATAGCGACGAAGCAATCCACCTCTCCGCTTGCGGAACCGTGGATTGCTTCGCTTCGCTCGCAATGACGTGGATCGAGCGGTGATTGTAGGCGCTACCGCCTCTACCCCACGATCGTGTTGAAGACGCGGCGCACCTCGCTCTGGGTCTCGCGCAGGCGGGCTTCCAGCGCGGAGAAATCGGGCGTGTCCCCGGCCCTCGCCATCACGCGCAGCAGGTCTTCGCCCGCGGTCTCCGGATTGAACTTGCCGGTGACGCAGAGCCGCAGGATCTGCGTCAGGTCATGATAGAGCCGCGCCGCGGAGCGCAGGATCTCGGCCTCGGACTGGCCGAGCAGGCCGAGCTTGGCGGCATTGTCGAGCACCTGCAGCGTGGAGACGCTGAGGATTTCCGGCTTCACCGCGGCATGCGCGAGCTGGAGATATTGCGCGATGAAATCGATGTCGACGAGCCCGCCGGCGGCGAGCTTGAGGTCCCAGACGTCGTCCTCGCCCTTCTCCAGCGCGATCGCGCGCCGCATGTCGGCAACGTCGGCCGCGGTCGACGCCGCATCGCGCGGCCGGGTCAGCACGCTGCGGATGATCGCCTCGATCTTCTCGCGGAACTCAGGCGACGACGAGATCACGCGGGCGCGCGTCAACGCCATGTGCTCCCAGGTCCAGGCCTCGCGCTCCTGGTAGTCGGAGAATGAATCGATCCGCGAGGCGACCGGGCCGGCGCGCCCCGACGGGCGCAGCCGCATGTCGACCTCATAGAGCACGCCGTAATTGGTCCGGGTCGTGAAGGCGCTGATCAGGCGCTGGGTGAAGCGGGCAAAATACTGCGCGCCATGCAGCGAGCGCTCGCCGTCGGAGTCCGGCGCCTCGCTGTCGAAATCGTACAGCAGGATCAAATCGAGGTCGGAGGACGCCGTCATCTCGCGGCTGCCGAGCCGGCCCATCGCGATGATCGCGGTCTCCTGCCCCTTGATCCGGCCATATTGCGCAGCGAACTGGTCGGTGACGAGGCCGTGCACGGTGTGAACGATACCCTCGGCCACATCGGCAAAGGCGGTGCTGGCGTGCTGCGCCGACACCGTGCCGGACAGGATCCGCGTGCCGATCAGGAACAGGCTCTCCTGGCCGAACAATCTCAGACGATCGAGGAAATCCTCATAGGACGAGGCATCCTGCAGCGTGGCGGCGAGCCGCTCCGACAGTTCCTTCTTGTCCGGCATCGCGCCGAAGAAGCGCGGATCGACCAGGCCGTCCATGATCTGCGGCTGCCGCGCCAGCATGTCGCCGAGCCGCGGCGCGGCGCCGAGGATCAGCGCCACCAGCGCGACGAAATCGCGGTTCTGGCTGAGCAGCGAGATCAGCCGCCCGCCCCGCTGCAGCGCGCCGAGGAAACGGTCAAACGCCGCCACCGCATCGTCAGGCTCCTCGGCATGCGCGAGGCCGTCGATCAGGCCGGGGATGAATTCCAGGAACGCAGCGCGCGTCGCCTCGACGCGCAGCGCGCGATAGTCGCCCTCGATCCATTGCTGCACGGTGCCGGCAACTGCAATGGGCTTCTTGAAGCCGAGATTGGCGAGATGTTCGATCAGGCGGGCGTCCTCAGGCCCGGCGCCGTAGTCGATATCCGGCAGCTTTGCGGTGCCGGTCGGATCGTCGCCCTCGAACAGCTTGCCATAGTGGTTCTGCACGATCTTGAGCTGGCCGAGCAGGTTTCTGGCGAAGGCCTCGCGATTTTCGTAGCCGAAGAAATGCGCAAAGCGCTCGACATCCTCAGGCGCTTCGGGCAGCGAATGGGTCTGCTCGTCGGCGATCATCTGCAGCCGGTGCTCGACCCGGCGCAGGAATTCATAGGCCGTCGTCAATTCGTCGCGCGCTTCAAAGGTGATCCAGTTGCTGTTGGCGAGCACATTGAGCGCCTCCAGCGTCGGCCGCACCCGCAACTCCGGATGGCGGCCGCCGGCGATCAGCTGCTGGGTCTGGGCGAAGAACTCGATCTCGCGGATGCCGCCGCGGCCGACCTTGACGTTATGGCCCTCGACCGAGATCTCGCTCTGGCCGCGATAGGTCTGCATCTGCCGCTTCATGTCGTGGACATCGGCAAGCGCGGCAAAATCCAGATGCTTGCGCCAGACGAACGGCGCGAGCTCGGCGATCAGCGCCTCGCCGGCCTTCGGATCGCCGGCGCAGGGCCGCGCCTTGATCATCGCGGCGCGCTCCCAGGTACGTCCCTCGCGCTCGTAATAATGCAAAGCCGCGTCGGTCGAGATCGCGACCTGGGTAGAAGCCGGGTCCGGGCGCAGCCTGAGATCGACCCGGAACACATAGCCGTCGCCCGAGCGCTGCTGCAGCATCCGCGCCATCGCCTGGGTGACGCGCACGAAGAACGGCTGCGGCTCGATGTCCTCGGCGAGCGAGGTGGCCGCGCGATCGAAGAACACGATCAGGTCGATGTCGCTGGAATAGTTCAGCTCGCCGGCCCCCATCTTGCCCATCGCGAGCACGATCAGGCCCGAGCCTGCTTCTGGGTGATCGGGATCGGCGGCGGTCATCCGGCCGCGGGCAACTTCCTGCCGGAACAAATATCGCAGCGCCGATTGCACCGAATTCACCGCGATGTCGGTCAGGGCCGTCGTCACCCGCATCACCGGCCAGACGCCGCCGATGTCGCACAGCGCGATCATCAGCGCGGCCTCCGCCTTCATGCGGCGAAGCAGAACCATCACGTCGGCCTCGCTGCCGGCGGCGAGCACCTCGCGCGACGTCGCCTCGATCAGGTTGGCCAGATGCGACTCCGGGTCGCATGACAGGATCCGGATCAGCCGCGCGGCGTCGGCACGCGCGAGCTCGAACAAATAGGGCGAGAACTCGGCGATGCCGCGCAGGATGTCGCGTGCGAACGGATGTTCAAGCAGCGCATTGAGCGCGGCCAATTGCGCCGGCTCGAGTTCGGCGAACCAGTCGGTCAGGCGCTGATCGGCGGATGTGGGCGCGGCGACACGCGGTCCGTCCGCGAACCGCGCGGCCAGACCATGTCGATCCGCGTTTCCCGGCGCGGCGGCATTCATGCCGCCTTCTGTGGCACATCCTGCGTTTGAGCCGCAAGCCTGTCACTGCCGCCCGCCCGCGCGGGCAGCACCAGGGTGGCGACCAGCCCCGGATGGGCATCGCCGAGCCTGAGCTCGCCGCCATGAAGCGTGGCGACCGCCGAGGCCAAGCTGAGGCCGAGACCGGAACCGGGTAAGGTCCGGCTCGCCTCGAGCCGGACGAACCGCTCGACCGCGTGCTTGCGGTCGGCCTCGGGAATGCCCGGACCGTGGTCGGTGACGCTGAGCAGGACCTGGTCGCCCTCGCGCCGCGCCTCGATCAGGATCTCCCGCGCATCCGCATTGAGCGGCTGCACGCTGACGTCGGGCTTGCCGTATTTGATGGCATTCTCGACCAGGTTGGCGACGGCCTGGCTGATCAATTCGCGGTTGCCGTGAATCGGCGCCGGCACGGTCTTCACCTGCAGCGTCATGCCGTCGTCCTCGGCCAGCGGCTCGTACAGTTCGTGGATGCCGTTGGCGACATCGGCACCGTCGAAATCGTCCATGTTGCCGCGCGCCTGGCCGGACTCGGCACGCGCAATCATCAACAGGGCGTTGAAGGTGCGGATCAGCCCGTCGGATTCCTCGATGGTCCGCTCCAGCGCCGCGCGATAGTCGGCCTCGCAGCCCGACCGCGCCAGCGCCTCCTCGGCGCGGTTGCGCAGCCGCGTCAGCGGCGTCTTGAGGTCATGGGCGATGTTGTCGGAGACCTCCTTCAGCCCCGTCATCAGCGCCTCGATGCGCTCGAGCATGGCATTGAGATTTTCCGCCAGGCGATCGAGCTCGTCGCCGCTGCGGCCGACCGGCAGCCGGCCGGACAGATCGCCCGCCATGATGCGCTTGGTGGTGCCGGTCATGGCGTCGATCCGGTGCAGCACGCGTCGGGCGACGAAGATGCCGCCGCCGATGCCGAGCACGACGACGACGAGGATCGACCATTGCGCGGCCTTGGCGACGATGCCGAACAGCCGCCGCCGCTCCTCGAGGTCACGCCCGACCAGCAGGCGGAAGCCGTTCTCCATCTCGGTGACCCGCACCAGCGCGCGGTGATCGGTCTTGTCCTGGTCGTCGAGCCGGCGATAGGCGGTCTCGGTCCAGCCCTGCACGCTCATCACGCCCGGTGCCAGCGCGCCGACATTGCCGGCGAGCATCTGCCCGTTCGGCGCCGTCACCAGATAGAGGTTGGCGCCCGGCCGCAGCGCGCGGTTGCCCATGGTGCCCAGCAGGCCGCGCAGGCCGCGGCGGTTGTAGATGTCGGTGATCTCGCTGATCTCGACGTTGACCGTCGTCGTGATCTGCTCGGTGATCAGCCGCCGCGTGTTCCAGGCGAAGTAAGCCAGCAGCGAGGCGGCGAACAGCGCGAACAGGAACAGGTAGACCAGCGTTAGCCGAAACGCCGTGGTCCGGATCAGTTTACCGAATGCCGTCACGGATCATATACCCCGCGCCGCGGATGGTATGCAGCAGCGGCCGCTCAAAACCCTTGTCGATCTTGGAGCGCAGCCGCGAGATGTGGACGTCGATGACGTTGGTCTGCGGATCGAAATGATAATCCCAGACATTCTCGAGCAGCATGGTGCGCGTCACCACCTGCCCGGCATGCTTCATGAGATATTCGAGCAGGCGGAACTCGCGCGGCTGCAAGGTCAGCTCGTCCTTGCCGCGGGCGACACGATGCGACAGCCGATCGAGCTCGAGGTCCCCGACCCGGTAGGTCGTCTCCTCGGCCGGGCCGACATTGCGCCGCGACAGCACCTCGACGCGCGCGAGCAGCTCGGCGAAGGAATAGGGTTTCGGCAGGTAGTCGTCGCCGCCGGCACGCAGGCCCTTGATGCGGTCATCGACCTGGCCGAGCGCCGAGAGGATCAGCACCGGCGTCCGGTTGCCCTTGTCGCGCAGGCTGCCGATCAGCGACAGGCCGTCACGCTTCGGCAGCATGCGATCCACAACCAGCACGTCGTAGTCGCCGGTCTCGGCCATCGACAGCCCTTCCTCGCCATCGGAGGCGAGATCGGCGATATAGCCGACTTCGCGGAATGCCTTGACCAGATAGTCGGCTGACTCACGGTCGTCTTCGATGATCAGGATGCGCATTTGCGGAGCGATTGCGGTCACGGGAATTGGCCCTCTGTCAGCATGACGCGGCCGGCCTGCACATGCAAGACGACCGCGTATATTCTCGATTGCTTGAAAAAAGTGGGCGGTGAAGCTGGGGGACCTCACCGCCCTGAGACCTTCCGACAGAGGGGGGCATATTCCATCGAAAGGCAACGTAGGGAGCGAGCAAGGGGCCCGCCCCCCGGAAAGCGCCGTCGGCGGGGGCGACTGATGCCGGCGACGCCTTCCAACTCATAGATAGTTATCCCTTCGCCAGCGGCACTGCCACAAAGCGCGACGAACCGCCGCTCTTCACGCGCATGAGAACGCTGTTCTTGCTGTCATTGCGCGCCGCGGTGATCGCATCCCGCACTTCACCGGCGGTGCCGACGGACTTGCCGGCGACCTCGAGGATCACGTCGCCTTCCTTGAAGCCCCGCTCGGCGGCAGCACTCTTGGGGTCGACTTCGGTCACGACCACGCCATCCTTGCCGGCGCCGGCCACGCTGTTGGCGGGCGCGACGGTGAGGCCGAGCTTCGGCACGTCGGTGCCGCGGGACGAATTGCCCTTGTCGCTCTTGTCGGTGTCAGCCTTGGCCTCCAGGTTGTTCGGCAGCTGGCCGAGCGTGAGGTTGACGGTCTTGTCCTGACCCTTGTGCAGCACGTTCAGCTTCACGGCGTTGCCGGGCGCGAGGCCACCGATGGTGCGGGCGAGCTCGCGCGCATCCTTCACCGGCTCGCCATTGACGGCGGTGATGACGTCACCGGACTCGATGCCGGCCTTGGCCGCGGGGCCGTTGGCCTGCGGTTCGGCAACCAGCGCGCCTTCGGCCTTCTTCATGCCGAGGCTGTCGGCGATGTCGGAGGTCACCGGCTGGATCTGGACGCCGATCCAGCCACGGCTGACCGCGCCCTTGTCCTTCAGCTGGGCGACGACGCTCTTGACGGTCTGGGCCGGGATCGAGAACGCGATGCCGACGCTGCCGCCGGACGGCGAGTAGATCGCCGTGTTGACGCCCATCACCTCACCGGACACGTCGAACGCCGGGCCACCCGAATTGCCCTTGTTCACGGGCGCATCGATCTGGATGAAATCGTCATACGGGCCGTTGCCGATGTCGCGGCCGGAGGCCGAGACGATGCCCGCGGTCACGGTGCCGCCGAGGCCGAACGGATTGCCGACCGCCAGCACCCAGTCGCCGATGCGCGGCTTGGTTTCGGAAAGCTTGGCAAACTGGAAGTTGGAGCCGCCCTCGACCTTGATCAGCGCGAGGTCGGTGCGCGGATCGGTGCCGATCACCTTGGCGGAATAGGTCTTGCCGTCGTCGGTGGTGACTTCGACCTTGTCGGCGCCGTCGACGACGTGATTGTTGGTCACGGCAAAGCCGTCTGCCGAGATGAAGAAGCCGGAGCCCTGGCCCGTCACCACGCCACCGCCACGCGGTCCACCGCGCAGGCCCGGGGGCAAGCCATCCGGACCGCCGAAGCGGCGGAAGAAGCGCTCCATCGGCGAACCCGGCTGGAACGGCGAATCGTCATTGTTGTTGCTGTCATCCTTCGCGACCTTCTCGCGAATGTTGACCTTGACCGAGATCACCGACGGTTTCACGCGCTCGACGATGTCGGCAAATCCGACCGGCTGCTGAACCTTCTTGACCTCGTTGTTGACCTGCGCATGCGCGGGCGTCGTGAACAGGTCGGCGGGGTTGTGCGAGGGGCTGAAGCCATAGGTGGCGGCACCGAGGCCGGCCACGACCGACGCCATCAGCGCGAGTTTGCGGGCAGAGAACAGCGAGCGCTTCGGCGCCTTGTAGGACGGAAGGGTCGAGAGGTCGGGACGGTCGGTCATGTCTTGAAATCTCCAGGGCCAGAATCATTGGTGCCGGGGGGGAGCACCTGATGGGTCTGAACATGGGGTCATCAGCCTTACGGCGCGCTGGCTGCGGAATTAAACTTTTGTAATCGAGGCGGCCGCCGCTGCGGCAGAATAGCGCAGGTAAATAAAGGACTTAAGAGGGAACTAAAGCGGCTTGTCCGGCGCGGATTCCGCCGCCAGCAGCCGTTCCAGGCGCGCCTGCTCGTCGGACGTCAGTCCAGGGGCGGAATCGCCCCCGCCCGCGGCCGGATTTGCCTTGCGCCGGCCGAGCCGCCAGAGCGCCAAACCGCCCAGCAGCAGCGCCAGCGGCGGGGTCAGCCACAGCAGCAGCGTGTGCTCGTTGAGGCGGGGCTTCAGCAGCACGAATTCGCCGTAGCGGGCCACCAGGAAATCGATCACCTGGGCGTCGCTGTCGCCGGCCGAGATGCGTTCACGCACCAAAAGACGGAGGTCGCGCGCCAGCGGCGCCTCCGAATCGTCGATCGACTGGTTCTGGCAGACCATGCAGCGCAGCTCTTTGGAGAGCTCGCGCGCCCTCGCCTCCTTGGCCGGATCCGCCATGACCTCGTCGGGCAGCACCGCCCGGGCTGGCATCGCGCCGAGCATCAGGGCCGTCGCAAGCACGGCGGCTGCAAGCGCGCGCGACCGCATCACTCGGCCGCCTGCAATGCGCGCGCCGCTTTCGCCGGCTTCGGCGCGCCGACCCGCAAGCGGCGGTCGGACAGCGACAGCAGGCCGCCGAACGCCATCAGCACCGGTCCCCACCAGATCATCAGCACCAGCGGCTTGTGATAGATGCGCACCGCGATCGCGCCGTCGGCCGAGGTATCGCCGAGCGAGATGTAGAGCTGGCTGGCGCCGCGCGTCATCAGCGCGGCCTCGGTCGTCGAGGCGCCGCGGGTCGTGAAGTTGCGCTTCGACGGCGTCATCACGCTGACCTTCTCGCCGTCACGCGTCACGGTGAATTGCGCGACCATCTCGCGGAAGTTCGGACCCTGCCGCGGGTTCAGGCCGTCGAGCCGCAGTTGGTAGCCGGCGACGCGAGCGACGTCGTCGGGCTTCATCGCGCCGATATATTCGCTGTTCCAGGTGGTCTCGCAGACGATCCCGATCAGCGCGACGCCGAGACCGGCATGCGCAAACGCAGTCCCCCAGGTGGCGCGCGGCAAGCCGCGCGCGCGGCGCAGCGAGAGCGACAGCGGAATCCGGAACAGCGCGATGCGCTCGGCGAGATCGCACAGCGCGCCCATGATGACGAACACCGCCAGCCCGATCGCGAGCGGCGCCAAGGTCGCGCCGCCATAGGTCCACGCCAACACCAGCGCCATCGCAACCAGCGCGACGATGCCGGCCACCATCAGCCGCTGCGCCGCGCCGAGCAGATCGCCGCGCTTCCAGGCCAGCAGCGGCCCGAACGGCACCGCGAGCAGCAGCGGCACGAACAGCGGCGCGAAGGTGAAATTGAAGAACGGCGCGCCGACCGAGATCTTCTCGCCGGTCAGAACCTCGAGCGCCAGCGGATACAGCGTGCCGATGAACACGGTCGCGCAGGCGGTGGTGAGCAGCAAATTGTTGAGCACCAGCGCGCCCTCGCGCGAGATCGGCGCGAACAGCCCGCCCTGCTTCAGCGCCGGCGCGCGCCAGGCGTAGAGCGACAGGCTGCCGCCGATGAAGACGAACAGGATCAGCAGGATGAACACGCCGCGTGTCGGATCGGTCGCGAAGGCATGGACCGAGGTGAGAACGCCGGAGCGCACCAGGAAGGTGCCGAGCAGCGACAGCGAGAAGGTCAGGATCGACAGCAGCACGGTCCATACCTTCAGCGCGTTGCGCTTCTCCATCACCAGCGCCGAATGCAACAGCGCGGTGCCGGCAAGCCACGGCATCAGCGAGGCGTTCTCGACCGGATCCCAGAACCACCAGCCGCCCCAGCCGAGCTCGTAATAGGCCCAGTACGAGCCCATGGCGATGCCGAGCGTCAGGAAAATCCACGCCATCAGCGTCCACGGCCGCACCCAGCGCGCCCAGGCGGCGTCGATCCGTCCCTCGAGCAGCGCCGCCACCGCGAACGAGAACGAGATCGAGAAGCCGACATAGCCGAGATAGAGCATCGGCGGATGCACCGCGAGGCCGATGTCCTGCAGCACCGGATTGAGGTCGCGTCCCTCCAGCGGCGGATTGGCGATGCGCAGGAACGGGTTCGAAGTGATCAGGATGAACAGATAGAAGGCGCTGGCGACCCACGCCTGCACCGCCAGCACATACGCACGCAGCGACAGCGGCAGATTGTTGCCGAAGGCCGCGACGAGGCCGCCGAACAGCGCCAGGATCGATACCCACAGCAGCATCGATCCTTCATGGTTTCCCCACACGCCGGTGATCTTGTAGAGCAGCGGCTTCAGCGAATGCGAATTCTCGTAGACATTGGCGACCGAGAAATCCGAGGTGACGTGCAGCGTCACCAGTGCCGCGAACGACGCCGCGACGAACAGCAACTGGGCGAGCGCGGTCGAGCGCGCGACGTTCATCAGCGCCGCATCGCGCCAGCGCGCGCCGACGATCGGCACGATGGACTGGATCAGCGCCAGCCCGAGCGCGAGCACCAGGGCGTAATGTCCACTTTCTGCAATCACCGCACGGCTCCCTGGGTCGGCGCCGCGGAGGCGCTCGGCGTATTGCTTGATTTGGCGCCGTAATCGTCCTTCCAGTGGCCCTGCTTCTTCAAGGCGTCGGCGACGTCCTTCGGCATGTAGGTCTCGTCATGCTTGGCGAGCACGGTGTCGGCGCGGAACACGCCGCTGGCGTCGAGCGCACCTTCGGCAACCACGCCCTGCCCCTCGCGAAACAAATCCGGCAGGATGCCCTTGTAGGCGACCGGCAGCGTCGCGCCGCCGTCGCCGACGGTGAAGGTCACGGCGAGATTGTCGCCGCGCTTGAGCGAGCCCTGCTCCACCAGGCCGCCGAGGCGGAAACGCTTGCCCGGACCAAGATGCTTTTCGGCGACCATCGACGGCGTCGAGAAGAACACGATGGAATCGCGCAGCGCGTTCAGCACCAGGCCCGCGGCGATCGCGAGCACGACGAGCGCGCAGCCGATCAGTGTCAAACGCCGTTGCTTCCTGGTCATGTTCCATCCTTGCGCATGACATCCTCCGAAAACCGCCGCGCACTTTTCGGCGTCATGCTCTATCCATCCAGCCCGAGATTCTTCAGCCCCTCATTGAGCTGACGCAACCGGTCCGCATCGTTGGCGACCGCCTGACGGGCATCCGCGAGCGCGCTCATCGCCTTGTCGCGCTCGCCCATCACGAGATAGGCGCGGACCAGCCGCAGCCAGCCCTCGACGTCGTCGCCATTGGTCTTCAGCCGCGTCGCCAGCCGATCGACCATGCCTTTGATCATGGTGCCGCGATCGGCCTCGCTCATGTCCTTGGCCGCGGCCACCGCGCCATCGGGCAGCGCCGGCGCGCTCACGCCGCCGGGCACGCTTCCGCCGACCCGCACCAGCGCGGCCTGCACCAGCGGCCGCCACGGCGCGTCCGCCGGCGCCTTCGCCAGCATCTTCTGCCAGAGCGCCGCGGCATCGGCCTTGCGGCCGTCCTGCTCGGCGGCGAGGCCGAGGAAATAGTTCGCCTTGGCATCGTCGCCATTCAGCGCGACGGAGCGCTCGAATTCCGCCTTGGCGTCCGCGGTGACGACGCCGCCGGCAGTCCCCATCAAGGCCTCGCCGAGATCGGCGCGGCGATCGGCGCTGTCGCCGGCATAGGTGATGGCGTTGCGATAGGCGCGGACGGCGTCATCGTAGCGGCCGAGGCGCGACAGCACCGGGGCCAGCACCGTCCAGCCGCGGCCGTCGGTCGGGTTCTTTTCGAGATGCGCCTCGACCTGCGCGACCAGATTGGTGAGCGGCTGGTTGGCGTCGGCCACCCGGCCGCGCTCGGCGAGCGGAAAGTCACCAAGGCGCGGCGAGCCGAGCGCGAGATAGAAGCTCGAGGCAATCACCGGCAATCCGACCAGGCCGACGATCGCGGCAGTGCGCCGCAGATTGAGGCTGCCCTGCACCGGGACCTCACGTCCGCCCCGATCGGCGGCGGCCAGCAGCCGCCTGCTGATCTCGACCCGCGCGGCATCGGCCTCGGCGGCACCGATGATGCCGGCGGCCATGTCGCGGTCGATTTCGGCGAGTTGGTCGTGGTAGACTACGACCTCGCTGCCGCCAGTATCCGCGCGCCCGCGGCGGCTGAGCGGCCACAGCACGGCAAAGATCGCCGCGACCGTCATCAGCGCGAACACAAACCACAGCGTCATCAAGCGGTTCCCGGATGGAACGGCGGCTTCCGGCAAGCCGCCTTAGAATCGCTTTACACTACCGGCGGCGAGCCCGGCAATTGACAATTGCTGGATCGACCGAAGGTCGAAATCAGGCGGTTTCCGGCGCCGTTCCGCCGGTATCGCAACGGTGTTACCTAGCCAAGGCGCGCCCGACCAAAATATCGAAAACAACCCCATGCACAGTAGCCGGCTTCCGCCGGTACTCGATCGACGCTTGACACGTCGGGCAACTCAGTGCCACACTTCCATTATTCCGAAATTGCGCAAATGCTTGTCATCCCGACCTGCCAGGCTCGTCGGTTTCCCGCCCGCTTTCAGGGCAAAGTGGACACGCGACCCGACCCCGGCAATATCGTCCTGCGACCCTTCTGCGACATCCAGGGATGTTCGCATTAGCGCGACGCGGCGACGGGCGGCGGATGAACGCGTCACGCCGTCACCGAGGATCATTGTTATGCAGCGTGGCATTTGAGCACCCAGGCCGGCTGCCGCGCGGGATGGTAGGTCGCTTCGAGCTGCTATTCGACGGAAACTGGGAGCAGAGGCCGGGCGAAACTGAGTTCGTGGCCATCGGGATCAATCAGGTGGAAGTAGCGCTCACCCCATTCGGCGTCGCGGGGGACAGTAGCCGGCTGGTATCCGGCTGCAAGCGAACGGTCGTAGAGTTTGTCAACATCGGCAACATAAAAGATGATGCGTCCCCACCAGGACCAGCACCGATCGGCAGGCTGGGCGATGAGGTTGAGATAACTCGCACCAGCCCGAAAGCTGGTGAATGACGACTGTTCGCCGCCATGCAGGACCTCAAATCCCAAGGCGCGGTAAAATCGGACAGCCCGTGGCATTTCGTGGGTGCCAAGCGTGACCGCGCTGATCCCCTCGATCATGGAAACAACTCTCCTGCACTATTTCCTGCGTCGTTTGTAGGTAAGACTTCTCTCGCGGTCAGAGTGCGACTGTTTCCTCGACAACATGTTTCAGCGGCGTCCCCTCAGCGGACAGGGTCATTCGCAGTTTGAGCTCGCCACCTTTCACCGCCCCGCTACGCACCAGGTTCTCGATTTCACGCTGCGATGTAACTCCGACATGCTTCAGAAATTTACGGATAGCCATATTGAAGCGGTCTTCATCGAACTCGGCGGTCATGGCTGTTCTCCCTGATCGGGTAGCCAAAGTCTAGCACGAGGTGAGCAAACCCCAAACATCGAGGCCGCGCTCGCGTCGCCGCCGACTTCCTCCTTACCTGGATCGCCTACCAACCTCGGCCCGGATCTGAAGACTACACCTGACGCTGCAATGTCGGCACGCTGAGGTGGACCGGACACGGCTGAGCGCGGTCCTCGACCGCTGCTTGTGACCCATCTGCGACATTACCCTTCCGGTACTCCTGCCAATCGCATGCCTTCATAAATGCGCTCACGTTTGGCGAGATAAGCTGGATTATCGCTCGACGGGCTGGCGCGGAAGCGGCGGATGCTGAAATTAGGTTGAAGCGCGAGCCCTGCTTGCGCCGCGGCCCGCGCGTCATCGAGTGCTCCAAGCAGTGCTAGGGCAGCGGCGAGCCCAAGATGCGCAAACGGATAATTTCGGTTGGCGTCGATGCTCCTGCGGAGCCAACAGACGGCTTCCCTATCGGCACTAAGTTGCAACTTAGCGAAACCGACATACTGCATCCACATGAAGGCATGAATGTCGCGGGGAGACAGGCGGAGTGCCTCTAAGACATGCGCCTCAGTGTCCCCGCCGCGACCGAGGAAAATCTTGGCTTGACCGATTAACCCGTGCGCATGGGCCAGATTTCGGTCCAACGCCAAAGCGTGTTGTAGTTCGTCAATGCCCTCGGACACGCGGTTCGTGAAAATTTTTGCTGTTCCCAAATGTAAGTGAGCCAAGGCGTGGTTCGGCGCGAGGGTCAGGACATGCATGACGGCCACTTCTGCTACGGTAAGGTACTTTATCCGATTGTCGGTCATGTAGCCGGCACCAACAATGCCATCAACATGCGCTAAGCCCAGACACGCTTCGATATTGCCGGGATCAAGCGTCAGGGCACGCTCGAAAAAGTGGCGCGCCTGCAAGATATATTCGGAAGTCAACCCCATATTGAGCTTAGCTCTGCCCTGGAAGTACAACTCCATTGAATTGGGATGCGCCGAACGTTGTGCTCTCACGGCCTCGGCTGCGACGAGCTGCGCGTCTAAGGAGTTAGCTAGCCTAGATATGATCTCGTCCTGCATATCGAACAGATCGGCGACGGGTTTGTCAAAGCGGTCCGCCCATAAGTGCGCGCTGGTTTCAGCGTCTACCAGCTGCACGTTGACGCGAAGTCGGCTTTCGTGACGCTGCACGGAGCCTTCTAGCACATACCGGATGTTCAACTCGCGACCGATTTGCTTGAGGTCAACTGCTTTGCCCTTGTAGGTGAATGCGGTGTGTCGCCCGATCACCAATGAGCCGCTGATCCGCGACAAGTCCGTAGTGAGGCTTTCCGTTACACCATCGACGAAATAGTCGTGCTCTGGGTCGCCGTTGAGGTTGGCGAAGGGCAACACAACGATGGAGAGGTGAGGCGATGAAAGCGACATTTGTGCCGTGCCGTCGTTCTGCGCCGCCGAACTAGCCGCCGCAGTTTCGGGCGTCTGCCCTTCGTGCACCACGCCAACGAAGCGAAAGCCTTTGCGCGGCAACGTTTTGATTAGGCGCTGCTTGTCACCATCGTCACCGATTGCGGCGCGAGCGGCATTCAAGCGGGTCGTCAACGCGGCATCTGAGACTATGCGTCCGTTCCAAATTGCGCTGATGAGATCGTCCTTGCTGACGACGCGCTCCCTGTGCCGGATCAAATGGTCTAGTAGATCGAAGACCTGCGGCGTGATGGGAACAGGGATGGTCCCGCGATGTAGCTCGCGACGGTCAGTATCGAATGCGTACTCCTCGAAGAAATAGCGCATCTGGCGATCCCTTAAAGGGCGTTCGATTTTCAGGCTTTAACGCCCTCGAACGCAAAGAATAAGCCGCTGGTAAGGAAAATGTAAGCCGGATGTCAGGCGCGGTGGCTCGTCGTACAGCATGTTCGTCCTCCGAAAAGTAGACAGGACACACGGCAATGAGCACAGTCCAAGAGATCACCAAGTTGCAGCACAGAGTAACTGCCGACCGGCCGGTCTATAGTCCGCTCGAAGCATATTGGAAGGCATTTCAGGAGTGGCGCAAACGCCGGAGGCTGCAAACGGAATTATGCCGCCTGACGGACCGCGAGCTGATGGATATTGGCACGACGCGAGGCGAGATTGACTACGTCGTGTCGAACAGAGATGTCGACCCGCGAGGCATACGAGCCGAATGGGTCCAATACCTGCCAACAGTGGACGGCCAAATCCACCCACATTGGGACAAGCACCTCTCAGAAACACGCGTCAAACCTCGCTAGTGCAATGCGCGGAAACCATCGCGGTCTGCTACGCAAGCCGTTATGGCTGCTTCTGGCCCCTTAGCCGACATGACCAAGCGCGCCTGTTTTGTCAGCTTACCGTTGGCAATGCGGACGTTCGTACGGCGGACGGATTTACAAGTACACGCCCTGGTAAGTGGGATTTGGAGCGATTCGAACCGTACCTAGGCTATCGCTACCCCGCGCGCGACGACTTCCGTTCGCCGGTCACGGCGTTTTCGGCGGCCCGGTTCATCAGCGAGGCGTAGTCGTGGCCGAACAGCACCTCGCAGAACCGGATCGCGGCCTTGACCTGCTGCTGGCGGAAGGCCCGGACCCGGGCGTCGCCGCCGCGCAGCGACTGCACCAGCCCCTCGGTGGATTGCTCGACATAATGTTGCAGGTCCGAGAAGGTCCGCAGCGTCACCTCGTTGATGGCGAGCTCGCTGGCATAGGTGCGGCACACCGCGACGAAATCGATCAAAGCGGCGGCGTCCTCGACCTCGGTCGCATCGATCTTGGCGCCGGCCGTAATGTCCTTGTCGGCGCGCTGGCGCAGGATGCGGCGGACCCGGCCCGGCACGCTGTCGATCTCCGATTGCAGCGCGTTGGAAGTATCGGCGCGGACCGAGGTGAGCTGGCGGCCCCAGGTGGAATCGTTGCGCAGGTCGAGCTCGGTGCGCAGGCCGCGGACGCCGTCATGCAGGGTCTTGAGCTGCTCGCCGACATAGTCGAAATGCCCGCGCCTGATGTCGGTGCGCAGGCAGGCCGCGACGAACGACAAGTCATGCAGCGCGATGGTGACCGCGACGCCGTACGGCGTTGCCGCGACGCGGAGCTCGTCGTCCGAGGCCGCCATCTTGATGGCAAGGCGGACGATCTGCCATGGCGCGGCGAGCCGCTGCGCAATCAGTGACAGCGCGAACGGCAATAGCTGCGGCGTCTGCAGCGACGGCAGCTTGAGCGCTTCGGTGGCGGACGCGATCTGGGAATCGGCAAACACCCGGATCTGGCTCGGCAGCCGGCTTCCCAGGGTTTCCAGCGCTTCGCGGGCCTGCAGAACGAGGCCGATCGGCAGCAGGTCCTCGACCACGTTTGGCGGGCCGACGCGCGACAGCGCGCGCTGGCGGTCGTCCTGACTTGGCGCCGCGATCTTGAGGATGGCGTCCGCGGCGGCAAGCTGGAACTTGCGCGCGGCGGTCTCCATCGGACCGCTCTCCGTGGCTGCGGCGAGCGCCGCCTCGAACGCGCGAGCCGCTTCGGGCGCGCCCTCGCGGGCCAGCCATTGCCAGATCGGCAGCAGCGAGGCGCGTCGGATCTGGCCCGCTCGCGTCGGGAAATTGGTCTCGGCGAGGAACGGCTCGAGCGGCCGGAACAGGAGCCGTGCCGGGTCGTCGCTGCGCGGCTGGATCTGCTCGTCCTCCTCGGCCCCACGCACGATCTTGCGCAGCTGCTCGAGGACCAGATTGGCGACGGCGACGTCATCGCCGCGTTCAACGGCGCGCTCCAGCTCCCGCATCAGCAGCGCCTGCGATTGCGGCGGAAGCTGCGCGAGATAATCCCTCAGCCGCTCGGTCGATTTCTGGCTCATGCCCGGTCGTGAAAGCTTGGTGCCCGGCAAGCGCCGCAGCCCGTCCGCCCGCAATGATAGCGGCGGGCCCGTTAAGAAGCCGTTTAGGAATAATAGCGGCGTCGATCCTCCCAAGGTAGACTAGAGCGAGATGGGTTTAGGTCGGATGGCGACCGCGGCGGCGCTGCGCTCCCTCGCCCCGTTCTTACGGGGAGAGGGTTGGGGTGAGGGGCCGCCTCCGCGTATCGGGTGATAGCTGCGTTTACGGAGACTCCCCCTCACCCGGAACGCATCTAACGATGCGTTCCGACCTCTCCCCGCGCGCGGGGCGAGGTGAAGCGGAATCCGCCGCTCGATTCAGAGTAAAGTCATCTTGTGCTACACCGCCGGCAACACGAGCTCGGCACGCAGGCCGCCGATCGGCGCGTTGTTCAGGGTGAGATTGCCGCCGTAGAGGCCGGCGAGATCGGTCACGATCGACAGGCCGAGACCGGAGCCTGGTTTTGACTCGTCGAGCCGCTGGCCGCGCCGCGACACCTGGGCACGCTCGGCTTCCGACAGGCCGCGCCCGTCGTCGTCGACCACAATGCGCAGCCTCGGCCCGGCGCCCGAGGCCTCGGGCGATACCACGGTTACCTCGACGAACACCTGCGAAGCCGCCCATTTGCAGGCGTTGTCGACGAGATTGCCGACCATCTCCTCCAGATCCTGCCGCTCGCCGCGAAACCGTGCCGTCGGATCGGCGTTCGCCTCGATCGAGAGGTCGCGATCGCGATGGATCTTCTCCATGGTCCGGCGCAGCGCCTCGATCACAGGTGCGACGTCGGTGATGGTGCTGACGATGGTGGCACGGGCGGCGATCCGCGCGCGCTCGAGATGGTGCGCGACCTGGTCCC
This sequence comes from Bradyrhizobium australafricanum, assembly GCF_020329495.1. NCBI lineage: Bacteria > Pseudomonadati > Pseudomonadota > Alphaproteobacteria > Hyphomicrobiales > Nitrobacteraceae > Bradyrhizobium > Bradyrhizobium australafricanum. The sequence continues at coordinate 254,895 of NZ_JAGKJL010000002.1, read as the reverse complement.
GCATCAGATCGGCCTGCTCCAGCACCTTGCTGGCGAAAGGATCGGCGGTATGCGCGGCCGCCTCGTTCACGATCACTGAGAGCGGCGTCTTGATCGCATGGGCGAGATTGCCGACATGGGTGCGCGAGCGCTCGACGATCTCCCGGTTGGCATCGATCAGCGCATTGGTCTCGCGCGCCAGCGGTGCGATCTCGACCGGAAACCGGCCCTCCAGCCGCTCGGCGCGGCCGGAGCGGATATCGGCGATCGCATCCGAAATGCGCTTGAGCGGCGCGAGACCGTAGCGCACCTGGAAGATCGTGGTCAGCAGCAGCACGATGCCGAGCGCGGCGAAGGTGCCGCCGAGATAATAGTCGAAGCTGCGCGTCTCATCGAAGATCTCGGTGGCATCACCGGCGACGCTGACCAGGAACTTGCCGTCGGCGCCGAGATCGACCGGCCGCTCCACCACGCGCAGGCTCTGGCCTTCGGGCCCGTCGACATAGCCGAGCCGGACCCCGGCAGCGGTCAGCTCGGCGCCGTGCTCCTCGAGCTTGGGCAGCTTCTTGTCCCACAGCGAGCGCGAGGCGCGGGTCTCGCCCTTTTCGGTATCGGTCCGGGTGATCTGCCAGTACCAGCCCGACAATGGCAGGTCGAACAGCGGCTCGCCGAGCGACTGGAACTGGCGGTCCGCCGGCTCGTCCGGCGTCGCCACCTCGGCGATCAGGGTGCGCAGATAGAGATTGAGCCGCCGGTCGAAGGCGCGCTCGGTCGCGTCGCGATAGACCGACGACAGGATGACACCCGTGATCGCCAGGATCACCACCACCCAGGCGGTCGCCGAGACGAACAGGCGTGTCGCGAGCGAGCTACCGCCCATCAGGACACGAGCTCGAACATCGCATCAGCGGGCCGCGACAAGGCGAGTTCAGACATGGCGAATCCAGTCCTCCTGGCGCGGATCATGCCAATGCCCGCATCGCGATCAAGCACCTTAAGAGCATGATCCGATTGAATAGGACACGCTCTTATCCCGTTGTTTGGTCCGCGCTTTCTTCACGCGAACGAACCGGCATCCACTTAGCTCGAAAATGCTTCAAGAGCATGATCTCCGCGCAAACGCTTCGCGTTTGTCGCAGGGAAAACCGCTGCGCACTTTTCCGGATCATGCTCTAGGTCGGCGGCGAAAGCATGTAGCCGAGGCCGCGCACGGTCTGGATGATATCGACTTCCAGCTTCTTGCGAATGCGCCCGACGAACACCTCGATCGTGTTGGAGTCGCGGTCGAAGTCCTGGTCGTAGAGATGCTCGACCAGTTCGGTGCGCGAGACCACCCGCCCGGTGTGGTGCATCAGATAGTCGAGCAGATTGTACTCGTGCGAGGTCAGCTTGATCGGATTGCCGTTGACGGTGACCCGCTTGGTCCGGGTGTTCAGCGCCACCGGCCCGCAGTTCAGTTCGACCTGGGCATGCCCGGTCGCGCGGCGCAGCAGCGCGCGGATCCGCGCCAGCACCTCCTCGAGGTGGAAGGGCTTGGCGACATAGTCGTCGGCGCCGGCGTCGAAGCCCTGAACCTTGTCGCTCCAGCGATCGCGTGCGGTGAGGATCAGCACCGGCATCACCCGCTTGTTCCGCCGCCAGGCCTCGAGCACCGAGATACCGTCCATTTTCGGCAGGCCGATATCCAGCACCACCGCATCGTACGGCTCGCTATCACCAAGGAAATGCCCCTCCTCGCCGTCGAACGCGCGATCGACCACATAGCCGGCGTCCGTCAGCGCGGTGGTGAGCTGGCGGTTCAGATCCGGATCATCCTCAACGACGAGCAGACGCACTTTGGCCTCCGAGAGTGAGCATTACGACATTCCGGCACCAAATGAGGCTTCCGGCCGTGAACGGCTTATGAATGGACCCGCAAGGCGCCGCTTATTTTTCGTCAGGTGCACCATCCCGGGAACCCGCGCAAGCACCCCTGGTTCCCTCCATGAGATGCGCGCGAAGTGAGATTCGGTTTCAGTTTAAGGTATTTTAATACCCTGAACTTGAAAGCGATTGCTGTTGGCAACCTTCCGGCGGACCGGAGCGCGGACAACATGTCGGCGTCATTTGCAGTCGACCGGCAAGTTAACCTTCGACGACCATTTTCATGTCGCCGACACCGGCGATGCGCTAATTCAACCGCGGTGCGCCCAGCGCATATGGACCGGGAAGAACGCGTTGCTTGTTTCAAAGATACGGAGGTTCGGCGTGATTGCGGGCTGGCTTGCGCTTGCGTTCATCGCCTTCGTGACACTGTCCCCGATCCAGGACCGTCCCTCGCTATTTCATCCGCAGATCGAGCATTTCGCTGCGTTCGCCGTGATGGCGCTGGCCTTCGTGCTGGGCTATCCGCGGCGCACCGCGCTGATCGTGCTCCTTGTCATCTTCAGCGCGTTCACGCTCGAAGCGATGCAATTCCTGACACCGGACCGTCACGGCCGCCTGATCGACGCGATCGTCAAGGTGGCGGGAGGTCTCGTCGGCATCGGCGTCGGTCGCTTCATGCTGCTCGTGCTGCGCAACCAGCTCGGCCGGCTGAGGTCGGGCGTGGAGCAGTCCGCGAACTGAGCGGCCGGCGCATTGCGCTCAATCGCGCTTCGGCGCTTCCGCCGACTTCGTGTCGTCTCGCGCCATGCATTGCTGAAAGAAATGCAGCCGGTCGCCATTCATCGGCACGGCCCCCGGTCGCTTGTAGGGGTAGACCATGTAGGCCGCGCGCAGGCAGCGCTTTGCGGTCTCGGCAGCCGGTGCGGCGATGGCGGCACGCGATGCCAGCAGGAGCGCCAGCACGACACTGAACCGGACGGACACTCCGCTCACGGTTTCTCGCATTCCGAGTAGAACACGCCGTTCGCAGCCGCCAGCCGCTGCAGGCAATGCCGCCTGTCGGTGACCGCGCCCTCGACCGTGAAATCGTAGGCCTGCGCCTTCAGGATCAACGCGTAGCGTCCCGGCGGCAGCGGCGCGTCGTCGCGCGGCAGGACCTCGAACATCTGCGGATCGTCCTTGAGCGGCGCCGCGCGGAACGGGATCGAGATGTTGCGGATCACCCAGGTATCGTCGCCCGGCGAGACCACCGGCTTGCCGGTCGCGTCGAACGTGGTCTGCTGGCTCACATGCGCGATCAGACGCACATCGATCGGATCGGAGGCGCCGCCGGCACCCTCGCGCCGGAACACGATGAAGCGGAGATGTCCGTCCGGCAGCGTGGTCTCGCTCGGCCTGGTGATCGCCGCCGAGATCGCCACCCGCGGATCCGGCGCACGCCCCTGGATCAGCTGCAGCTCGTAGAGCTTGCCGCCGCTCTCGGCGTAGACGCCGTAGGCAGTCGGCAATGGCCGTCTCGGCACCGGCGGTTCGGCCGCAGCGGCCGGCGCCGGCACGGCCGCGACCACCGCCGGCCTTTGGGTTTCAGGCGGCGCCGATGCCAGCGTGCCGGCAATCATCGCGCGGGCCGCAGCCAATGACACGCCGCGTTGCTGCAGCAGGACAACGGCCGCGATCAGCCCGAAGAACGCCAGCATGACAACGTAACGCAGCGGCGCCGACGACGACCATCGCGGTCCGCGCGCCACCGCGGCAGGCTCGACGCGATCGAGGGTCGTGACAAAGGCCGCCTCGGCATCGATCCGGGGCGGTGCCTCGATCCGCCGCGCAGCGCCCGCCGCCTCGAGGAATGCGGGCAGCGCCCGCGCCGGCGGCACCTCGAATTTCTCGATCACATTGCTCTTGGTGTGCGCTTCGACGCCTTCGATCGCCACTTCCAGCGCCTGCATCAGACGCTGCTTTTCCGCCGGATCCTCGTGCGCGAGCTGCTGCAGCTTCTGCCGCGCGAGCTCGTAGACCGCGCTGCGCAGCTGCTGCGGGTCGGCGCTCACGGAATCGATGGTTCGCGCCAGCACCAGCGCGAACTCCACCTCGGGGTGCGCAGGACCGATGTCCCTGACCGTTCTCTGGGCCGGCGTCGGCGTCATAAATGTTAGTCTGGTTTGCCCATAATGTTACAACATTCTATGTGGATTTTACTGTTAACACAAACCACCAGGCCGGCAGATGACGCCCCGGTTTGACCGTCCTGATCCGAGCAGCAGCAGGATTCATTGACCCGTTCTCTGCCCATCCTGGACCAGTGGTTGTTCGCGCCCAAGCGCTACCGCCGATCCTGGCCGGACGTCCTGCTCCTCGCGGGATGGGTCGCGCTGGTCGGCTTCCAGATCGGCCGTCACGTGATGTGGCGCGATGAGGTCCGCGCGCTCACCATAGCCCTGAACGGCGACGATCTGGTCGCCATGCTGAGAGGGTTGCATGGCGAGGGCCACCCTGCCCTCTGGTACCTTCTGCTGCGCGGCGCGCATGCCGTATTCGATCGGGTCGAGGTGCTGCCCGCCGTCGCCTTCGTGGTCGGGCTCATCACGGTCGCACTGCTGATCTTCCGGTCACCATTCCCACGACCGTTGGTCCTGCTGCTGATCACGGGCCATGCGCTGCTGTTTGAATATGTCGTGATGGCCAGGAATTACGGCATCTCGGCCCTGTTCCTGTTCGCGATCGCGGCCTGCTATCGGGCCCACCGCGACCGTGGTTTGCTGCTCGGCGCGCTGCTATTCCTGCTCGCCAACACCAACGTCGTCGGCGCGATCATGGCCGGCGCATTCCTGCTGTTCTGGCTGCTCGACCTGCTCGAGACCGATGGCTGGCGCTGGTCGCCGCAACTCACCAATTTCGCGATCAATGCAACGATCGCGACGATTGGCGTCGTGATCTGCGCGGTGACGATGCTGCCGACCTATAATGACGCCGCGGCCCGGGACTGGTCGCACGAGTCAGCGCTGGCGGCGGCAATCCTGTCCCTCGTGAACCCCGGCGCGACGTCGCTGGGCGCGCTGTTTGCCAATCTGCTGCCGGGGATCGCGGGATCGGTGCTGCTGTTCGGCGCGACGCTCGGGCTCTTGCCGCGGCGGCCGGCCTTCCTCGCCGCCATCGCCGCCCTGCTGCTGACGTCGTTGTTCTTCGCCGTCGCCGCCAACGGCGCCTACCGCCATGCCGCGGTCTGGCTGAGCTTCCTGATCGCGCTTTACTGGATCGGCTGGAGCCGGGTCACTGCGCCATCCGTCTCCCCAACGTGGCTCGACCGGCGCTTGCCGGCGATCGGACGCGTGTCGCTCCTGCTGGTGCTCGCGATTCAGGCCGCCGCCGGCATCAACGATCTGCGCAACGCAGTGACCGGCGTGGTCGCGAGCCGCAGCGCCGATCTCGGCCGCCTGATCGCCTCGCGCGCCGATCTCACCAATGCAGTGATCCTCAGCGAGCCGGAATGGCTGGTCGAGGCGCTGCCCTACTACGTCAAGAACCGGACCTATCTCACGCGCGACCACAAATTCGGCAGCGTCGTGATCTTCTCACGCAAGGGCAAGATGGACAGCGATCTCGGCGAGACCCTGCGCCTTGCCCGCGAGCTTCGCGACACAAGCCGCACACCCGTCATCATCCTGCTGGCCTACCGGCTCGACGAGATTACGCCCGACCGGACCTACGACGAAGGCAAGGACTGGCGGACGTTCCGCGCCTCAGCGGCGCAGATCCGCGATTTCCGCGAAGCGACCACGATGCTCCGCCACTTCGGCCCCGCCAAGACCGACGAGAGTTTCGACGTCTACCTCCTCAACTAGGCGATCGATCGACGACAACAGAAGAAGGACCGCGCGATGGCGCTGATGGACAGCAAGGTCGAAGCCGGCAAGCCGCCGGCCGCAAGCATCCGGCAGTATCTCGCCATCCTGAGGCTCGATCACAGCACCAAGCACATCTTCATCGTTCCCGGGATTGTCCTCGCCTGGCTGTTGCGCGGCCCGAGAGGCGAGCATATCGCAAGCGCGATCGTCCTCGGCCTCGTGGCCGCGATCTGCATCGCGTCGGCCAATTATGTGATCAATGAATGGTTCGACCGCGACTTCGACCGGCATCACCCGACCAAGTCGCAGCGCTCCGCGGTGCAGAGCGCGATGGACGGCAAGATCATCGGAATCGAGTGGCTGCTGCTGGTCGCACTCGGCCTCGTCTGCGCATCTGCGAGCAGCCGCCTGATGCTGTTCGCAACCGGCATCTTCGCCTTGCAGGGCATCGTCTACAATGTCCCGCCGCTCCGGAGCAAGGACAAGGCCTATTTCGACGTCATCTCGGAATCCGTCAACAATCCGCTGCGGCTGTTGATCGGCTGGGCGATGATCGACCCGACCTCGCTGCCGCCGGGCTCGGTGATCCTGTGCTACTGGTTTGGCGGCGCGTTCCTGATGGCGGCCAAGCGGCTGTCCGAATATCGCGAGATTGCCGCGTCCCATGGCAAGGAGCTTCTGGCGCGCTACCGCGCTAGCTTCGCGCACTATACCGAGGTGTCGCTGACGGCCTCGTGCCTCAGCTATTCGCTGTTCTCGGTGTTCTTCCTCTCGGTGTTCCTGGTGAAGTACCGTATCGAGTATGTCCTTGCGATGCCGCTGGTGGTGATGCTGTTCACCACCTACTTCTCGATGTCGACGTCGCCGGGCTCGTCGGCGCAGAAGCCCGAGAAGCTCTATGGCGAGCGCGGCCTGATGCTGCTCGTGCTGGCGCTGGTCGCCGTCTTCCTGGTGGCAAGCCTTGTCGACATGCCGTTCCTCGCGCGATTGGCCGAACAGCACTACATCACATTGAACTGAGCCTCTCGCGGCGGGCTACCGCCGGCGCGGATGCGCCTTCTGATGCCAGGCCCAGGCCGAGCGTATGATGTAGCCGAGATCGGACCGGCTGGCCCTGAAGCCGAGGCCGCGCTCCGACCTGGAGGGATCGGCCACCAGGATCGGCGGATCGCCGGCCCGGCGCTCGCGCACCACGCTCGGCACCGCTTCACCGGTCTCGGCGCGGATCGCGTCGAGCACCTGGCGCACCGAATAGCCGGTGCCGGTGCCGAGATTGAACACGCCGCCGGCGTCGCCCTTCAGCAGCAGTTCGAGCGCCGCGATATGGGCGCTCGCGAGGTCATCGACATGGATGTAGTCGCGCACCGCGGTGCCATCAGGCGTGTCATAGTCTTCGCCGAAGATCGCAAAGTCCGGCACGTGCCCCAGCAGCGCCATCAGCGCGCGCGGAATCAGATGCGTCTCGGGATCGCGGAGCTCGCCGATGGTGACGGAGGCATCGGCGCCGCAGGCATTGAAATAGCGCAGGCAGACCGAGTTGAACCGATAGGCCGTGCGGTAGTCGGCCAGGATCTGCTCGATCATGAATTTGGAGCGGCCGTAGGGATTGACGGTCGGACCTGCGGCACTCTCGGGAATTGGATCGCGTCCGGCGTTGCCGTAGACCGCGCCGGTGCTGGAAAACACCAGGCGGTCGCAGCCCGCCTCCCGCATGCCGCGCAGCAGGCCGAGCGTGCCGGCAATGTTGTTGGTGAAATACTTCTGCGGATTCGCCACGGACTCGCCGACCGCGCTGAACGCAGCGAAATGCATCGCGGCGAGCGCATTGTGCTCGCGGACGGCGGCGGCGATCATGTCGTGGTCGGCGACGTCGCCGATCACGAGCGGTCCCCATCGCACGAAATCACGGTGACCGGTGGACAAATTGTCGTAGACGACCGGCAGAAATCCGGCCTCGGCAACCGCCTTGGCGCAATGGGATCCGATGTATCCCGCGCCGCCCGTGATCAGGATCGAACCCCTGCTCGCCATTGAAAGTGTCGTCCCTGCGCGAACCAATCCCGCGCCTCAACAGGCGCAGTGATCGCATCGGTACGACATTCCGTCCGAGGCGGCAAAATGACGATGGGAATAGCGTTAAGACCGAACGGATTTGCAGCCGAAGCGACGGTTAGCGCGACCCGAGCGGCACGTTGGTCCGTTGACCGACCGGCGGCCCGTGCCGCGACGGTCTGTCATAGGGGTAAGCCGGTGTTGCCGGCGGGACCGGCCGGGTCGCCTGCGGCCGCGATGTCGGAACACCACCGCCCGGTCCATCGATCGAATAGCGCGTTATGCCCTGCGTGGTCTGCCCGGTGCCCTGTGCAAGCACCGGGGCGGTGGCGACGACCAGCGCCGCTGTTGTGACAAGGCCGGCCAGCTTCATGTCGATGCCTCGATGGGTTGGATCAGGATCAACCGTTGATGCCTCCAATCGTTCCGGCAATGTCGTCGCAGCGCGCTGGCGATCGTCGCCGATGCAAAAAATGGCGCGGCGAAATGTCTCGCCGCGCCATTTTCGATCGATGGGGCTCGTTCAGAAATTCAGGCGCCGGCCTGCGCGACGCCAGCCCAGTGGTCGGGGTTCGCGGGGGTCTGCATCCTGACCCAACGATAACGCGCCTGCGACCAGCTGCGGATCTGCGCATTCAGATTGTCGAGCACGATGTCTCCACCCTTGGCGCGGACCACCAACACGAGATGATGCTCGCCGGAGGAGGTCACAACCTCGCTCAGCAGAAGGTCGCGCATCGGCCAGCCGCGAGCCAGGAGCTCGTGGCGCTTGCTGACCGCGTAGTCGTTGCAATCGCCGCGCGCCGGATTGATCATCCATTCCTCGCCGGCGAGACCGCGTTCGTTGCGCTGGGGCACGATGCTGCGATTGACCGAAGCGTTGACCTCGATCAGGTCGGCGATGCGCTGCTTGGTCAGGCGTGTGGCGCCGCCGCGGAACACCATCCGGGCGCGGGCTTTCGGCTTGCACTCGTCGGCATAGCGCATGCAGAACATGGTGTAGGCCATCGGCGCCAGCGTCGGCTCGCTGAAGCGGATCTTCTCGATCACGCCGCGCAGCGGCAGCGGGAAGCCGACCATTCCAGCCTGGGTGTTCTGTGCGCTTGTCCCGAGCGCAAGGACGGCCAGAACCAGGGCCATCACTCTCTTGACGTTGTACATTCTTCACTCCCCACAGTGACGGGAAGCATGTACGGGAAATGTCTTGAGCTTGGGCTCAAGCGCGCGGCGGCATTTGTTTCAAATGCGAGGGTGTGCGCGAGCAATCCGTTAACCAAGCCTGCGGGGCGCCGCCGTCAGGTCAAGGGCCGGTTGCGGCCCGAACTCTTTCGTTCCCATGCCGGCATGGTTGGCCTGTCGTGAAGCCGCCGGCGCGCTTTGTTAAATCGCCACCCGCTGCCTGGGCGCGATCCCGCACCAGCTCATCACGAGATCGGCGAGCATCTTGATCTCGAGATCCGCGGGCGTCCCGCCGGCGAAATCGGCGACCGATTGCCCCAAGGCGACGGCGCGAACATAGGCCGAGCGACTGCCGATCATCGGCCCGATCTCCTCGTCGAGCGTATCGAGCTCCTCGATGAGCTGCTGGCCTTCGAGCGTGCGCTGGTCGACGCGGTTCGGCACGATCATGGCACGGAGCGCCGTTCGCCGCGTGGCACGCACTTCCCGTACGATGTCGAGCGTCCGCGCGGTGGCCTCGATGTCAAGGCCGGACGGCGTGCACGGCATCAGCACGATATTGGCGACCGCGAGCACGGCTCCCAGCACCCGATCGTTCGGCGCGGAGTCCACGACGATGATCTGATGCGGGATCTGGCGCATCAGCTTGGCCCATTCGGCGACCGGCCGGGTTTCCGGATCAAGCTGGTAGACGGGGAACGACAGATTGCCGGGCTCGGCCCAGTGACACGCGGACGCCTGCGAGTCGGCGTCGACTAGTCCGACCACGCCCGTGCGCCGATCCAGTTCTGCGGCGAGCAAGACCGCAAGGGTCGTCTTTCCGACCCCGCCCTTGCGCTGGGCAACCGAGATGACAAGCGGCATCGCAAACTCCTGGCGTTATCCCCCGTACGTGCGCGGGAGGACACCTTCATCAACGAGCGTCAGCATCCGGGGCAGACAGACCCGCCTTGCGTCGTAATTGTCCCGCACGAAGCTGCGCGCCTTCATCCGCATCTTCTTGAACGCCTTGGGCCGTGACAGCACCGAGACTACCTGATCCGACAGCGCATCAATATCAAAAAACGGCACCAGCAGGCCGTTGCCGTCCGAGATGATATCGCGCAGCGGGGCGGTGTCGGATGCCACCACCGCACATCCCGCGCTCATGGCCTCCAGCAGCGACCACGACAGCACGAAGGGATAGGTCAGATAAACGTGTACCGAGGAAATCTGCAGCAGCTCGAGATACGGTTCCCGAGGAATCCGGCCGAGGAAATGCACCCGGCGCAGGTCGATGTCCGACTTGATTTCGTCGAGGAACATCGACTTCCAGCTCGAGCCCTTGGGTGGGTTCGCGCCGTAGGAGGTCCCGCTGCCGCCGACGATCACAACCTGCGCATTCGGCCGCGCGGCGAGGATCCGCGGCAGGGACCGCATGAAGATATGGAATCCGCGCACCGGCTCGAGATTGCGCGAGACGTAGGTGATCACCTCGTCGTCCGCCGACAGCGTCGCGCCGTTCGGAAGCTGAAACCGCGCGACGGGATTGGGCTTCACCTCGTCGGTGTCGACGCCCTCGTGGATCACCTCGATCTTGCTCTGAAACTCGGCGGGAAAGGTCGACCTCTGCCATGGCGTCGGCGAAACGCCCGTGTCGCATTCCGTGAGCGCCAGCAGCGTGGTCGCATTCTTCAGATGGAGTGCGACATTGCCATCAAGGCCCGTCATGGGAAACTCGGGATCGAAGCCGACGTCCCTGCCCTCGGCGCCGTAGTAGAATTCGCAATAGAGGATGATCCGCGCGCGCGGAAACATCGTGCGCAATGGCAGCGTCTCGCCCCAACCGGGATGGGCGAAGATCAGGTCAGGCACGAAGCCCTGCCCCGACAGCGACGACAGCGCGTATAGAACCTCTTCGGCACGCCGCGATTCGACATCGAAGCGCCGGGCAAACGGATGGACGACCGCGGAATCCGTCTTGGTCGTCGAATATTTGAGCAGCCGGATATCCGGCGTCGTGCTGGCGGTCGATGAACCGACGGCAACGACCCTGTTGCCCGGCTGCTCCGCGAGCGCGCGCGCAATGTGGCGGTACTGGGCCGGAAAGTTATTGTGGACGAACAGGACGTTCATTGGCGGGCGAGCGCGCCCCCCGGCCGCGCGGTCTTCGATTGGGGTCAGGGTCTGCATCATCACCGGCGGTATGTCATCGATTGGCGAGCGAAACTATCTTACCGGATTAACATTAAGACCCCTTCTATCACACAGATTTTTGGGGCACACTGCGCGAGACTTACCAATCCATTCCGTTAGGCTCGCAGGCGACAATGAACGAACAGATTCAGCAGAAAACCATTGATCTGGCACGGGGTCTCTTCCTGGTTCGATACAATGGCGCAGATGATAAGGTGTCACCTCCGGTGGTGCGCGTATACGCGGATCGCGCCAGTCTTAACAATTGTAATATCATTACCGGACCGGACGTGGTCAATGGAACCCTGTTCGCGCCCGAGACCGCGCTGGTCGTGTCGGTCGCCCGGCCGAGCCGCCTAATCGTCGAGGTCACGGCAGGGCGCGTCGGCGGGTCGACCGCCGCCAATATCAAGATCGAGCCGCTGACCCAGGGACAGGCGGCTGAGCAGCAGCCGGCCAGCCAGCCATTCGACATGTTCGAGCCGGAGGCCGGCCCCGGCGAGTTGAGCGACCTCAAGCTGCTCGCCCATGTCGCGGGCCTGGGCGACGTGACCGTCGGCTCGAATGTCTGGATTGCCGGACCGTCCGCGCCGGCCCGGATCGAGGGAATTTCCCTCGAATGGCCCAACAAGCCGCGGGATCTCCAGCTGCAATATGCCGTCAAGTTTGCCAGGCCGCAGCGCGGCGACAACCAGTTCGTTCCTCTCGGAACTTTTGCCGGAACCCGGGGACGCGCATTGGCTATCACGGGGTTCTCGCTGGAGGCCTCGGGTCCCGGCGCGGATCGCTACGCCATCGCGGCTGAAACCATCTTCCTGGGGGCTCCGACCCTGCGGGTCACCGGGAACCGGATTGTGGTGTCGGGTCCTTCCGGACGGGAACCGCTGGTGGGCCTCAAGCTCAATCTCGAGGAGCGCCGGGTCCAGGCAGCCCCTCTCGCGCCCCAGCAGCCGCGGCGCGTCGAACCCGCCACTCCAATGCCGCACCAGGACGGACCCCGCCTCGAGGGACGGGTGCGCGTGTTCCGGAGCCGGCAGGGCGCCGTCAAGACGGCAGGCTGACCATGCGGACAGATAAGGGCGCCATTTGACCGCCGCCGCGCGCAGGATCGCCTTTACGTCCAAAACGCTCCACCACGTCGATCTCGAGCGGGCCGCTGTCGGGGCGCTCGAGGCGCGTGATTTTCGCCTGGCGTTCGCGCTCGCCGACCGGCGCTGCCGGATCCTGCCGCATCCGGGCGCCCGCGCCCATCTGCTGCGCGCAGAAGCGTTGTTTCATCTCGATCTCAGGGATGCGGCCATCGCCAGCGTTGCGAGGGCGCTCGAGCTCGAGCCGGACGATCTGGTCGCTGCCCGGCGAATGATGGCCTGGGGCGACGACATTCAGCAGATCGAGGCGGCGCGAAGCGTCACTAGGCGTGATGACGATCCGGATTCGGTCAGGGGCGCCCTCCTTCTGCTCGAACAGAGCGGCCAGGACAGCTGCGCCCGCATCGACTTTCTCGATGAAGAGGTGAAGGGATGGGTGACGTGGCGCGGGCCGGACGACCCGCACCTTTCGCTGGCGCAGGCGGATCAATCCAGCACGATCCAGCTTCCCGCCGATCCACGCCACAGATTCGCGCGTGACGGGCGACAGGCTGCGAGCTTCCGTCTGATCCGGCCCGCATCCGCGACCTCGCAGCGCCTGCAGATCACGCAGGCGGACCGGGTGATCGCAAGTGTTCAACTCCCGGCCAACCGCGTTCCGGATCACCGGGCCGCACCGCGCCGGCCGGCTCGCCTTCGAAACGGCGAACCTCCTCCGCTCACCATCATCATCCCCGTATACCGGGATCTGGCCGCGACGCGAGCCTGCATCGACAGCGCGTTGAACGCGCTCGCCTGCACGCCGGGCTCGACCATCGTCGTTGTGGATGATGCATCGCCCGAGCCCGACATCAAGCGTCTGCTCAACGAGCTCGCCGCCGAATTCCGCATCCGTCTCCTGACCAACGAGCACAATCTCGGCTTTGTCGGCGCGGTCAACCGGGCGCTCGGCGAGACCGGCGCCGGCGACGTCGTGCTGCTGAACTCGGACACGATCGTGCCGAAATACGCACTGCAACGCCTACGAAGCGCCGTGCAATCGACGCCGCGGGTGGGCACGGCGACCCCACTGTCGAACAACGGCGAATACACCAGCTTTCCAATCCCGAACCGGTCAAATCCCCTGCCCGCGGCCGGCGAAATCGAATTGCTGGACGAACTTGCTGGCAGCGCAAATTCCGGGATTGCGATCGACATCCCCAACGGCATCGGGTTCTGCCTCTACATTACCCGCGAATGCCTCGACGCCGTGTGCGAGCTCTCCGACGACTTCTATCGCGGCTATCTCGAAGACGTCGACTTCTGCCTGCGCGCGGCGGAGGCCGGCTTCCGCAACGTGTGCATTCCCTCGGTTTTTGTCGGACACGAGGGCTCGCGCTCGTTTCTTGGCGAGAAGCGCTCGCTCGTGATGCGCAATCTTCGCGTTCTCGAACACCGTTACCGGCGCTATGCGACCGAATGCGCCGCATTTCTGCTTGCCGATCCGCTCCGCGATTGCCGCGCCGCGCTTGAGCTCAAGCTGCTCACGAACCAGCAGGTCGCCGCCGGTCCATCAGTCATCCTCTGCGGCTCGTCCGCCGGCCGCGCAATTGCCATCAGGCGCTGCCGGCAGCTGGTGGCAGAGGGTCAGCACGGTCTGGTCGTGCAGATCCGCTCGGAGGGACAACGCCAGCTGGCTGCGATGTTCGATCCGGATGGCGGAGCGCCGCAGTCGATCGCGCTCGACGTTGCGACGCCTGAGGGCCGCGAAGCTCTTCTGAAGTCTCTCGCCGATCTCGGAATCCGATCGCTCGAGATCGCAGAGCCGAACCGCATTCCCGGCGCATGTCTGGCGCAGCTCACGCAACACTTTGCCTACGACCTCCTGATCACCGACACCGCGCTTGCAACGCGCGCGGCGGTTGGATCAGGCGTTCATCCGGATTGGACGAGCCTGGTCGCCGGGGCGCGGCGCGTGACTGCGATCGGTGACGACGGCGCAGCCTTTTCGGAAGCCGTTCTCGGCCTGCAAGCCGTGAGGCTGAGCGACCCGCCCGCGCCGCCGGCGCTGTATGCCGCCGTGAGCGGCCCCGCGCGTCTCGGCCTGCCGTTCCTGCACGCCAGCGCCGCGGAATTTCGCTTCATACGAGCGTTGAGCGATCAACTGGCCGACGCCGACGAAGACGTCGAGATCATCGTGCTGGGAAGTACCCTCGACGATCTCAAGCTGATGCAGCGCACGAATGTCATCGTCACCGGCGATATTGTCGTCGACGACGTCGCCACGCTCATCGAAGGTCACGGCATCACCAAATTGGTTCTCGACATCGGCGAACCATCGTTTGGCCATCCGCTGGTGGACGCGCTGCTGGCAACCGGCCTGCCGATCGCCGCGACGGAATGGAGCCCGACGCCTCCGGGGCGCGGCCGAAGCACGGACCTGCAGCTGCAGCCGGGCCTTGATGCCGATGCAACGATTGCTGCCGTACGCGACTGGGCGGTCGATGACGTCCTGCTACAACCCGATCGGAGGAGCGGTCGACACCGGCGGCAGGTTGGCACGCGGCTTCCATGATCGCGGCGGCCATGCAAGCGAGGAGAACGGCGTCGAATCCAGCCCCAGCAGTGGGCTGTAATAGGGATCGTCGAGCAGCACCTCTCCCCATTTCGCGCGCAGGATCGACAACTCGCGCCTGAAGCGTGCCCTGCGATCCGGCGCGGAATCGCGACCGCGGCTTGCCGACTCCAGATGAACGAGTTTCGCGTCCGGCGTGAACACGATCCGCTTTCCGAGCTGGCGCAGCTTCAGGCACAGATCGATATCGTTGAAGCTGATCGGAAAGCGGATCTCGTCCATGCCGCCGACGGCCACGAAATCGCGCTTGCGCATCAAGAGGCACGCCCCCGTCACCGCCGAACATTCGTGCGCCACCTGAAGCAGATCGCCATAACCGGGATCACCATCCATCCGGTCGTTGAAGGCGTGCGCGGCCGAGAAATTGGCCCCCAGCACCACTCCACCGTGCTGCACGACGCTGCTCGGCCATAGCAGCTTTGCGCCGACGGCTCCGACATCGGGAGCGGCGAGCCGCCACAGCATCTCCGCCAGCCAGGTGTCGTCGAGCGCCTCGACGTCATTGTTGAGAAAGCAGATGTTCTCCGTATCGACGCAAGCGACGGCGGCGTTGTTGATGAATGCGAAGTTGAAGGGCCCCTCGACCGAGATGACGTCGATTTCCTGCGCGGACAGGCTGTCCAGATAGTCCAGCGTTTCCGGCTCGGTCGAGCTGTTGTCGACGACAAGGATCCGGGCGTTCGTCTCATTTGCCGCCGGCATAACCGTCTCGATGCATCGCTTGAGCAGCTCGGCGCGATTTCTGGTCGGGATGATGATGGTGGTGCGCTCGCTCCAATCGACGGCGCGTTTGACCTGAACAGCCGGAAGAAGACCCGCTTTCCGCGGCTCGACATTGGCCTCGATGCCGGCCCTGGCAAAATACGCCTTGCTCGCGGCGACCAGTTCGGATGTTGCGGCCGATGCATCAATCCGCGGCAATGCCGCAACCGATCCCGGAAGATGATAGGTTCGATCCGGCTCCGCGCAGCAAAGGAAGATGTCGTAGAGCGACGTCGCCGATCGCAGCGCTTCCACGGCAGGCTCCCGACGCACCGCAAAACAATACGCCCCATAGCCCTGCTCGAGCGCGCGTTCGAGATCGAATGCGGAGAACGCCAGCGGCCAGACAGCGCCGGCGCCCGCAGCGACCTCGACGTCGCCATAGACCATATCGCAGCCGGGCTCGGACGCGAAGAGATCGGCGAAGCGCTGCAAGGCGTCTTCCGCGAGGATCGTTCCGCTCAGACAAAACACAAAGAACGCACTGCCGGCGGCATCGCCCTCGACAAACTCGCGCGCTGCTTTTGGATCGAATTGACTGAACGCCCGCGCCGGCAGGGACACCGCCGACCAGGCGGAGTGCCGCTGGGCTTCGAGGCTTTCGATGCTCTCGTCCACCCTGGCATCGCCGATCAGGACGACTGCCGCCTCGGATGCAACATCAGACTGTTCAGATTGTGTCGTCGGCGAGAAGCGCTCTTTCCAGCCGCGATAGGCGTGAAACGGCATCGAGGCCGGCAGCACCCGGTCGAACAGCTCTCCACGAAGCCGCTCGCTATCCCAGCGCCCAAGATCCGCCAGCGTTTGCTCCAATCCGCGATCGAAAGCGACAAAGGAAATCGGCTCCGAGATCAGGCTCCGTCCTGAAATCGTCCGCGCGGATAGTCCGCGCATGCGGCCGTCCGCAAAATGCTCGGGCAGATGAAAATCGATCCGGCGGCCGACGCCGAACTCGCCGCCCCGCGCAACGTTGGTCCACCCGGTCGGCTTCACGGTCATCACCGGCCGTTGCGCGATCAGAATTTCGATGTCCTCGTCGATGTCCTGAGCAAGCCAGCCTTCGAAGCGCAGACCTCCGACCCACTCGATATCGCCGATCCGGTGCCATCGCGCTTCCGGCGCAGCGACATCGCAGCGAATCGGAGCACCGACGGGAGTGCCGATATTCGCCAGCCTTGCCTCAATGATCGTGGCGTTCGCGCTGACCTGATCCTGCACGTTGAAGGTAAAGCCAAATCGAGCGTCGCCGATCCCGGCGTCGGCAAGCTCTGTTACGAATTCGTCACACAATGATGACATGTATGGCTCGCCGTCGACGAGCAGGTCGACAGTGTAACGCCGGCCGAGATCGGCGCGATCATAGACAAACCCGGAAAACGTCGTGCGATCGGATCTGGAGAACTGCGTTTGCAACGACGCGTATTCGGCTCCTGAGGGCTTCTGCTTGCTAATCGTCTTCATGCTCATGTCCACCCTCAAACGGCAGCTCGATTGTCGGTCGATTTCAAGTTGAGAATGTGTCCATGGTGCGCCCGAGGTGACTAGCGGGCGCTCAGCTGCACCGAGGCGATCACCGTTTGCACAAAAAGCCGCCGACCTCCAACACAAACTATGCGCTATAAAACTTGGCGTTGTCGGCGCCAATTGTGCTAGTGCTAGCTCCTCCTCTCCACACTGATCGACGAGCGGATTCATGAAGATTGCAATGGTTGGAACGGGATATGTAGGTCTCGTGTCCGGAGCGTGTTTTGCCGATTTCGGCCATCAGGTCGTTTGCGTCGACAAGGACGCCGGCAAGATCGAAGCCCTGAAGCACGGCAAGATCCCGATCTACGAAACTGACCTCGATAAGCTCGTCGAGACCAACGCCGCGGCCGGACGGCTGACCTTCACGACGGAGCTCGCGGGCGCCGTCGCGGACGCCGATGCCGTGTTCATCGCGGTCGGAACGCCCTCGCGGCGCGGCGACGGCCATGCGGACCTGAGCTACGTCTATGCTGCGGCCAGGGAGATCGGCGCGGCGCTCAAGAAGTTCACCGTGGTGGTGACCAAGTCGACCGTGCCCGTGGGCACCGGCGACGAGGTTGAACGCCTGATCCGCGAAACCAATCCCGACGCCGATTTCGCCGTTGCGTCGAACCCCGAATTCCTGCGCGAAGGCGCCGCAATCCAGGATTTTCGCCACCCCGACCGCATCGTCGTCGGCACCGAGGACGATCGGGCCAAGAGGGTGATGGGCGAAGTCTATCGTCCGCTCTATCTGAACCAGGCGCCGATCCTCTATACCGCGCGACGCACGGCTGAATTGATCAAATACGCCGCGAATGCCTTCCTCGCCACCAAGATCACCTTCATCAACGAGATCGCCGATCTCTCCGAGAGGGTCGGGGCGAACGTGCAGGAGGTCGCGCGCGGCATCGGGCTCGACAACCGGATTGGAACCAAGTTCCTGCATGCCGGCGCCGGCTATGGCGGCTCCTGCTTCCCGAAGGACACCCGCGCGCTGTTCAAGACCGCGCTCGACCACGACGTCCAGCTGAAAATCGTCGAGGCCACGCTGACCGCGAACGACAACCGCAAGCGCGCGATGGCGCGCAAGGTCGCCAACGTGCTCGGCGGCGAGCTGCGCGGCAAGACCATCGGCGTGCTCGGCCTGACCTTCAAGCCCGACACGGACGACATGCGCGAGGCGCCCTCGATCCCGCTGATCAACGGCCTGATCGACTTCGGCGCCAAGGTTCGTGCCTACGATCCCATTGGCATGGAGCAGGCGCGCAAGGAATTGCCTGAGATCGAGTACTGCAAGGATGCCTATGAATGCGCGCGCCGCGCCGATGCGCTGGTGATCGTGACCGAGTGGCGCCAGTTCCGCGCGCTCGATCTCAAGCGCATCAAGCAGGAGATGAAGCATCCGGTCGTCGTCGACCTGCGCAACATCTACCGTCCGGACGAGATGGCCGCGCACGGCTTCACCTACGACAGCATCGGTCGGCCGCGCTGAGCGCTCGCGCCCGGCGACGATAGCCGCCGGTCGGTTCAATCCTTGAGCCTTGGTTCTGATCAAATCAGAACCAAGGCTCTTTTCTTGTCTGACGCGTTTTCTTCACGCGCACCGGCATTCCACTTCCGAAGCCGTCCTAAGCGTGGGCCGGCGCGCCGAGCTGGACAAACGCATCCAGTTCGCGCGCCAGCGCTTCCTGCCAGGTCGGCATCGCCACGCCGAACTGCGCCTTCAGCCGCGACAGATCCAGCCGCGAATTGCCCGGACGCACCGCCTTGGTCGGAAAATCGGCCGCTGCGATCGGAGCGATGTTCTCGACCGCCAGCGTGACGCCGCGAGACCTCAGCCCGCCGACAATGGCGGTTGCGAAGCCGTGCCAGCTGGTTTCGCCGGCGCAAACGAGATTGACGACACCTCCCCGGCGCACGAGCTGATCGTGCAACGTGGTGAGGTTCGGCAGGACGATGCCGGCGACCGCACCGGCGATCGCTGATGCCGTGGTCGGCGCACCGATCTGATCGGCCACGATCCGCAGCTCCTTACGCTCACCGGCGAGCCGCGCAATGGTGCGCAGGAAATTCGTGCCCTTTGCGGCATAAACCCATGAGGTGCGCGCGATCAGATGCGCCCCGCCCGCCGCCTGGATCGCGACATCGCCGGCAAGCTTGCTGGCGCCGTAGACCGACAGCGGTTCGGTCGGGCTGTCCTCGCGCCACGGCCTGTCGCCCGAACCATTGAAGACGTAGTCCGTGGAGAAATGCACCAGCGGCACGCCGTTCGCTGCAGCCCATTTGGCGATCGCTTCAGGTCCCTTCGCGTTAACCAGGAACGCCAGCTCACGCTCGTCCTCGGCGCGATCGACGGCGGTATAGGCCGCCGGATTGATGATGAGATCGGGCTTCAGACTCTCAAGCTGGCTCGTCAGCATCTCCGACTTCGACAGATCGAACTCCGCGGTGGGCGGCGCGATGATCGTGCCGTGGCTCTCCAGCAAAGGCTTGAGCGCACTGCCAACCTGGCCGCGTGTTCCCGTCAACAAGATCCGCATCAGATTTGTCCATAGGTCGGAAGGTTGCTGGCGTCGGCAAGGAGCGGCGCGTCCGCATCCTTGGCCGACAGCTGTGGCTTGTCGACGCCCCACTTGATCCCGATCGCTGGATCATTCCACCGGATCGAGAGCTCGTCCTTGGGGCTGTAGAAATCATCGCACTTGTAGAAGAAGTCGGCGGTCTCCGAGAGCACCACGAAGCCGTGGGCGAAGCCGCGCGGCACCCATAATTGCCGGCGGTTCTCCTCGCTCAATTCGACCGCGACATGCTTGCCGAAATTCGGACTGCCGACGCGCACGTCGACGGCAACGTCCAGCACCTTGCCGCGCAGCACGGAGACGAGTTTGCCCTGGGTGACCGGGTTTTGCAGATGCAGCCCGCGCAGCACGCCATAGGCCGAGCGGGACATGTTGTCCTGCACGAACGGACGCGTGATGCCGTGCTCGACATAACGCGGAGCCTGGTAGGTCTCAAGGAAGAAGCCGCGCTGGTCGCCGAACAGCTTCGGCTCGACGATCAGGACTTCAGGAAGCTCGGTCTTGATGACGTTCATCTAACATTTGTTCCAGTTTGACGCGCTTGAAATGTTAATTCCCTTCTCATAACAAACTTGTGCAGCGCACGCTATATGTTATGTTCTGATAGTCAAATTGTGAGGGACCATGAAAGGCATTATCCTTGCCGGTGGCACCGGCTCGCGCCTCTACCCGGTGACGACAGTCGTCTCCAAGCAACTGCTGCCCGTCTTCGACAAGCCGATGATCTACTATCCGCTGTCGACGCTGATGCTGGGCGGAATCCGCGATATCCTGATCATTTCCACGCCGCAGGACAAGCCGCTGTTCCAGCGCTTGCTCGGCGATGGCAGCGAGATGGGTGTCCGGTTCGCCTATGCGACGCAGGAGACCCCGCGGGGTCTTGCCGACGCCTTCATCGTCGGACGCGACTTCATAGGCGATGACTCTGTTGCCCTTGTGTTAGGGGATAACATTTTCTACGGCCACGGCCTGCCGAGCATGCTGTCGTCCGCCTCGATCCGCAAGAAAGGCGCCACCGTGTTCGGCTACGTCGTGAACGCGCCTGAACAGTACGGCGTGATCGAGCTCGACGGCACCGGCCGGGCATTGTCGATCGAAGAGAAGCCGAAACGGCCGAAATCCAACGTCGCGGTCACCGGCCTCTACTTCTACGACAACGATGTGGTCGACATCGCGGCCGGCATCAGGCCATCCCCGCGCGGCGAGATCGAGATCACCGACGTCAACAAGGCCTATCTCGAACGCGGCGACCTCTATGTCGAGGTGCTCGGCCGCGGCTTTGCCTGGCTCGACACCGGCACCCATTCCTCGCTGGTCGAGGCCAGCCATTTCGTCCAGATCCTGGAGCAGCGCCAGGGCCTGCGCATCGCCTGCCCCGAGGAGATCGCGCTGCGCCAGGGCTACATCTCGCTCGAGGCGTTCGCGAGGGTCGCACAGAAGACCGCCAAGAGCAGCTACGGCGAGTACCTGCTGTCGGTCTACCGCTCATTCCACGGCGAGCCGCGCGCGGCGGAGGTATTCAAACATGCGGTTTAAGGGATCGACGATCTTCGTCACCGGCGGCGCCGGCTTCATCGGCTCCGCCGTGGTCCGCCACCTGCTGCGCGACACCCACGCCCGCGTCGTCAACATCGACAAGCTGACCTATGCGGCAAACCTGGCCTCGCTGCCCCGTGCCGCCGAAAGCCTGAACTACACCTTCGAGAAGGCCTGCATCTGCGAGGCGCAGAACCTGCGCCGGCTGTTCGAGAAATATCAGCCCGATGCGGTGATGAACCTTGCCGCGGAAAGCCATGTCGACCGCTCGATCGACGGCCCCGGCGAATTCATCCAGACCAACATCGTCGGCACCTTCACGATCCTGCAGGAGACGCTGCGCCACTGGCGTTCGCTCTCGCCCGAGAAGCGCGACCGGTTCCGCTTCCTGCATATCTCGACCGACGAGGTGTTCGGTTCGCTCGGCGACGAAGGGCTGTTCACCGAGACCACGGCGTATGCGCCGAACTCGCCCTATTCGGCCAGCAAGGCGTCGTCCGATCATTTGGTGCGGGCCTGGCGCGAGACCTACGAGCTGCCGACCCTGGTGACCAACTGCTCCAACAATTACGGCCCCTATCACTTCCCCGAAAAGCTGATCCCGCACATGATCATCAAGGGGCTCGCCGGCGAGCCGCTACCGGTCTATGGCGACGGCAAGAACATCCGCGACTGGCTGTTCGTCGAGGATCACGCCAAGGCGCTGACGCTGGTGCTGGAGCGCGGCGAGGTCGGCGAGACCTACAATGTCGGCGGCCGCAACGAGCGCACCAACCTGCACGTGGTCGAGAGCATCTGCGACCTGCTCGACGAGGTCGTGCCGGCCGCGGCAGGCCCGCGCCGCCACCTGATCAATTTCGTCGCCGACCGGCCCGGCCACGACCGCCGCTACGCCATCGACGCCACCAAACTCGAAACCGAGCTCGGCTGGCGCGCCGAGGAGAATTTCGAAACCGGCATCGCCAAGACCGTGCGCTGGTATGTCGACGAGCAACCCTGGTGGCGCGCCATCCTGGACGGCGGCTACAAGGTGGAACGCGTCGGCCTGAGCCAGTAGTCGCCGATCTTTCCAATCACCGGCGTGGATGGCCAACAGGACGTCGAGAAGCGCGATGACGACTCAACCAGATCTCATCGCTGCTTGACGAGCCGCGACCGCCTTCCGACGGTGGATTGGCAGCCACCCGCCAGACAACAACTCGAGAAACACGGAATCCCGTCATGAACATCGCAATGGACGGTCAGGAACTGACACTGTTCAAAAGTTTCGTGAACCTCTCGACGCGGTATCTGGAATTTGGCTCGGGAGGAAGCACTTGGCTGGCCTGTCAAACCAAGAAGGAGTGGGTCATTTCCATTGATTCTTCCGCGGAATGGCTCGCCAACGTTGCCGACGCCACGGGCGACGCGAGTACCAAGCCTTTGCTGCTGCACGTCGATATCGGCAAGCTGCGCGAGTGGGGTTATCCCGTGGAAAAGGACAAGGAGAGCTCGTGGCCCGAGTATCACGAACGTGTCTGGGAGCGCCCGGAAAGCAAGACCGCCGACCTGTATTTCGTTGACGGCCGGTTTCGCGTGGCTTGCTTCGTACAGTGCGTGCTTCACGCCGCACCGGGAGCCTTCATCGCAATTCACGACTTCGAGAATCGCCCCCACTACCATTCGGTGCGGACGGTCGCTCGCGAAATCGCGCGCGCCAACAACATGTCGATCTTCCAAAGGCCGGCAAGGATCGACGTCGATGCCGCACAAGCCCTGCTCGCGAAATACCGCCTGGAGCCGCTGTAGCTGACCAAGGCCTCTGTAGCCGGTCGCTACCGTCAACCATCACGTCAATGCATGAAATAAGAAGAAGGGCGCGCCGATTGGCGCGCCCTTCTCTATCGTTTCCGGGTTCAGCCCTGAACCAGTTTCTTCAGCTCCGGAAGAAACCTCTGGATCGTGGCGTCTTCGACATCGTTGCGATCGCGCAACGTGAAGAATTCCATTGCGCGGATCTTTTCAGGATCTCCATCGCCGAGCGGCCTGCCCCGCTCACGCTTCTTCAGCAATTGCTGCCGCGACTTCGTGTAGTAGTGATTGATCACGAGCTTGTTCCGCTTCGGAGCAGTGCAGCGCCCGCCGATCGGGAAGACAGGCGTGCCGTCCTCATGAACGTAGCAACCCAAGACAAGCGATTGATGGGGATGCAGATAGGACACGATGGTGTCAGGCCGCACGATTGACTTCATGATGAAATGATCCGGGAAATCGTCCGGAGCACGACGCGTGAAGGATTCGATGCACAGACCGGCCGGCCTCGCGTCGTGACCGTTCGACCCGAAGTTCAACCAATGCACCGCCACCGCCGGCGCCGGCCCGAGCTCGGTCAAGACGTCCTTGATGTTGCCGGCCTGCGTCGGAAACAGATACTCATCGGCATCGATGAAGGCGCACCATTCGGCACAATTGCGGTAGCTGTCGATCGCATGCGAGAACGCGCGCATCTGGCCGAATTCCCCTTCCACGAAATGATAGGTGATCATTTCGGGCCACGGGAAGGACTCGATCACGGCACGAGTATCATCAGTGCTGCCGTTGTCGTAGAGGTAGAAGTGATCAACGCCGACCAGTTTGTGGAAGTGTAGCCATTCCAGCAGATCGTCGCCTTCGTTCTTGATGGCGCACACCACCGCCAAGCCGTGCTTCTTGCGATCGACCCCGGCGTAGAGCTTCTTGGCCTCCATCACGCGCAGGAGGCCGGCAAACTCTCGCCGCAGATTTTCACTTTTCGGGGCCGCAATGAGCGCGGCAAGATAGACATCCTGCGCTTCATGGGCGGACCCCATATTGAGGGCCGCGATTGCCAGGCGATGCAACACCCGCGAGTCGGATGGCATCTGCTTGACGAGGTCGAGAAGGATTCCACGCGCTCCGGCGAAATCGCATGCCTGCACAAGCGCCGCCGCCTTTGCAAACTGGAATTCCTTGTAATCACCGAATTGCTGCTCCAACTGCTTGACCGATTGGATCAGCTCGTCGGGTTTCGGATTTGCGATCCGCCCGGAAAAGAAATCTCTAAGCCTTGCCTCGATCTCACTTGCTGGAAGCGTATCGAGATTCACGCCTGAGCTGAAACTAGACAATGCTGGAATTTCCATGTCCAACCTGAGCCGCTCCCACGAGATCAACAAGCTATTAACATTGGTTCGCACCACGAATTCCCTATTAGCGCACATATCCTACAAGAATAAGGCTATAACACGCAGTGCTCACAATTAACTCTTGTAAGGTTATTTCGAGGAAAATCAATACAATAGAGCAAGGGGACTCGACGTCATTTGCACGAAAACCGCGTCACAGGACCGGAACGATCGGAGATCGCCGATGGACCACGGGAATGAAGCAGTCCGCTAGTCGTTCGGGCTTACAAGAACGATGCTTTTGACATCGTTATCCGCAAGCCTCCCGCCCGGCGCGTTCAGCTTTTTGAGTTCCAGCACCCTGCTGCGGCTGCGGCACGCTCCAGACCTCTCGTCGGCGCAATTCGATCGGACGCCAGGCTCCCAGCCGACGAAGCGACGAAGCAATCGCTCGGTCTCCATCCCAATCAAGGCCCCGTTCCGATTGTGTCGGAACGGACAAGGCTGGTCTTGCATTGCTCGATCAGCGCCAGCGAACCGGCCGGGTCCGATCGTTCGACTCCACCGTCCGGTGTTCTACATGATAGGGCGCGTAGATCTGCTTCACCCAATAGTTGAAGTTCGGGTGCAGCTTCACGAAGTCATAGAATGAATCGCCGAAATTCGACGGACTGAGGCAGGTCTTGTTCTGAGGCCGTGACGCGATTGCATTCAGGCAATACGACATCATGCAAGCCTTTGTCTCGCTCTCTGCCACCTTGCTCAGACTTCGGAAACTGTTGGTTGAATGAAGTCGGTACAGATAGCGGTCGGTCTCGAGATAGGTCGGCTCGACCTTGGTTACCGCGCGCAACGCAAAGTCCCAGTCATGGCAGTATTTGAGATCGGCAAGCCAACCCACCTGCCGCAGCAGTTCACGGCTGAAGACAAAGTTTCCGGTCGATGCCGCGATCTGAGAATCCAGAAATGTCCATGACAACGGCGCACCTGCGATCTGGGCCCGATCGATCGCATAGCGCAGGCGCGTTGGAAACTGGAAGTTGCTGATCGACTTTCCATGTTCGTCGATTGGCTCAACCGCCGAGAAGCCGAAGAACAGCCGATCATTGGCATGCTTATCCGCGAACAGCCGAACCCGATCCTTGGAAAAGGCATCGTCCGAATTCAAAAGGAAAATCATGTCGCCGTTCGTCAGCGATAATGCCCTGTTCCAGGTGTAGTGGGCGCCAAGATTTTGAGGGTTCTTGAGCAGCTTGCAGGAAACAAAGCGCTTTCCGAACGACCTCTTCTTGAGGACCCTCTGCGCGACTTCAAAACTCTTGTCCGGCGAATTGTCGTCTACGATGACGAGCTCGATGTCTGCAAACGTCTGTTGATAGACAGTCTCAAGGCATTCCTCAAGATACTGCTCATGCTTGTAGCACGCGATGACAACACTTGCGAGCATCGGTGGCGACCTCAACGTCTCACGATGATCGAGTGGCGAGACCGCACGAGTGCACTAGTCCCGTCGCCGACCTCCAGAACCGCGAGTTGATATTCACCATCCGGCAAATCTCGAATCGAGAAGGACAGCTGGAAACCGAAATAGCAGTCCTTGCTCTCGGCCTTCATATACTCCTTCACGTCCACGCGCTCGTGCCAATCTACGATCAGGCAATAGCCGCCGTTTGCTGCGCCATCCGGAGTAAGCCCCGACAGGACCAGGAATCCCGTTCTCTGTCGGCTGGCCTCAAAGGCGTTGCCCGCGCAAATCCATCCCCGCACCAATATCTCATAGCGCGGATCGACAATCACCCGTTCGCCGGTTTGAGAATTGATGTTCTCGATCACCAGCAACGAACCTGCCGGATTACCGGACGCGCCTTCTGCCTCCACTGGCGTGCCGCTTCTTACGCGCTGCACCCCCGAATGGGTGAGGCCCGACCGGTGCAGGCTTGCGAGCACTTCGACATGCGTCGAGGCTTCTTTTACCGCCCACTCAAGCTCCTGCCTACTCAGGCAATCCAGCAAATCCGGGCTATTTCGAATCTGGGCCGAAATGGGCTCAGCCGAAGCGACCCTTCGCACGACCTCGAGAAACGCCCGTCCATGGCGCGAATCCGGCTCGAGATGCGCACCTTCCGCCCACTCGTTCCAGGAATTGATAAACACCAATGATTCGGAAAAGCTGTTGCCCTTGGCACGCAGGGTTGCATCGCGAAGCCAAACCTCAAACGCTTCCGGACTGGACCTGGTAAAGACGTGACCGCGCGGCCCCTTGCGAGGCGTATTGTCCCAACGCGGCATCACCGCAGGAAAGAACGGGAAGTCGTAGATCTTGCCGATCGACGATCGCATGGCGTCGACATAGTCGTACACCTTTCCAGCGAAGGTCGGCGGTGCATCGACTTCGGTCGGCGGCACCTCCCTTGTCGAGACCGTGTGCGGAGGAAACTCGATTGCCGCGTCGCAATTGACGTCGCGCGGATCGAACTCTCCGAACGTCATCGCATTGCAAATGAGAAGCTCGCCGATTCCGAGTTCTCTGGCTCGCTCGCGCCAAATCTCGAACAAGCGCTGCTTGTCCGGCAACAATGACGGCCTGTAGATGACGATGACCTTTCGACCGTCGACAGTTATGTAGCGCTCATCGAGCAGCAGGTCGGCCATGTCGTCGATAAAGCGGACATCGTCGTCCAGGGAGTGGTTTTGTCCCAACAGAAGCTCAGCGTCCGAGCCGTCCCACCGACGAGACCAATTCTCGTTTGCCCAGCAAATGCAGAAAGGCAGGTTCGGCTCGCCGTCCTCGAGCAGCAGCTGAAGCGGCTTTTCCAATAACCTTCGGCCCTGGAACCAATAGACGTAGTAGCAAAATCCATCGATGCCGTACTGGCGCGCCAGCTCGCCCTGCTGACGACGCGTTTCCGGCAGCCGGACGTCATAGAATCCAAGATCGGCCGGCAACCATGGGGACTCGTGTGCCGGAAACTGGGCACGCATGCGCGCGACGTTGGTCCACTCGGTAAACCCTGGCCCCCACCACCTGTCATTTTCATCAAATGAATGGAATTGCGGGAGGTAGAAGCAAATGTAGCGCACCTCCTTGGGAGGCGCGTCCGCCAGTCCAGCAACGATCCTGTTGTTGCTCGGAAACAACAGGTCGTCGTAGTCCGCGGTCGAGAACCCCAGCGCGACGATCAATTCGCCTGGCGTATAGTTCTCGAACAGGGGTATTTCGTAGTACTCGCCATCATTCAGGCTGATACGCAGATAGATCTGCGCACGCTTAGGCTCCACAAGCGCGTTTCTCAGGGCGCGCGCCAAGCGACGGCGCACTCCCGGCGCGGATAGATCGATACGAAATCCGGGACGTCCGATCACGCTCCGCGGACCTACGCGGGCCGGCATAGATCGGCCTGTCCGTCCCTCCTCGACACAGTGGGAACCGACAAAAAGCGCGATCGAAACGGTTGAAGCGGGCGACTGGGCATCGACAATCCAACCCGAAATCCCACGCCCCGAATACTCCAGTATCGCGCCGCGCAGACGCGATCCTGACTGGAGATCGCCTACGTCGGGATCCAGGAACAGGCTCTGCGGATGGTCGTCCTGCTGAACCGGACTGGCAACGGGCAACATATCCTTTGTATCCCTGACGCTCCGTTCGACCATCTTGTTCATTGCCACTCAATCTCCTGCCAACGCTCAGCGCCGGGTCCAGTTTCTCTTTCCCGGTCGCGCGGAAGTTCGATCCCGAGATCACGCTGCCTGACATGCCCGGATCGTGACCTCTTGATCCTTATCGATCATCTCCACACAACCAGAGGTACAATGAACATTTCTTGCGCGAACGCAACATTAGCGCAATCTCTCTGTCGTCGATGTGAAAACCATTGTTAGTTCTGCCTAGATTGTCACGCGGACTTGCCCGCTTCCGTGCCTTCGCGCTCAAAAACAAAGCTGTCCATCATCTCTGCCGTTGCCTGCGCGCGACGCGATGCCGTCTCCAACAAGTTCAGCCGACGCTCTCGCCCATTGCCTGCAGACGACGTCGCGCCCCTTCGTTGTTCTGCTGCGCCGCTTGTCGATACCAGTGCAGCGCCTGATCGCGATCCTGTGCGACGCCGTTGCCGGCGCGCAGCGCATCGCCAATTGCGAGTTGGGCTTCGATCATGCCCTGCTTCGCAGCGGCCTCGAACCATTCGGCCGCCTTCGCCGGATCGGCATCGCGGCCCTGTCCCCGGCCCAGCATCACGGCAAGGTTGTATTGCGCCGTCGTATGGCCCTGGCGCGCCGCCGCCTCGTACCAGGTGACGCCGTTGGCGAGGTCCTGCTCGACGCCCTGCCCGGTGCAATACATCACGGCAAGCTTGAACTGCGCCGCAGCGTTGCCGCCGTCCGCGGCCTTGACGATCCAGCCGGCGGCGGCCTGCGGATCCTTGAGGCCGCTCTTGGGATCGGAATACAGCAGCGCCAAAGTGTGCTGGGCTTCGACGTGGCCGGCGCCTGCTGCACGTTTGAACCATTGGGCCGCGGCCGGAACATCGACGGCGCCGCCGGATCTTCCCATGTGAAGCCCGCCCAGCTGAAATGCCGCGGCCGGATGGCCGGCCTCGGCAGCGTCGGTCAGCAGCGCACGTGCTTGCGCAAGACGCTCCGTGGACGGCTCATCCTGGATAAGAAACATCGCGTAGGCCATCTTCGCATCGGCATCGCCGCCGTCGGCCGCCTTGCTGAGCCACTCCGCGGCACGCGCTTGATCGCGCGGCACGCCGTTGCCCGCCGAGTAGAGCCGGCCGAGCTGCACGCCGGCGGCGCTAATGCCTCCTTCGGACGCGCGCTCGAACCACTTGATCGCAGTCGCGACGTCGCGCGCCACGCCCCTGCCATTGAGATAGAACACCGCAATATTGTGGGCCGCCGTGGCGTGGCCGCCCTCCGCCGCACGCTCGAACCATTTCGCAGCCTGGCGGATGCTGGGCGGAACGCCGGTGCCGGTGGCATAGAAGCGTCCGGTCAGGAACTGCGCCTGCGTATCGCCGCGCTCGGCCGCCTTCTCGTACCAATACGCCGCCTCGCGCAGATCCGGCTCGGCGGCAGTCCCGAGCGCATAGAACTCAGCCAGCGCCTGGATCGCCGGCAAATAGTCCTTCCGCGCCGCCTTGCGCAATGCGGTCTCGGCCCTGTCGAGATCCTTGACAGCCCCTTTGCCGCTCAACCGCAGCAGTGCAATGTTGTAGAGCGCGATCGTATCGTCATGGGCAGCGGCGCTCTGGAACAGTCGCGCGGCTTCCTCGACATTTTGGGGAAGCCCGGTGCCCTTGAGGCACATGAAAGCGAGCGCAACCTGTGCGCGCACATGTCCCTGTTCCGCGGCCTTGTGATACCAGATTGCGGCCTGCGCGAAATCGACGGGAACGCCCCGCCCCTGATAATACACATCGCCAAGCGCGAACTCACCGGCCGCCGCCTTCTGCTCGGCCGCGGCCTCGTACCAGCGCAGGGCGGCAGCGTGATCTTTCGTGCAGCCTTGCCCGTTGGCGTACATATCGCCAAGGATCGCTTGCGCCTCCGCTTTGCCGGCCTCCGCCGCCACCGATAACCAGAGGAACGCGGCGTCGATATCCCTGGGCACGCCGATTCCGTTCGGGAAAACCAGATCGTGGAGGTTGACCGCCTTGTCGCCCAGACGCGCCGCAGTGGATTGCCGCCACATCTCTGGCCTGTTCGGTCCAACCGTGGCGTTGACGCCGTTGAAGTAGATCAAGCCAAGCTGGAATTGGGCTTCGGTATGTCCCTTCAGGGCGGCGCGTTCGTACCACGCGACCGCATCCGGAAGGCTGCCGATAACACCCTCGTTCCGCGCATAAAGCAGCCCGATCCGGTAATCCGCCTCCGGATCGCCGGCTTGCGAGGCGAGCCGCCAAAACCGCAACGCCTCGAGATATTGCTGGTTCTCGTACGCCTCCAGCCCCCGTTCAAACGGCTTCGAGTCTGAACGGGACGAGCCGGGGCGCAGCAAGTCGAGAAGGGAACGCGTCGATACCGTCATGGCTCGCGCATTGCTTCTTTTGCGCTGCGCAGCATGCCGCCGAGCAGATACATCGCCACCGAGCGGGTGCCGACATTGACATCACCCTGCAGCGTCATGCCGGGGATGAGGCGGAAGGTCTTCGGAACATCCTTGAAGTTGGTCTGGTCGACCGAACACCGCGCCTTATAGAAGGCGTCGACAGGCTTTCCATCATCGTCGTTCGTGAAGGCGCCTTCGCTGATCCAGCGAATCTTGCCTTCGGCCGTACCGTGCTCCGCCGCGTTGAACGCATCGACCTTCATCGTGCAGGGGTCGTTGGGCCGGACGAAGCCGACGTCGCGCGACAGGATCTGGATCTCCGCCTCGAGCCGCGTCTTGAGCGGCATCAGCGTGATGAAGGGATCACCCGGCTTCAGCACGGACCCGACCGAGAGCTTGGCGAGGGTCAAGACGACCGATGGCTCGGCAGCCGTCCACCGCACGAGGTCCTGATGCTTGATCGCCTTGTCATACTGTGAGCGGGCCGTATCAAGGTTGTTGCGCGTCGTGACCAGATCCTGGCTCAGCTGCGCGTTCCACTGCTCGGTGAAGGCGTTGCGATCCGCCTTCAAGGAATCCAGCTGGTGCTGCGCTTCCAGCAAAGTGTTGTGCGTGTTGTCGATCTGACGCAACAGCTCCAGGCGCGTGTCCTGCGACAGATACAGGTTCAGCTTGGACCCGCTGCCGCTTTCGGCGAGCGTCGAGCGCATGTCCTCGATCTTGCCGGCGATCTCGGCACGCTGACTGTACCGCTCGTCGTCCTTCTTCGACTTCTGGATCGTCGCTTCGGTTTGGCTGATCTTGGAATCGTAGCTGTTCACCTGTGCGTGGTACTGCGCGACGCGCTGGTCGTAGAGCGCCTTTTGCAAGGAGTTGTACCTGGTGACATCAGGATCGTTGGATTGGCCGTACGACAACGGCTTTCCGGACAATTCGGCCTCGTCCCGGGCGACCTGCGCCTCAAGGCTCGCAACCTGCAGCTTGTACTGCGTGACATCGGCAGCCGTAAACGTCGAGTCCAGAGTCGCGAGCAATTGTCCCGTCTCAACCTGCTGACCTTCCCGAACATCGATCGTCTTGATGATGGACGCGTCCAAAGCCTGCAGGACGTTGATCTGATCGACGGGAACGATCTTGCCGCCCACGCTCGTGATCACGCGATCGACGCGCGTGAAGCACATGATCGCCACGACGGCGGCGAGGAACCCCACCAGGACGAACAGCGTTGCGCGGGCCAGCAACGGCTCGGCGGCCTCGCGGATCGCATCGGTCTCGGACTGGAACTGGCGAACGGTCGCGAGCGAAGCTTGATTAGGAGACAAGGGTCGGACTCCTGAAATTCTTTTCATTGCGGCCCGCCGGCGCAAGGTGAGTGTTCTGCTGGTACCAGAGCGAGCTGTAGATGTCGTTCCGTTCAAGAAGTTCCTCATGACGACCGATATCGTCGACGACGCCGCGGTTGAGAACGAGGATCGCGTCGGCCTTCGTCAGCGACGACAGACGGTGCGAGATGATGATCAGCGTGCGGCCATGGGCAATCCGCGAAATATTCGCGTTCACGATCGTCTCGCTCTCCGCATCGAGCGCGCTGGTCGCTTCGTCCAGGATCAGGATCGGCGGATTGACGATCAGCGCTCGCGCGATCGCGAGGCGCTGGCGCTGGCCGCCGGAAAGATTCGTGGATCCCTCGTAGATATAGGTCTCGTAGCCTCGCGGCAGCTTGTCGATGAATTCCTCGGCACCGGCCAATCGCGCCGCCCTGACGATGTCATCGAAGGTCGCATCGGGCTTTGCGGCCGCAATATTCTCGCGGATCGTGCCGCTGAACAGGAAGTTCTCCTGCAGCACGACGCCGACGTTGCGCCGGAGATGGTCGACATCGTATTCGCGGACATCGATACCGTCGACCTTGATCAGTCCGCCATAGTCGGAGTGCAGGCGTTGCAATAGCCGCGTGATCGTGGTCTTGCCCGAGCCGCTCTTGCCCATCACGCCCAGCGTCGTGCCGAGCGGAATCTCGAAGGAGATATTGTTGAGCGCCGGCGACACCGCGCCCTTGTACTTGAACGTGACGCCGGAGAATTCGACCAGCCCCTTCAGCGGGACCCTCACACCATGGCCGGAGCGTCCCTCCTCAGCCGGCTGATTCACCAGCCTGCCGACGATCGTGACCGCAGTGCGCGCCTCGTCATATTGGTTGATGAGCTGGGCCATCTGCATCAGCGGGCCGGCAACACGCTGCGACAGCATCAGAAAGGCAAACAGCGCGCCAACATAGACCGGATCGCCACTCGACACGGCCATGTAAACGCCGAACGCATAGGGAGCACTCACCGCCAGCCGCTCCAACGGCTTCACCAGCGTCTGGATGGCGGTTCCGGTCATGCCTTCCGCAAGCCGCGCCTTGGCGACGCGCGCCACCAGCACGTCCCACATGTGGCGCTGGCGCGCATCGAGCGCCAGCGATTTGATGGTCCGCATGCCGTTCAGGCTCTGGATCAGAAACGCTCCCTGTGCCCCTTCGGCCGCCAGGGTTGCCGAGGACTTCTTCCGATAGGCGGGCAGCATCACGATCAGCCAGGTCACGATCATCGCAGCAAAGGCAAGAACCATCAGCGTCATGAGCGGGCTGAAGAAGAACATGACGGGCAGGAAGAAGAACAGCGTCGTCGAATCGAGAATGGTCCCGAACAACTGCCCGGTCAGAAAGCCGCGAATTCGAAATACTTCGCGGATATCCCGGGAAATCAGGCCGACGGGATTCTGCTCGAAGTAGTCGATCGGCAGATTGAGCACCTTCTCGAACACGTAGGTCGACAGTTTGACGTCGAGGCGTGCCGTCAAACGCTGAACCAGATACTGCCGCAGGAACGAGAATGCCGCCTCGAACACGATGACCACGAGCATCGCAGTACACAGCACATAGAACGTGTTGTAGGCCTTGTAGAAGATGACCTTGTCCGAGAGCAGCCGCCAGAACATGATCGGTGCCAGGCCCATGAAGCCCAGGATCAGCGCCGCAATCGCGACGTCGCGCAGGATGCGCCGTTCGCGGAACAACAATGCGGTGACAAAGCCGAAGCTGAACGGCTGCGTCTCGTCGGAAATCTCATAGTCGCGCTTGGCCATGACGACGTCGCCCGACCAGATGTCCTCAAAGCGCGGTTGATCGATGACGAGCAGCGCGTCCTCGCTCGCGTTCGGATCCTGCAGGACCACCCGGGAGCTGTTCTCGTCGCCTTCGAGGCGCAGCAGCACCATGTGGCTGCCGTCGCGCAGCCGAACGATGGCCGGCAGCGCCCTCTTGAGATGGCTCAGACCCTTCCAGTCCAGCGTGACGGCCTTTGCCGTCATGCCCGAGGAATTCGCACACTTCAAAAGCTCGGCCAGCGTGACTTCCTGATCGCCCAGGAGGTTGTCGTGGATCAGCTGGGACGGGGTCAGATGCAAGCCATGCTGCCTTGCCACGATGACGAGACAAGCGAGGCCCGAAGGTGGCAGCGCCTCCACCGAAGGTGCGCCGACGAGCGAGAGGTGTTTGGTCATGGATGCCTCGAAGTTTCGACTGCGCAAGGTCCGGTCCCCAGCGAGATTAACTTATCACTGTTAGTTCGCTAACGCAGCATTTTCAGCGCGTCACCCGAAAAAGATATGTTCACGGCACGCCGCGAAGCCAATTTCGAGCACGTTCTCGCGCGATTTAACCAGGGAACCTTATAACATTGTTTAACATCGACAAATCACGAGTCGGCGGTCACCGTCTCCTGGAAGTCGAATCCGCAGGCCTCCAGCTGCGGCCTGATCCGCTCATCCCTGGCCTCCGGCATCAGCGCCAATGCGCAGATCTCAAAATTCCCGCTGCGAACGGAAACCGTCGGGAAACCGGCGCTGAGCAGCAGGTTTCCCATCCGCTCGGTCGAAAAGCCGGTCTTGTGCGCCATGTGATAGCGCCCCTGCTCGATCGCGCCGGAATGCCCGTAGATCATGTCCAATGGCCGGATCGGACCAGCCGGCGAGACGTAAGCGATCGCGCCGAGGCCGCGCGTCAACATGTGCTGCGCGACCGCCTCGAGGTCGGGAGACATGATCAACGCGAATCCGTCCGGCTTGAGGACTTGGCGGAACTGGACGAATGTGGGGTGAACCTCATGGGCGTAGAGATGCTCCATGACATGAGAACACCAGATCGCGTCGAACGAGGCCGCCGGGAACAATCGGGCAAGATCGGTAATCGACCCGACGACGTCGGGGCTCACGCCGCCGTCGACGTCTAATCGAATCTCGTCCCATTCATGCGATGTCAGGAGCGGCTGGATGCGCTTGGTAACCGTCGATCCAGCGCCGGCATTCAGCATTTTTTTCTTGGCCAATTCGAAAGCTCCGCGGGTTCGTTAAGCGGCTGAGTTCTGGAGTGATTGTTCGTCTCGACTTAAGGTGCCGGGTTCTCGGATAGCCGTCGGCCACAACTCCGTCGTGTCAAGCGAGCGGCACGGCTTTACAAAAGCTACGTGGTCCGAATGTGACGAACTAACTTCTAACGTCGATTGGCGAAAATGCCCGGGGCGGAACTTGTGATTGATTTGATACATCCGACTCGGATCGGTCGACAAGGTTCCAATCGGAATGCGCGCATGCACTTCCCCTGACGCGAGCCGTCGAACTCATCGCAGGCGCGTCATGATCATCAACCGCAGCCTATTCGATCATTCAATCACCCACTTTTGACGGCCATGCCGGCGATCAAAGAAAAAAGCGCCGCCTCAACCTCGGTTGGGGCGGCGCCTTCGCTTAGTGCAGACCTAGGATCTTACAGCTTGGTCGAGTGACCATCGTTGAAGATCAGGAATTCGATGTTGCTGGTCTGGGTCACCTGACCATTGCTGAAGGTGATGTCCATAGAACCGTTCGATCCAGCGCTGATGTCGCTCACGTCGGTCGAAGCGTGATCCAGGAAGGTCAGGGAGTCCTTGTTGCCGCCACCGCCATCGATGGTATCGCTGCTGGTGGCGTTGTTCAGGTAGAAGTAGTCCTGACCGGAGCCGCCAACCATCGAGGCCGTACCGGTGTCGGAGCCGACGAACGAGTCCTTGCCGTCGCCGCCGATCAGAGTCTGCGTGCCGGAGCCGGCGACCAGCGTATCGTTGCCGGAACCGCCATGCAGCGTGTCGTTGCCGGCGCCGCCATAGAGCGAGTCGTTGCCGGCACCGCCGTCGAGCGAGGTCGCGTGCGACGCATCGCTGCCCGAGTAGAGCACGTCCTTGCCGTTGCCGCCGAACTCAGCAGCAGTCTGAGCACCGCCGACAAGGAGGTCATTGCCGTTGCCGCCATGCAGCGTGTCGACACCGGAACCGCCATACAGCGAGTCGTTGCCGGCGCCGCCGTCCAGGCTGTCGTTGCCCGCACCACCGTACAGCGCATCGTTGCCCTTGCCGCCATCCAGCGTGCTGGAATTGCCGGCGGTGCTGCCGGACACCAGCACGTCCTTGCCGTCACCGCCACTCAGCTGCGACGAGCTGCCGCCGTAGAGTGTGTCGTTGCCGGAGCCACCGTTCAGGGTGTCGGCACCGGAGCCGAACAGCAGATCGTTGCCCTTGCCGCCATCCAGCGTGCTGTGACCGGAGACGTTGTCGACCAGCACGTCGTTGCCGGAGCCGGCATCGATCGAGTCGTGACCAGCACCACCGAAGATCGTGTCGTTGCCGGAGCCGGTGAGAACCGTCGTGTCGCCAGTGTTGTTGATGAACACCTGATCGTTGCCGTGGCCGGTCGCGACCAGCACCGGGGTGCTGCCGTTCACCGTCAGCGTGACGTCCTTGTTGGTGTCCTCGATGATCGCCTTCAGGTTGGCGTCGGTGTTAACGGTGTTAATCGGGTTGGTTTCGATCAGAACATTGGCGTTCGGATCCGGGTTGGTGATCCCAGCCCCTTCCTGCACCGGAATGGTCGCGCCGTTATCCGGGCTGGTGTATCCGATCCCCGCGTTGATCAGATAGTCAAGAATCTGTTGCTGGGTCGAGTGATCGATCGTTCCGTTGATCGCGTGTTTGAGGTCCGTCTGGTCTAGATTGTAAGTCGCCATCGATGTAGCCCCTGCTTGGGATACGAGGATTCAAGCCGCTCGCCCACACTTAAGCTGTTGATTCACAACTGGTTTGTTGCGATGCAACCCAAATGTGGACCCAGGTTACGAACTTGTTAAGTCCATTGTTAAGTCCGCTAGGCCGGAGTGTCAATCAGCAATGCGCTGTTAACACCCGGTTCCCTGAGATTTATGTGAGACTTAGCACGACTTCGAATGCACTATAACATTCAGCGCATGCCAATCGCCAATGTTAGCCGCGGCGCAAAAAAGGGTAGTGATTATACGGGGTTTCACGGGGGCCCGGGATACCGCGGGAGCGCAGAATTTCGCTGATGCCGTGAGCGCTTCGACGCGATTTTCTGATCTGAAAAAAATATTTCTGCACCGCATGAGACGTTTTGCAAAAAAGCGTCAAACTTCGCAACCGGCGCCCCACCGGCCAGTGTTATAGTGCCCCTTGGCAGCAGTTTGCGGGCTCGATCAAGCGAGATCCATGGAATCACCCGCAGAATCAGCGCCGTTCGACCGCAAGATCAAAACCTGGCGCGATACGGATCAGACACCCTGCTGTAACAAATTAACACCAGATTTGCCGCAATATGTTAGCGACGCCGGCATGGAACCGGCGGGGACGGTACCCGATCGCGGGTAAAGCTCCGACCTGCGGCGATCATCCCCCGGCGGCGCGCGCGTAGATGGCCTCGAGCAGCCGGCGGTTCTCGTCCGGCGCGTAGCGCTCGAGATAGGCGGCCCGTGCGGCCCGCCCCCATGCGGCGGTCAGTTCGGCGGCGCCGAGAACCTCACTGATCCGATTTCGGAGCGTGGCCGCGTCGCCCGGCGGCACCAGCGCGCCGGTCTTGCCGGCGCTCACCACCTCGGCAAGTCCGCCGATCTCGGAGGCGATGACCGGCGTGCCGCGCGCGAAGGCCTCGACCACGACCATCGGAAATCCCTCGTACCACAGCGACGGCACCACCAATGCCCGGGCGTTCGCCATTTCCCGCAGCACCTCATCGCGCGAGAGCCCGCCCAGGAAGGTGACAAGATCGGGCGCCCGAGCCTCCAACGCAGCACGCTCCGGCCCCTCGCCCACGACGCGCAATGGCACGCCGGTCCCCGCAACGGCCTCGAGCAGCACGCCGACGCCCTTCTCGCGGCTCAGCCGTCCAACATAGAGCAGCCCGCTGCGCGGCGTGGCTGCATCGGGCGCCCCCGGATCGACCATGAAATTCGGTTTCACGTCGATCCGATCGGCGTCGAAGCCGGCCTGCGTGAACAGGGTTTTGGCGAACTGCGTCAGCGCGATCAGGCGCAGGCCAGGACGCGTCCAGGTGCCGCGGCGCTGGTGCTGCGCGATCATGTAGGCCGACGCCATCGAGCCCGGAAGTGATCCGCGGTAGCAGCGGTGCACGACGCCCCAGAGATGGCCGCGATCGAGACACTTGTGGCAGATGCGGCCGTCGCGTAGCAGCATGCCGCCGGTGCAGATGCTGCGATAATTGTGCAGGGTCGCCACCGCGGGCACGCGCTTTTGCCGACAGAGATCGAACACGGCGGGCGACAGCAGCGGGAAGAAATTGTGGACGTGCACGACGTCCGGGCGAAAGCGGTCGATCGCTTCCGCCACGACCCGCTTTCCCTCCGCGTTATCGGCGGTCGACAGCGTGGTCGTGATGCGCGCGGGGAGCGAATTGATCGCCGCGTTGCTGACCGTGAGCGTTTCAACGCTGTGTCCTGCGGCGCGCAGCAGGTCGACTTCCGCTTCAAACACGACGTCCTCGCCGCCGCGTCCCTGATACCTGTTGTGAGCGACCAGGATCTTCATGATCCGGCCGGGTCTGAAAACCAGCGCAGCTCGGTCACCAGGTTTTGCCCGCCCGCGAGCGTACCGGAGCCGATCAAGGTCG
This sequence comes from Bradyrhizobium australafricanum, assembly GCF_020329495.1. Taxonomy (NCBI): domain Bacteria; kingdom Pseudomonadati; phylum Pseudomonadota; class Alphaproteobacteria; order Hyphomicrobiales; family Nitrobacteraceae; genus Bradyrhizobium; species Bradyrhizobium australafricanum. The sequence continues at coordinate 216,545 of NZ_JAGKJL010000002.1, read as the reverse complement.
TCGCCGGCAGTTTGAGATCGAAGGACGGCGAATACCAGCCGGCCGGCATGGTCTCGTCACCCCGATACGGCATCCAGCTGAGGGCCGCCGGCAGATCGAGCTCGCCGCGCCCGCCCGGCCATGCGAGCTGCGCCCTGTACCCTTCGAGCCTGCATTCGACGCCGGGACCGAGATGCCAGCTGAGGCTCGCCGGGACCGCAAGCCCTTCATCAGCAAGCACGGTATCGGTAACGACGAGCCGCGCCGCCTGACGCTGCAATTGCACCGAGCGGCGATGCACGACACCCGCTTCGTCGCGATATCCAGAATGCTCCGCGACCCAGCTCGCATCCGCATCGCGATCGTCCAGGCCGCTTGCCGCGACAAGCCGGCTCTGCGCATGCCTTGTCCAGAGAAACGGCCCGCCCGACACCGACTGGTCGCGCGCGAACAGGCACAGCGTGTTGTGCGCCAGCGTGGAGCGGAAGTAGGCCCGCCATCGCGGATCGCCATGGTAGCAATAGGTGCCGGGGTCGGCGAGGATCTCCACACCGCCGATCCTGCATTCGAGCGACAACGCGTCCGCATGGGCGTGGGCGGCAATGCGGCCGAAGCCATGCGGGCCGTGGTCACAACGGCACCACACCGCGCGGTCGGAATCGATCAGAAAGGTCTGTCCCGCCCCTTCAAGCAGATGCGGGCGGCGCGTGGGCCGCCCGGCGATCGCACGGGCCTCGATGCCGTCGGTGAGCACAAAGCTACGTAGATCTGGCTCCGGCGATGTGGGCCACCATGGCAGAGCGCCGAACAGGCGCGCGCCGCTGGCTAGCAAGCCGAGCCAGCGATTGCCGGCGTGATCGTCGAGCAGCAGGCCGATGCCGTCGTCGCCATCGCCCTGCCGCGGCGGATGACCGCGATCGTCCAGCATCGCGGCAATGACATCGCTCATGCGGCACATCGTGGTCCACACCGCATCGCCAAGCGGATGTCCGGAGGACTCGCCCTGCACTGCCGCCGCCAGCAGCAGTTCGAGAACAAAGCCATGATAGTCGGTCGCGAGCTCGCTGTTGCTGCCGCAGGCAAGCGTCTGAGCAATGGCTTCGTGTGCCAGTGTGGCGGCCGATTGCTCGCGCCATCGCGCACTGTCCTGGAAGAACGGAAACACGCACGCCGCCACGAACTGCCCGGCAGCCTCCGCGATGAGGTGGTTGTTGGCCGAGGAGCCTCGGCTTGGGAACTGCGACAGCCAGTATTGATGCGCATAGAGCTGCGTCAGGAACAGATCGTTGTCCTCGAACAGCGCGGCAGCGCCGGGCCAGTTCTGCAGCAGCTGGCGCACCCAGGCCCACGAGATCAGCCGCACGCCAAGCTCGATGCCGCTGATCCAGTGCGGGCCGCGCGGGAACGGATTTTCGCGCCACCAGCTCACCAGATGCTCGGCCGCGCGCACGGCGTAGCGCTCGTCGGAGCTCAGGTAATACGCGGCCGCGAGCACCGTGAGATGGTGATGACGCGACGGCTCCCAGATGTATTTGATGTTTCCGACCGCGGTTTCGTCACGATAGGGAACCGCGAATGCGTGCACACCGGCCGGCGCCCGCTTGCCGCTTCTGATATCGACGAACCAGTCGGGCCGTTCGCCGAGGGCCCCATGATCCCTGGCGAAAATCCGCCAGTGCCCTGCGAGAATCCGGTCGGCGCTCTGGATCAGCGGTTCGGCGGCCTGTTGCGGAGCGCTGGCCCGCGAAGGCAGCAGCTTCAGGCGCGGCTGCCGCGGTCCGGGAGCGAGCCTGGCGCCGGCGCGCCGCGCGATATCCGGCGGAGTGATCCGCCAGAGCAGATGCAGCACCTGGTCGTTCACCCGCCCCGCAAGCTCGGACGGCTCCATGCGCTGCAGCCTGCGCAGATACCAGGCCGGATTCATCTCACGCCGTCGAGGCGTGCGCGACGCCCTGCTCTGCCGCGCCGGCCGTCAGATCGATCGGCATCCCGGCGGCCGCGCTTTCCTGCACGGCAAGCGTTGCGCGCGTGGTCGCCAGCAGCCCGTCGAGCGCAATCGGCATCGCGGCTCCCGATGCGACCGCTGCGATGAAGGCATCCAGCATCGGCCGCTGGCCCTTGTCGAGCCGCGCCGTCTTCGCCGTGCGCTGTCCGGCGTGCCAGACCTCGAAGCCCGAGAAATTGTCGAAGGCGGCAAAACCCGTGCTTGCCGATATCTCGAGCGCTTCCTTCGACACCCGCGGATCGCCGCCGGTGAGATAGCTGAGACTCGCGACCGAACCGTCGGCAAAATCGAAGGTGGCGACGAGATTGTCGACGTCCTTGCCCGCCGTGCTCGCGGAGACACGCACCGGTTCGGCGCCGAGCCACCAGCACAACACGTCGATGAAATGGCCGCCCTCGCCGACGAAGCGGCTGCCCTCGCTCTCGGCCTGCAGATACCAGGACGATTTCTCCAGCGGCCCGGCGATGACGCGATATTGCAGGGTCTGCGGTCCTGCCGGCGCGAACGCCGCGCGCATGCCCTGCAGCAGCGGCGAAAAGCGGCGGTTGAAGCCGACCATCAGGCGGTTGTTGCCGGTTTCCCGGATCACCTGCTCCAATCGATCGAGCGAGCTTGTATCGATCGCCAAGGGCTTTTCGACAAACACCGCCTTGCCGGCGCGCAGCGCCTGCGTCGCGAGGTCGGCATGGGAGGCATGGCGCGTTGCGATCAGCACGGCATCGATGTCGTCGGCGCCGAGCACCGAGGCCGCATCCGTCGAGGCACGCGCGAAGCCGAACTTGCGGACCGCCGTGGCACCGCTCAGGCCCGTATTGGTGGCGACCTCGACAAGATCGACGCGCTGGTTGCTCGCAAGCTGCGGCAACAGCATGCTGGAGGCATAATTGCCGGCGCCGATGACGCCGAGCCGCACCCGGCCGCTGCGCAGGGCAACCGCCGGACGATAGGTCATCTGCATCGCGCGGGGAGCGGCGTCCGGATAGGCGAACACCATGCCGAGACCGACCTCGCCACGGCTCATGCGCTCGAACGCCGACGTCGCCTGCTCCAGCGGCACCATTTCGGAAATCAGCGAGGAAAAATCGAGCCGCCCGTCGGCGAGCAGCGCGACGATCGCTTCCATATTGCGCTTCTCGGTCCAGCGCACATGACCGATCGGATAATCGATGCCGCCCTCCTCATAGAGCGGATCGTAGCGGCCGGGGCCGTAGGAGCGCGAGAAGCGCACGTCGAGCTCCTTGTCGTAGAATTCGTTCCACGGCAGGTTCAACGTGCATTTGCCGATATCGACAATACGGCCGCGGTCGCGCAGCAGTGCCGCCGAACGCGATGCGAGATCGGGATCGTCGCTGCCTGCGGTGATGAACACGCAATCGACGCCGTTGCCCGCGGTCAGCTGGTCGATCCGGGCGCGGAATTCGGCCGCGGCATCATCCGATGCGACGGCACAGACCGCGGCGCCCGCAGTCTCCGCCTGGCGGCATCGCGCCTCCAGCCTGTCGAGCCCGGCGACCACGACACCGGCGCTGCGCAGCAGCCGCACCATGATCTGCCCGATCAGGCCAAGGCCGATCACGCAGGCGGTCTCGCCGAAACGGATCTCCGACTGGCGCATCGCCTGCAGCGCGATCGAGGCGATCGTGGTGAATGCGGCCTGGTCGAGCGCAGCGCTGTCCGGCAGCGGCACGCAGAGGTTCACCGGCACCCAATTATATTCGGCGTGGGTTGCATATTGATTGCCGCCGCAGCAGACACGCTGTCCGACCGAGAAGCCGCCGACGCCCTCGCCCACTTCCACGACGGTGCCCGACAGCGAGTAGCCGAGCGGCGTGTAGGAATCGAGGCGGTTCATCACCTTCTGATAGGTCGCAGCCAACCCCTGCTGACGGACCGAGCGCACCACCTTGGCAACCTGGTCAGGTCGCGCGCGCGCCTTGCCGAGCAGCGACAGGCGGCCTTCGGTGAACTTCATCATCTCGGTGCCGGTCGACACCGCGGAAAACGCCGTGCGCACCAAAACCCCGCCGGGGCGGCAGCGCGGCGCCGGCACATCGATCAGCTTGAGCTCGCCGCTCTTATAGTTTTGCGCGATCTGCTTCACAGTCGGTCAATCGCCTCAAGTTAACAGCGCTCCTTGTATCGCGCCCAACGCCCGCAATGAAGCCAACAACATCGTCATAATTGTCTCATTGCCGGGGACTTAACATTGTTATCATTCCAGCAACAGGACCGGTTTTGGCGAGATCTCGACCTCGCCGTTGACGACAGGCCCTTCGCCACCGTCGAGGCCCTGGTAAAGGCTGAAACGCGGGTCGACCCGGTAAACGGACCGGCCCTTAGTGGTCCAGAGGATCAAGCCGTTACGGCCATCCGGCATGCGAAGCTCGACGCGCCAGGTCGTCGGCGACGTCCTGCCTGCGGCCACGACACTTGCACCGACCAGCCAGGACTGGATCGTGCGGTAGGCAATTCCGCTCGGAAGCAGCCCGCGCGCCGGGTCCCATAATTTTCCAAAGTCGCTGCCGCCTCCGGCAAACTCGTACCAATAGAACCGGTCGACGCCGCTGATCCATTTCAGGATGTAGGCGCGTGCCAGACACCCGTCTGGATTGTCCTCATAGGACGACCAGCCGGCCTCGGTGTCCCAGATCGGCCTCGCGGACAGGTCGTGCGCGGCAAGGATTTTCCTGAAGCGCGCAATGATTCCAATCACCGCCTCGGGTTCGCTCGTATAGCCGTGAAAGGCGAACACATCGGCATATTGTCCGCCGCCTCGCGCCATGAAGGCCTGTTGCCAGCGATATCCGTCCGGCGTGCCGTTGGACGGCGGTGTCAGCACGGTCAAGGTGGGATCGCTGGCTTTAATGATCTCGTAGGCCCGCTTCTGCAGCTGGACCATAGTTGCGATATCGCCCGAGTAATATTTGGGATCCTCGGGCTCGTTCCAGATTTCCCAGTATTTGATGCGGCCGGCGGCGCGCGTGACAGCCGCACGGACCCAGTCATCCCATGACGCGAGATCGGCCGGCGGTGAGCTGGCGCCGGGCGTGAACGCCGGCGGCGCATCCTTCACCGACGCGGCCCAGCGCGGCGTATAGGCGAGATTGAGAACGATCTCGACGTGTTCTCGCTCGGCCGCCGCCAGGATGGCGTCGAAGCGCGCCCAATTGTAGATGCCGGGCGCCGGATTGATCTGTGCCCAGTAGATCGCGCCCCATAGCCGAACGCCGTCGAATTTGAGCTCCGGCCAGGGCTGCGACTTTGGCTGCGACTGTCCGATCGCATTGATGGTCATGCCGAAAAGCGTCGGCGGGATCACCGCGTTCACGCGGCTCGCACTCAGCGCATCGCTTGACGTCGAACCATTCCACTGCAGCGGCCATTTGTAGGCCAGCGGCAGCAGCGCGCTCAAAACCAGCGCAATCAATGCCCTTTGGCCCCAATCCCTCACTCTGCCTGCCATGTCCCTGTCTCGTCGCCGTCACATCGGTGCCGGGATTGCATAGTGGAAGCCGCGCATGTTAATGCCGATGTTAGTCGGATTGTGATGTTGTTAGGTCAATGGTATAGATCATCTCAGATGTCGAGAGCTGAACCATCACCGCGGCGGATCCTGTTCATCGTCGAGAACCTTCCGGTTCCTTTCGATCGCAGGGTGTGGTGCGAAGCAACGTCGCTGCGCAAGGCGGGCTATGAAGTTTCTGTGATCTGCCCGAAGGGGCGGGGTCATGACGAGTCCTACGAATGCCTCGAGGGCATTCACATTTATCGCCATCCGATGCCGGTGGAAGCGCGCGGGATCGCCGCCTACCTGATCGAATATCCGGTTGCGCTGTTCTGGGAAACGCTGCTCGCGATCAAGGTGGCGTGGAAGCACGGCTTCGACGTGATCCAGGGCTGCAATCCGCCCGACCTCATCTTCCTGATCGGCCTGTTGTTCAAACTCGGCGGCAAGCGCTTCGTGTTCGATCATCACGACGTCAATCCCGAGCTCTACGAAGCAAAATTCGGCCGCAAGGACTTGTTCTGGCAGCTGCTGCGGCTGGTCGAATATCTCACCTTCAAGACGGCGAGCATCTCGATCGCGACCAACGAATCCTATCGCGAGATCGCGATCACGCGCGGCGGCATGCCGGCCAACCGGGTTTTCGTGGTGCGATCCGGCCCTAATCTCGACCGGGTGCGCTCGCGGCCGGCCGATCCGGCCTGGCGCCGTGGCCGGCGCTACAGCGTCGGCTATGTCGGCGTGATCGGCCAGTCGGAAGGCATCGATCTCTTGCTGCAGTCGATCGGCCACATCGTGCACGATCTCGGCCGCACCGACATCCAGTTCAACATCGCCGGCACCGGGCCGGAGTGGAATGCGGTGGTCAAGCTCTGCGAGGAGATGCAGCTCTCCGACTACGTGAACTTCACCGGCGCCATCGCGGATGACGCGCTGTTCACGATGCTCTCGACCGCTGACGTCTGCGTCAATCCGGACCGCGTCACGCCGATGAACGACATCTCCACCATGAACAAGATCATGGAGTACATGGCGCTCGGACGGCCGATCGTTCAGTTCGACGTTCGCGAAGGCCGCCGCTCGGCACTCGACGCCTCGCTCTATGCTGCGAAGAACGACCGGAGAGATTTCGCCAGCAAGATCATTACGTTGATCGACGATCCGGCATTGCGGCAGACGATGGGGGCATTTGGCCGTAACCGCGTCGAGCGCGCGCTGTCGTGGACGCATGAGGAGCCGAAGCTGCTCGCGGCCTATGAGGCGTTGTTCGCCGGGAAGGTCCCCGTACAAAGCCGTGCACCGCGCGCGCATGCCCCCGCCGAGCGGCCGACCTCGCAAACTTCCAGCGCGAACGCAGCCGCCGGGCGGGTATCGTCTTGAACGCGCAGCCGCCTCACTCACGTCAAACGCGACGCGGCTGCGGCCACGCGCACGTCCTGGATTGTTGAAGGTCGAAGCATGAACGTCAGCATTTTCGGCCTCGGCTATGTCGGAACGGTGTGCGCCGCCTGCTTCACCGAACTCGGCCACCAGATCATAGGCGTCGACAAGAGCGTTGCGAAGGTCGACCTGATCCGCGGAGGCAGGTCGCCGGTCGTCGAGCCGGGCATCTCGGACAAGGTGGCGCGCGCGGTGGCAACCGGTCAGCTGACCGCGACCACCGACGCCACCGAAGCGATCGTCAACAGCGACATATCGATGGTCTGCGTCGGCACGCCCTCGTCCGGCAACGGCAACCTCGACCTGACCGCGATCCGACAGGTCGCGATCGAGATCGGCCGCGGACTGCGCGCCAAGAACGCGCCGCACACCGTGACGATCCGCTCCACCGTGCTGCCTGGCACCACCCGCGGCACCGTCGGGCCGCTGATCGAGGAAGCCTCCGGCAACAGGATCGGACGCGATTTCGACCTTGCGTTCAATCCCGAGTTCCTGCGCGAGGGCAGCGCGATTGCGGATTTCAACGCGCCGTCCAAGACCGTGGTCGGCGCTTTCAATCAGGAAACCGCCGACCGCGTCATGGCGCTCTACAAGGACCTGCCGGGCGCCAAGATCACGCCGCCGGTCGAGACCGCGGAACTGGTGAAATATGTCGACAACAGCTGGCATGCGCTCAAGGTCAGCTTTGCCAACGAGATCGGCACGATTGCGAAGACGCTCGGCATCGACGGGCGCGACGTCATGAACATCTTCATGCAGGACACAAGGCTCAACATCTCGCCGGCCTATTTGCGGCCAGGCTTTGCGTTCGGCGGCTCCTGCCTGCCCAAGGACGTCAAGGCGCTGAAGCACCTTGCACACAGCCGCGGACTGTCGACGCCGGTGCTCGAGAGCATCCTGCCGAGCAATGACATGATCATGTCGCGCGGCGCCGACTGGATCCTGTCGCATGAGGGCCGCCGCATCGCGTTCCTCGGCATCAGCTTCAAGGCCGGCACCGACGACGTCCGCGACAGTCCCTTCGTGAGGCTGGTGAAGAGCCTGCGCGGCGAGCGGCGCGACATCCGGATCTACGACCCCAATGTGCAGCTCTCGCAACTGATCGGCGCCAACCGGGATTTCCTGATGCGCAATCCGGAGCTGGTCGGCTTGTTGAACGACGACGTGACGGCAACCATCGAGTGGGCCGACATTATTGTGCTGACGACGGCGGATCCGCGCTTCGTTGCGGCGCTGACGGCGACCCGTCCCGACCAGGTCGTGCTCGAACTGTCGGAGATCGGATTGCCCGAGCAGGTGCGCGCCAAAGTGAGCGGCTTTCACTGGTAGGGAATATCATGGCCACCATGGGCCAGACCCGCGAGCGACCCGAAATCCGCTTTCACGACGAGATTTCGTCGGGATGGGAGACGCTGCATCAGAGCCGCACCTTCAAGGCGCGGACGGCCGCGATGTTCGGCCTGCTCGGGAACGCGGACCTCAATGGGCAGCGCTGGCTCGACGCCGGTTGCGGCACCGGAACGCTGTCCCGCCTGCTCGCCGCACGCGGCTGCGACGTCACCGGCGTCGACGCCTCATCGGAGATGATTGCGGCGGCTCGCGGCCGCGGCGCCGACGGCGCGCTCGCCGCGCGGCTCACATTTCAGCAGATCCCGACCATCGCAAGCCTGCCGTTTCCCGATCGATCCTTCGACGGCGCGCTGTGCGCGAGCGTGCTGGAATATGTTCCCGACGCGGCGCAGTGCCTCGCCGAGATGCATCGCGTGCTCAGGCCTCGCGGGCTTTTGCTGCTCTCCATCCCCAACCGCGGATCGCTGCTGCGCCGGAGCTACAAGCTCGCGCATGCGGCCTCTTCACGCGTGTCGGCGCGGCCGCTGTTTCGCTATCTCGCGTTCTCCAAATTCGACACCTCGCCGGCGGCCATGCAGGATCTGCTGCGACAACATGGCCTCACGATGCTGGGGAGCAGCTTTGCCGGCTCCCCGCTCCCGCCGGTGCTCGATCGCCAGCCCGCAGTGGGCACGCTGATCAACGTCCTGGCCCGGCGCGACGATTGACCTGGCAGGCGGATAGCTGCCTCAGGCCTTGATCGCCATCAGCGATTTGGTCATGCCGAGATAGCGTTCGCGATAGATCTTCGCGTCCGGAAACGTTTCGGTCATCTCGCGCCAGTCGAACAGGTGCCAGTCGGGCGCGGTGCGCTTGAACCAAAAGCGGTTGAATATACTGATCAGCGCGATCTGCAGCCGCCTCGGCAGCAGGACGATGATGCCCGGCAGCCAGGTATGGCTTTCGATCGGAAAGTACCGGTACGGCGTCTGCACGTAGAAGGACTTCGCGACCCGCGAGATCTCGCCCGCAAAACGGTTCTGATGCTCGCGCGCGATGCTCTGAAACGCCGCTTCGTCCTCGATCGTCACGACATCCTGCTTCGGCCCGGTGACATGCTCGATCACCGACGAGCAGAAGCAGAAGTCGAACGCCTGATCGTCGAACGGCAGGCGCTCGGTCTCCCGCAGCAGGACCGTCTTGAATCCGAAGCGCTCGCGCGCGGCCTTCAGATCGTCGGCCGATATGTCGCAAACCGTGATGTCGGTATGGCGCGGCAGGATCGCGCGAATGTGCCGGCCGGTACCGCCGCCGAGATCGAGGATTTTCGCATCGAGCGGCAGGTTCACGGTGCGGACGAGGAATTCGCCGCGCCGCTGGCGCGCTGCATTGGAAAATCGGGCTTGAATCGCACCCAGCAAGGTCAGTCTCCTGCTACCGGTCGGTCCGGTCTAGCACGGCATGCGCGATCCCTCACGCTACGATGCATCGATTTTCCTGCCACGCTCACTTGATGGCCTCGAAGAAGATCGACTCGTCCGGCCGGTTGTCGAGCCGGTCGATGTCGGGACAGACGCCCTCGCGATAGGCACGGGTGTGGGTTTCCGAACAGCCGGCGTCGCGGAACAGCGCGGCGAGCGAGGCGCGGGTAAAGCCCCAGTGATGCGCGAAGGCGGCCTCCTTGCGGCGATCGATCTCGAACACGCTCCTGAGGAAAGCCTGCGGCGCCGCCGGATCGTAGAGCGCGACGATCCGCTCCATGTCGGGGACGACGATCCGGCACACCCCGCCAGGCGCCAGCACCCGCGCGATCTCGCGCGCCAGCCGCTCGACCTCGTCGGGAAACAGGTGTTCGAAGACATGCGCGCTGAATACCGCCGAGAGGCTGCGATCCGCGAACGGCAGCGGCCTCGTCAGGTTCATGTGGCGCAGCCCGGCAAACTTGCCCTGGCGATGCTCGGCATAGCGGGCATCGCTCAGCACGCCAGCGAGATGCAGCGCTTTCGCCGCGAACGGCACCCGCGCGATCCACAGGTGCATCGTGATGTCGGTATTGATCCAGCCGTCGATGCCGCAATTGAAGGCGCCGATATGCAGCTTTTCGAGCGAGCCGCCGCGCGCGTCGCCGGTCATGTCCGCTCCCGCGCCGAATTGGTCAGCACGACCGTGATCACCGACGCCGCGCTGGAGGCCACCATCGCCGCAACCGCGCCCATCACCTGCCAGGCCTCCGCCGCGAACGGCAGGACGCAGCACAGCGCGACGAGGCCGGCAATCCGGCTCAGCATGAATCGCTGCGGCTTGCCGGTCGCAAACAGCGGCAGAGCGAGGCCGAGCCACACCGCGTCGAGCGCCATCGCAGCTCCCATCAAGGCGAGGCTGCCGGTGCCGATCTCATAGCTCTGTCCGTGGATGACAAGCGCCAGAATGCGCTGGCCGAGCAGCACGACCACCGTGCCATAGGCGGCGGCGATCGACCCAAGCAGCAGGGCATTCTCGCGCGCGGCAGCGGCGACTGCGCTGCGCCGGCCGGCGCGCAGTTCGGCCGCGATTTCCGGGAGGCGAACCGAGAACATCGTCGCGCAGAACTGGCTGAGCGGTGCGAACACCAACAGCAGGATCCGCAGCGACGCGCTCGCGTCCAGCCCAATCAGGAAGCCGCAGACCGGGATCAGCCCGATGCTGCCGATCCAGTAGGTGAGCGAGGTCGCGACGAACCAGCGCCCGTTCCGAAACAGCCGCCGCAGCGAGCCGCGGAAGATTCTGGCTTGCGGCCAGGCCAGCTCGCTGGTGTGGGCCAGCAGCAGGCCGCCGGCGAGCGCGGCCGAGATCGCGATACACGCCATCGCCGCGGCGGCGCCGGTGAGCTTGAGTGCGATCATCAGCCCGGCCGAGACGACCAGCGCCACGCAATAGGTCAGCGAGGACGCCAGCGCACGCGGCAGTCTGCCGTCGAGATAGCAAATCCGGCGGAACATGCTCTGCAGGCGAACCGCCGGGATCGCAAGCCCGGTTACGATCACGAGCCCGCCGGTGTCCCCGCCGACGGTTGTGATCACAAGGCCCGCACCCACCAGCAACAGGCCGAGCGCACCCGAGACGAGCAACGACGCCAGATAGAGGCCGAGCCGCAGCTGCGGCCATATCGATTTCGGGATGCGGTGCGCAGCCGCCGGCAGCCCGTCGTCGAACAAGCCGCGCAGGAACACTGCCTCAATCAGGATCGAGAGCGACCAGGCGACGCTGAACCTGCCGAACGAATTGATGTCGAGCACATTCGCGAGCACGATCGTCAGCACGAACGCCGAGCCGCTCAGCAGCGCCTGATCGATCAGGCCGAGCGCGACATTGCCCCCGGCCCGCCGCAGCCGGCGGAGCAACCCGCTCACGGCACCGGGGACCCGGGTCTGAGCCGCCACCCGGTCCAGCCTGTCGGTCAACGCACTCACGCCTCACTCACCCGCAATCTGTTGAATGTCCGCCGCGGCACCATTTGCAACCTGGCCTCCGGGCCGAAATAGCACCAGAACACCAGCACACAGCCGAAATAGTTGTGCAGCAACTGGCTGGAGTCATTGGCCGACGCGATCACGACGAACAGCAGCATCGCGAATGGTGCCAGCCAGTACATCCCTGTCCGCTCGAACGCAAAGACGATCGTGTTCCACAACGCGCGCGCCAGCAGCAGCATATAGAACGCACCGCCGAGCAGGCCGAACTGGAGAAAGGCGTCGAGATAGGAATTCTCGAACGAGCCGAACTCTGTATTCCACGGCGCCATGCTCGTCAGCTCGTTCACCGGCGAGCTCGGCAGTTCGTTGAAGAATCCCGAAAACCCGTAGCCGAGCCAGGGGTGCTGCCAGAAGAAGTGTGGCCAGACCGACCAGAGGAACGAGCGGCCGGTCAGGTTTCCGCTGCGGCCGACCAGCCCATACAACTCGTCGCTCGGCACGGCGAACACGACAAGCGCAACAAAGGCGAGGCCGAGCCAATAGATCGAGGCAGCCCCCCTGTGCCCGAGCACCACCAACAGAAGCCCGAAGGTTACGGCAAGCGCCGTCAACATGCTGATCAGCGGTCCTGCGGCGCCGGCCGCAGCGAGCGCGAAAAAATGACATCCCATCAGCAGCAGCGTCCAGCCGAATTGCCGCCGCGGCCCTGCCAGCATGCGCACGAAGCAGATCAGCACCATGAGGCCGAAAAAGGCGCCCGCGAGGTTCTTGTGACCGAACACGCCGGCATAGGCCTGGGTTCCGAGCACCGTCGGCCGGTGCAGCGGGTCGTAATCCCATTGCGAGCCGATCACCGGAAAGAGCAGGACGTGAACGATCAGCACCGCGATCCCGATCCGGAACAGCGTATCGACGAGACGATCGACCGGGCAGCTGATCACGACCCATGCCGAGAACATCGTGGTCAACAGATACATCGCGAACTTGATCGACGAGCCGGCGGGGTCCGTGCTCAGCGCCAGTGATACCAGGGCGAAGGCGATGAACGTCAGATAGAGATGCGACTGCAGCATCAGCAGGCCGAAGCGCTTCCGATCGATTGCTATGTGCAGCACCAGGAGGATGTAGAGCAGCAGCCAGGCGCCGCGGAACAGCGTGGATTCCCCGGCCCTTTCCGCGAACGAGATGCCCTCGATGAAATTGAACAGGAAATAGATGCAGCCGAGCACCATCACCAGATAGGCGTGCAGAAAGACATCGGTTCGCAGCCACCATCTGCCGATCATTGCACGGCCTCCTGCCGGGCCGGAGCCCTCAAGAGATGATCGACCGCGGCCGCAAAACGCGCCGCGGCGTCGGCAAGCGCATCGCGTCGCACGCTCTGCCGGGCCTGCCGCGACATCGCCTCCCAGCGCGCGGGATGTTCGAGCAAGCTGCGCGCCGCGTCGACCCAAACCTGTTCATCGAGCGCGCAAACATAGCCGTTATCTCGGTCGCGGACCAACTCGCCGCCTGCCCCGACATGGGGCGATACCAGGCACGGAACCCCACACTGCAGGGCCTCGTTGCACACCAGGCCCCACGGTTCCAGCAGTGAAGGCAGCAGCAGCAGCCGCGACTGCAGAAAGACCTCCGATATCGCCTGCCATGGCAGGTAGCTGTCGTGGCTGACATCGATGCCGGCACCGCCGAGCCGTGCCAGCATGCGCCGTTCGGCGGCGCCGGACCCGACCACACGCACCTTCAGCCCGGGCACGAACCGGCCAAGCGCGATCGCGACGTTCTCGAAGAAGATCGCATTCTTGGCGTTGTCATTGAGGCGGGCGCACCAGAGCAGATGAAATGGACGGTCGTCGAATGCCGGCACAACCGCCGGCGGATCCCATGCCGGCACCAACGGCACCACGAACAGATCGTCGGCGCGAACGCCCTCGCCGCGGAAATACGCCCTGCCCTTGTCGCTGCAACACACCACTGCGTCGCACTGGCGCAGCAGCCAGGGCCGCGCCAGGCGGTGATAGGCGGTGTCGGGCATCGTCTCGCGCCAGCCGTCGATCGTCAGCGCGAGCGCCTTGCCGTTGGCGCGCGCCCATGCCGCGCCGGCCAACATCGAGGGATAAAGACCGTTGACGAACAGCAGGTCGGGCGCGAGCGCGTTCAAGGCGCGCCCGATCCCGATATTGACGTGGGTGTGACGCGACCGCGACAGCGGAATCGATACACCCGGCACCGTGCGCGTGATGTAGCGCGGCGTGAACGAGCCGGCCCAGGAGCGATCGGCCTCCTGCTGTGTACAGGACAGCACGGCGAGATCCAGCCCGCGGCTGGCCAGCTCGTTGTAGAGACGGTTGGTGTAGGGTGTGATCATGTTGTTGAAGACGACCACGCGCGGCGCCATGGCTTACCGGTCCCGCGGCAGCGCCTGCGCCTCGTCACGCCGGGAGAGCGCCCCGCAATGATAAGTCGCAAGCCTGGTCGCGAACGCCGGACCGACCGACAACAGCGACTTCCGCACAATGCTTTTGGCAAGCCCCCTCACCCGCGACGAGTGGAAGGCGTGAACCGGCAGGCTGTGGTCATAGGTGCCGAAGCCAGTGACGTGGAGCCCTGCGGTCTCCAGCACCAGGCGGAACGTGTCGGGCGTGTAGAAATTGATATGGCCGATGTCGAGCGTCGATTGCAACGCCCGGCGATTGGTCCGCGCGTGCAGCTCGCACGGCACCTCGACATAGACGAAGGTCCGCGCGACCCGGGTGAGCTCGTGCAGGAATGCGCGCGGTTCGGGCACGTGCTCCAGGACGTGGCTGGCATAGACGAGGTCGAACGATCCATCGGCGAACGGGATCGTCGCGCCGTCATAGCTGGACCAGCGGAACGGGGCTGAAGCGGCGCCGTCGATCTCCAGATTGGTCGCGGGATCGATCACGTCGATGCCGGTGAAGTCGCGGCCGATGCCGATCGCCGACAGCCGCGCCAGCACGGCGCCGGTGCCGCAGCCGACCTCGAGCACATTGCCGACCTTCGCGGCGGCTGCGCCGAGCAAGCCCGCGATATGATCCGCCTTGTCGACCGCGCAGACGCGGCGCCAGTCGCGCTCCTGCGCCGAATAGACGCCCTCATAATGCGCGTTGTGCTGTCCGATGCAAAATTCCATCGTCATGGCTTAGCGCTCGCCTCCGGCGGCATTCGGGCAAGCTCGTCGAGGCGGTCGTATGATTTGCGCTCCCAATTGCGCCGTTCCGCCGGCGAGCGGCGATCGAGATCGTATCCAATGTCGGCCATGGCGCGGGTCAGGATGTCGACGTTCCGTTGCGGGACAGCTGCAAGGCCGGCCAGCAGCGTGTCGCGGTGCGCCCAGCCCGGTCCCTTCAGGAGATCGATTGCCTCGGTGTACAGTTCGGTCTTCACAAGACGCGCGAACTCGGCAATCACGTCGGACGAAAGGTCAGGCGGCAGCGCGTCGAACATTGCGAGCGCCATCGCGCTGCGCTTGACCACGATCCAGCCCTCATTGGGTCCGAGCCGGTACGACATCCGCAGCAAATCGAAATTGGCGTCGCTCAAGCCCTGCCGTATATTGCGAAGCCAGAACAGCACGAGCCAGAGATGGGGATCGGCCGGCGCGCAGCCGAGCGATTTGCGGACGGCCGCGTCGAGTTCGCCCATCCGGTCATCCACTCGATCGCCGGATGCAAGCGCGTTCTCGGCGCGCCGCAGCCGGATCACCGCCGCGCTGCGATCGATGGCCGGCATGCAATCCTTCTCCGCCACGGCGCGCGACAGCAACAGACCGAGGTCATCGAGCTCGGCGTCGCTGACCGGCACGTTGCGAAGGATCAGGTCCTTTGCGCCGTCGAGCCGGGTCTGGTCGACAAAGGCCGGCAAAGTGGTCGTGCCCCAGGCGACGGACGAGCATGCGACCGCGGCAAGGAAGCCGCGCGCAAGCCAGGCGGCTGCGCGCCCGGGCATCCCGCCGTGCGTCTCACTCGGTGTAGCCATATCGCCCATAGTGCGAGTTGTAATAGTAGTTCTTGCCGCCATAGCCGCTATAGCGGCTCATCGCGGCAATATCGGCCTTATTGAGCACGACGCCGAGCAGGTTCTCGTTGACCGCTCGCGCACTGCGCAGCGCGCGCTCGACCACCTGCACCTGGGTCTTGCCCCATTCCACGATGAAGACGAAGGAATCGACGAAGTGGGCGGTGATGCGGACATCGACCACCGGCGTGAGCGGCGGAAAATCGACGATCACATAGTCATAATGGCTGCGGGCCCCGTCGATGAAATCCCTCATCTGATCGGAGGCCAGCACGTCGTGCGAATGCGCGATGCGCGATCGCGTGGCGCCAGGCAGGAAGGCGAGGCCGGTCTCAGGATCGCGCCAGAGCGTGTCCTGCAAGGTCGCATTGTTCGACAACACGTCGAGGATGCCGCGCTCGGCAGTCGCGGCGACCTTGCGGCTGAGCGAGGGATTGCGCAGATCGCAATCGATCAGGAGCACGCGGGCCCCGCTCTGGGCAACAAGTTGCGCAAATACGAAGGCCAGCGTCGACTTGCCCTCGTTGGGCAGCGCCGAGGTCAGCCCGAGGATCTTCGACGGCTTGGTGACGTTGAGGTCGGCATTGACCTTGATCGAGCGGATCGCTTCCGAAAATCGCGAGAATGGCGAATCGATCGCCGCCCACAGCACCGGCTCGTCGCCGCGCCGGATCGTGCGCGGACCGATCGGCAGATTCGGACGACCGGCGACCGGCGCCTTGATCTGGCCCGGCGAGACGCGGGGAACGATGGCGACGCAGTCGGCATCGAGGATCGTCTCGACCATTTCAGCGGTGCGGAACACCCGGTCATAGAGGTCGCGCAACACGCCGAGCCCGAGCCCGGCGATCAGGCCGCCGAGCGCCGAGAGCGCGAGCACGACCAAGGTCTGCGGATGGCTCTTGCTGAGCGGACGCGAGGCGCGGGTGATCACCCGCGCCTCGCTGACCGGGAACGACTGCTGCTGCACGTTTTCCATGTAGCGTTGCAGGAAATTGTCGTAGAGCGAGCGATAGGTCTGCGCCGAGCTCTCGAGCTCACGCAGCGTGACCTGCGCCTGGTTGGTCGACTGCGACTGCGACACCGAGTCGTTCACGGCGCGCTCGATCTCGTTCTGGCGCTGCAGGGCGATCGCATAGTCGCTCTTGTAGCTTTCGGCGAGCCGCTTCAGCTCATCGATGATCGACGACTGGATCTCGCGCATCTGGTTGCGCAGGTTGACGGCGGCCAGGTGATTGTAGCCGTAGCGCGACGACCAGTCGGCCTCGCGGTTGGCCAGCTCGAGATATTGCGAGCGCAGCTTGGTGATGACCTGGTTGTTCAGGGTATCGGCCACCGTCGCATCGGGGACGCCTCCCTTCACCACCGCCTCGATGCGGTCGAGCTTGGCCTTGGCGTCGGTGACCTGCGACTTCACCTGGAGCAGCTGGGTGTTGAGCTCGCCGAGCTGCTGCTCGTTGAGCAGCTTGCCGCTGGAGGTGACGATGTTGTTGGTCTTCTTGTAGTCGAGCACCGCGCGCTCGGCGTTGGATGCCTGCGTGCGCAGCTCCTGGATGCGGTCCTGCAGCCAGACACTAGCGCGGCGCGTCGCCTGATATTTGGAATCGAGCTGGTCGACGATGTAGGCGTCGGCGACGGCGTTGGCGATCTGCGCCGCGCGCTCGGGATCGAGCGAACGGAAGCTGACCTCGATCACATAGGTCATGCCGCGGCGGCGGACGTCGAGCTGCTTCTGGAACGTGCGGACCGCGCGCCGGGTCCGGTCGAATTCGGTGGGCGGCGCCCCGCCGGCGAGCAGGCCGGACACGAAATCGAGCACGGCTCCTACCGCGCCGGCCCTGGAGCCGACGAATTCCGGATCCTCGTTGAGCTTGAGGTCGCGGATCACCGCGAGCGCCACATTCTCCGACTTCAGGATTTCGACCTGGCTCTCGACCGCGGCGGAATCGACGGGGGCCTCGCTCACCGGCGATTGCTGCTGGAAGGCCTGGAATTTGCGCGTGTCGATGATCATCGTGGCAAGCGCCGTATAGCTCGGCGCCGCCGTCGCCAGGTAGCAGATGCCGCCGAACAGGCAGAGCGCGGCGGTCCCGAGGATGACCCAGTATTGCCGGAGCAGATAGGTGACGAAGGCGTCGAAGGTTTCCGCCAGCGACGGCAATTCAGCCGGACGATTTCTCAGATCGACAGACGGCGAAATCTGGTTGCGCTGAAGCATCTCGTCCTATCGTCGCGCCGGCAGGATGGATCCTGCCCTCGCGCCCTCCAATGATCCTGGGAAGCGTCCCGCCGCCGACACCGAAGCGCGTTGCTGCAGAAAGTTCTCCATTGGCGATTGGACGTCCGCTCAGGGGGTGACTGTTGAAATGAGTGTGGTGCCGGTGCCCGCGGCCGTACCGGTCGTCGTGCTGCCCGAGCTGCTGACCGACGAGGTGAAGCTGAAGATGCCGGTGTTCACGCTGTTGCCGTCGATGGCCTCGAGCGTGCCGCCGCCGGCGCCGCTGGCGCCCAGCGCGCTGCTCTGGCCGCCGGATGCGCCGGCGCTGCCCGCGCCGCCGGCGCCGGTCGCCGCGGTGCCGCTGTCACCCGATGCAGCAGCAAACGCCATCACGGTGTCGAGATCCTTGGTGTCGGCAATCGCCTGCTGGATGCGCGTCGCGTAGGGCTGGTTGCTGCGCACCACGATGCGCGCGGCCTGGGCGAGACCGGCGGCGATCGCCGTCTTCTGGTCCTTGCTTGCCTTGGCGAGCAGCGCAATCAGTGGATCGAGCGATGTCGGATCGTTGAGGGCGAAGTCGCGCGCCCGCGAGGTCAACTCCACGCCTGCATTCGGATACTGGGTCAGCAGCTGCTCGGGATTGGCCTTGAAATTGGTGACCGCCTGGGACAGCTGGATCAGCCCGCCAGGTGTCTCCGCCAGCGCCGCGCCACCGGGTGTCGCGAGCACCAACATCACCACCAACGTCGCCAGGCGCGGGGCGGAAAAGCCGCCGGATCGCTCAAATGTGAACACAGCTATCTCCCTAACGAATACTAACAGTTCGTTAGCATAGTCAGAGTTATCGCGCCAATTAAATAGCCTCGCCGGCCGCGGCCGGGCGTTGGCGCGCGAAATCAGCGTTAACCGGCCGCCCGACCGTAACACTGGCGTCACGGTCGGTGCCGCCACCGCCGGCGCCCCGGCCGGAGCGGAAGGATTGCGACAGGCCTGCCCCGAGCAAGGCCGCGATAACAACGGCATAGCCGGTGATCTGGAGCGAGAAATCGATTATCGAATGGAGTGCGCCGGCGACCGACGCGCAGAGCGCCGCGAGCGGCACGATCACGTCGCGGCGACGGGTCCGCACGCCATGCGCGAGCACGACGAACGCCGCGAGCAGCGCGATCATGGCGGCGCCGGCCATTAACATTCCGCCGTCGGACGCCAGTTCGAGCCAGCTGTTGTGTGCCCGGTTCCAGGTCCCGCGCAGCGAGATGTCGTCGGTGCGATAGGCCGGATAAACAAATTCGAAGGTCCCGAAACCATCGCCGAGCCACGGGTGATCCCAGATCATCCGCAACGTTGCGCGATAGGTCGAGAACCGTCCCTCATCGGACAGGCCCATCGTGCTGAAGCGCGCGCCAACGCCGCCGCCGAGAAGCTGCAGCAGTGCCAGCGCGACCAGGCTGCCGACCCCGAGCGCCACGATCATGCCGTAGCGGCGCGGCACCCGTTTGCGAAAGAAGATCGCGGCAGCCGCGACCGCGGCGAGCAACGAGATCCCGACGCCGCCGCGCGAGCCGGTCAGAAACATCGCCAGCAGGCAAGTGAGCCAGCCGAACGCATGGCCGGCGAGCCGGCGCCGCGCCGGCATATCGAGGCGCCCGAGCAGCCGTGACAGGCCGGCACGGCGCGGCGGCCAATGCCGCTCGATCAGCTCGCAGCCGAACAACAGCCAGATTAGCGCACAGCAACCGTAATAGATGCCGGCCGTGTTGCGATTGACGAAGGGAGATGTCAGCCACGCCAGGTGCGCCTGCTTCTCGTGCAGCAGGTAGATCCGGGTGGGATCGATCACGAAAGTGATGATGCCGCAGATCGCATAGACCAGGCCCGCCGCGGCCACCGCCCGCAACAACCCGCGCGCCAGTCCGCGGTTGGCACCGAGCACGACGCCGATGGCGAAGCTGAGCAGGCAAACGATTCCGACGCCGATCGAATAGAACGGCTGACCGCGCGCGATCGACACGGCCGGCGGCAACTCGGCAGGCAGCAATTTGCCGGCCTCCGCCCACAACGCGTTCGGCGCCACACCCGACCAGGGGTGGAGCGCCGACTGCTCGTGCAGCACCAGCATGGCAAGCGCCGTCAACAGCGCCGTCACGGCGAGGATCATGAGCTGACTGCCGCGCAGGCGCATCGGCAACACCCCGAGCAGTGCAATCCCGAGCAGGATCGACCAGATCGCGGGCGCAACAGCACCGACCGAGCCGAGCGGCAGAGGCGCCAAAGCGACGACGGCGCAGAACAGCCACGATGACCAGCGCACCGGCCACGGCAACGCCGTCGCCTCGCTTGAGCCGGAAGCTAATCTTAAGCGTGTCATGAAGCCGGCCGTGCCGGCTCACGCCCCAGTATCAGGGCGCAAGCTTGATCGAATTACGAAGTAAGGTTGCGTTGTAGGCGGCTACGATCGGATCGTTCGCCGTTGCGGTCACGAGGCGGATCTGCTGCATCACCTTGGCGTCCTCGACGGATGCCGCGTTCGACGCATAGAGCACGTCCTTGTTGCGCAACTGGAAACGCGTGGCCAGGAAATAGCCGGCCGGATCGCGGAAATTGATGTTGTAGACGACCGGGATGATCGGCCCTGAATATTTGCTGACGTCGACGCCAAGCTTGGCCGCCACTTCCGGCAGTTCGCCGCGATAGACGAACACCGAAGCCGGATCGGCCGAGGAGTCGTTCAGGCCGCCCGCCTTGGCGACGGCTTCGGCGAGCGAGATGCGCCAGGCCTCGAAATTGAACTGGCCCTGCGCGCCGGACGCGCCGAAGGCGACGAAGGTCTGCGGCTCGCGGTAGACATAAATGGTGTCGCCGGGATGAGCGTAGATGTTGCTCTTGGGCTCGTAGACCAGCTGGCCGAACGGCACCGTGGTGCGCTTGCCGTCACGCTCGAGCATGACCCATGTGTCAAAACCCTGCCCTTTCGGGCCGCCGGCGCGCGTGATGGCGTCAAGCACGTGCTCACCCGCGGCATTGGCGGGGAAGCGGTTCGGCGAATTGACCTCGCCGAGCACAGAGATCAGCGAGGTGCGCTGCTCGATCAGGGCGACCACGGCCTGCGGCTCGATCGCGCGGTTCTTCAGCGCATCGACGATCGAGCGCTGCACTTCGGTCGGCGTGCGGTTCTTGGCGCGGATCGCGCCGGCATAGGGCACCGAGATGTTGCCGTCGGTATCGACGTTCTGGTTCGGCAGCGTGATGTAGTTGCCGGGACGCACGCCGGCCTCGACCGGAATGAACAGACCGCCGGCGGCGGCCTCGAAGATCGTGACGCTGACGACGTCGCCGATGCCGAAGTGGATGTCCTTCGGCGGCGGGCCCTGGATGCCACCGGCGAGTTGCGGTGCGAATGACGCCAGCACGTTCTCGATCTGCGGTGTGATCTTGACCATCGCATAGGGCAGGCTTTCAGGATCGCGCTGCCCGGCCACGACATCGGAGCTCGTCGGACCGTTGGTCGGCATGTAATGGCAACCGCTGACCCAACAGGCGACCGCAAGCATTAACATTACCCGAATGAAATTCGCACGCGACATTCAAATACTCCGGCCGTGCCGTAACACGCCGACTATCACAATCACAAGTTTCCGCGATATATTGCGATGCAATTGATAAATAATGTTAGCGAGGTGAGGCAATTCGGCGACACCGGCGCACCGCCGTGAGACAAAGCCCCGCGCGCCGTCACTCCGGCTTTGCTTTCGTCCGATGTTCCCGTTATCTGTGAATGAGATGGTTTGAGTTAACCAATTGAGGGTTCGATGGCCCGCTTGAAGCCACTGGCGATCGCGTTGGGAATGGTCGCCTTGCTGTTGGGCGGTTCTGTTGGCAGCTCAGTTTTTGCCGCTGAATTGGGTATTTCCCCTGGGCCGCGCGCCGTGCAACGGGTCAGCGGCAACTGTCAGCGGCTGCAATATTGTCGTGGCGACGTCTGCCAGTGGAAACGGGTTTGCTGGCACGGCTGTCCCGATCGCTACTCCTGCGCGCCGCTCTATGGCGCCTATGGACCGTATGGCGGCCGCGATTATTGGGCTGCCTATAGTTACGGCGATCTGCGTCCGTTCTGAATGTTAATCGACTAACAAAACCACAGGTCATCGAGGTCGGCCGGCACCGCGCCGACGGCTCTGCGACGTGCGGGTTAACCCCGGCTTAGGCCCGGCCCGATATCATGCGGGCGCAGGGTTTGGTTATGTTATTTGTTTTCCTTGGCAATTTCATCGGCGGCACCGTTCTCGGGCTGCGCCAGCACTGTCTGGTGCTGGCGCCGGTGGCGCTCGCGGAAGTCGCGCTGCTGGCCGCCATCGGGGGCGCGCGCCTGTCGTGGTCGGAAACCGCGCTGCTCATGATCGCTGCGATCGTAGCGCTGCAAGTCGGATATCTGGCAAGCACCTTCGCGTCGCTGTTCTGGTCTCGCACCTCGACGCCACGTCTCGCCCTGCGCCGTTCGCAATAGCAGGGCATAACACTGCCCCCTTTGGCGTGCCCGATTTTCGTTGACCTCGCGGCAAGCCCGGGGCATCCCGCTGCCTTGGGCGCGCGCGCCCGCCATTCTGCAGGACCTCCCCCTCTCGTGTGGAACGTCACGGCCTTCATCTGCATCTTGATCGGGGCGTCGATTCCGCTCGGTCTCATCGACGCATCGCTCGCGACGGGTCTCGTCGGCGCGGCGACGTCGCTCGGGCTGCTCGCAAGCCTGCTGGCGATCCGTCCAGGTGAGCTGTCGTTCCTCAAGTCGGTCGCCGGTCCCGCTGTTGCGGCGGCGCTTCTGCCGATGCTCTGGATCATCCTGCAGATGCTTCCACTGGCAGCCCTGGCGCATCCGGTGTGGAAGTTCGCCGGCGAAACGCTGGGAGCACAGCTCAGCGGCAGCATCACGATCGACACCGGCGCAAGCCTCGGCGCGCTGCTGATCTGGCTGTCACTCATATCAGTCATGATCACCGCCGCCGCGATCGCGATCGACGCCCGCCGCGCCGATATGGTGGCCCGCACCATTGCAGCAACGGCGGCCGTCGCGGCCCTGATCCTGCTGCTGTCAAGCGATCCGGTCAAAGTCTGGCCTGGCGCTGCCCGCGATGAGACGGCAAACGGATTCCTGGTCGTCGTTCTCGTTGGCGTTCCGCTCAGTGTTGCGCGCGCGCTCGACGTCGGTGGACACGCCGATGGTCGCACCGCAGCCCAATTGACACGGCTGCGCTGGCTGCTCGCCGCCGCCGCGCTGCTCTGCGCCGTCAGCGCCTGCTGGGTTGGGCGGCGCGGCGCCGCGATCGCGATTGCCGCGGGCATCGCCCTCGTCCTGATGACCTTCGCCGCGCGGAAACTTCATCTGCACCGCTGGAGCAGCGCTGCTGCTGCGGCAGCGATCGCGCTGATCGCCCTGGCGACGGCGATCGGCAACCGTCATCCCGACGTGCCGCTTGCGGTCGCCTTTGTTCATGCACCGTCCGAGTTTGTGCAATCGACCCACAATCTGCTCGCCGACCTGCCCGCGCTCGGCAGCGGCGCCGGCGCCACGGCAACGCTGGCGTCGACCTATATGGACTGGCAGGGCGCCACCACGCGCCCCGTGGTTGCGACCAGCGCGGCGGCCTTGATCGCGCAATTCGGTTCCGCCATGTTCTGGACTCTAGTTGCGGCTATCATCGTCGGCATCGCAGCGTTCACGGCCGGTGCGCGCAATCGCGGCCGCGACTGGTCCTACCCTGCATCGGCGGCAGCCGTCCTGCTGACGCTGCTGCTTGCTGGCTTCACCTTGCCGGAATTGCCGGCGCTGCCCGGAGTGATCGTGTTGGGAGCCGTGATCGGAACAGGACTGGCACAGCGGATCAGCCGTTCACGGTCGCAGGCGGGCTAGACGCCAGATGCGCAGCTTCCTCCAGCGTCTTGTCGGCCAGACCGGCGATCTCGAACATGAGGGCGACGAGACCTGCATCTACGCCGTCGGCGATATCCACGGTCATGCCGACCTGCTGCACGAGATCTGCGCCCGCATCGATGCCGACATCCGTCGGTTCCGGCCGGCGCGACCGATCCAGGTGTTCCTCGGCGACTATATCGATCGCGGACCGGATTCGCGCGATGTCATCGCCATGCTCGAACAACGCCGCCGCACCCGCAGCATGGTCTGCCTGCTCGGCAATCACGAGGCCTGCCTGCTGGAATTTCTCGTCAATCCCGACATGCTCGCGCAATGGCGGCAGTTTGGCGGCTTGCAAACGCTGATGTCCTACGGCCTGACGCCCTCGCCCAATCCCGACGCCTCCGAACGCAGGGCGCTCGCCCGGCAATTGATCCGCCAGATGCCGCCGGCCCATCTCGCCTTCCTGCGCTCGCTGCCGCTCTGTTATGTGCACAAACGCTATTTCTTCGTCCATGCCGGCGTCAGGCCCGGCGTCGCGCTCAACCAGCAGCGCAAGGAGGATCTGCTCTGGATCCGCGACGACTTCCTGATCTCGGAAGATGATTTCGGCAAGGTCGTGGTCCACGGCCATACGCCGGTGCATGAGGCCGAGCTGCTGCGCAACCGCATCAATGTCGACACCGGTGCCTATGCGACCGGCCGCCTGACCTGCGTCAAGCTTGAGGGAGCCCGGCGAACCCTGCTGATGACCGGCAACCGGGCCGCGCGCCATGGCTAATACGATGGCTAACACGATGGCTGACGCGATCGGCCGGAATGCGAGGCGTCTCTCGCCGGCCTTCGTGCCGGCCGCCGCTGCGATCGGCGCGGCGACGCTGGCCTTGTCGACCTGGTGGCTTGCCGCCGATGCATTGCGCGCCAAACCGGCGATCGCCGCAGAGGTCGGCATGGTCAGAGGCGAGCTGTGGCTGCGCGACGGCTGGAGCCAATTGCAGACGTCACCGGAGGTGGCCGAAGCCGCGTTCACGCGCGCGCTTCGCCTCTCGCCGATGGACGCCGGTGCCTGGTTCGGCCTCGCCTCGGCAACCGGACGGTTCGACTGGCTGAACCCGACCGCGTCGAAGGCGCTCAAGATGTCTTACTATACCGGCTTCAACCGCAGCGACCTGATCGCGCCGCGCCTGATCCTTTTGGCGCAGGTCGACACCACGCGCGATGTCGAATTGGTCGACCTGCTGCAGCGGCAGATCCGCCTGATCCTCACGCGGGCGCCGGAACTGAAGGGCGCGATCGGGCAGGCCTATCGCGTGGCTGGCGACGCCAACCGGCGCATCATCGAGGCGGAGTTCAAGGACGCCAACCAGAGCATTCCGCAGTAACGCGCGCCTGGCGCCCAGATGCCCAGCCGTCAGATACCCTTGTGACGCAACACCGCGCCGACCGTGCGCAGCACGATGCGCAGGTCGAGCACGAAGCTCCAGCTCTTGATGTAGATGAGGTCATGCGCCACCCGCAGCTGCATGTCCTCGATCGCCGGCGTCGCGCCGCGCAGCCCTTGCACCTGCGCGAGACCGGTGATGCCGGGCTTGACGTGCTGGCGCTCTGCATAGCTCGCGATCAGCTTCGAATATTTGTCATCATGCGCCAGCGCGTGCGGCCGCGGCCCGACCAGCGACATGTCGCCGCGCAATACGTTCACCAGCTGCGGCAGTTCGTCGATGCTGCGGCGGCGCAGGGTCGCGCCGATCCCGGTCAGCCGCGGATCGTTCGGGCGGGCCTGCGTGATGATATCGCCATCCTCGAGCACGTGCATCGAGCGGAATTTGAGAATGGTGAATTGCTTGCCGTCGAAGCCGTTGCGGCGCTGCCGGAACAGGACCGGCCCCCTGGAGTCGAGCTTGATCGCAATCGCCGTTCCGATCAGCAGCGGCGCGAACAGCACCAGGAGGCCGCTGGACGCCACGATGTCGAACAGTCGCTTGCCGGCGCGCTCGAGCGAAGTAAGCGGCGAGCGCTGCATTTCCAGCGTCGGGATCGGGCCGGTCGCCACCATCCGCAGTGCCAGGAACCGCTCCGCGGTCCGGTCCGGCAGCAGCCGCACCGGCAGCGGCGATGCCCGCAGCTGATCGCACACGAACTGGATGCGCGGCTCCTGCTGCCAGGGCATGGCCAGGATGATCTCGTCGGCGCCGCACTCGCGGGCTGCAAGAATGGCCGACGCGACGGCGGCCCGGTCGCCGGCGTCGTCGGACGATCCGGAGAGCTGGACCCGTCGCACCTCGCTGAGGCCGAAATCGCGCAGCAGGCTCGCTTGCCGCACCCGGGACAATTCGTCCGCCATCCCGACCACGACCGCGCGGCGCGTGGCCAGCATGCCGCGGTCGATCGCGCGTTGCAGCGGCGCCTGCAGCAGCATCCGTCCGCCGACCAGCCCGAGGCCGCCGATCAGGCCAAATGACAGCACCGACCCGCGCGAGACGCCGGAACCCACCTTCAAAAGGAAGATGATCAGGGTCATCAGCAGAACGACCAGCAGCCATCCGCCGAGCAGGCTGCTCCAGCGCCGGTCGAGACCGGCCAGCACCTGCGCATTGTAGAGGCCCTGCGACTTCGCCACGAACATGTGAAGGATGGCGGCGAGGACCCCGATCCCTAGAAAACCCTCGAAGCTGCTGCTATAAACCGTGTGGTAGTAAAAGAGGTGATAGGCCGCGCCGCCGACGATGCTGGACAGCACGACGATTATCATCTCGAACGCGACGGCAAACGCCTCGAGGGAGGCGAAAGCCAACGAGAAGGCGCCGAAGTTAACCGGTACCTTCGCCAATCGAGCGTCCGAAAGGTCGGTCATCGGGAATTAACATTCGTGTTAACAATTCATATGTGTATTATCAGGCGGGTTGTGAGCTCGCAAGACCTGCTGCGGATATCGGATAGAGAGCGCGCATGAGTTCATCGGCTGGCGAAACCGAGGCCGCGCTGGTGGCCCTCCTCCATCTCATCCGCCTGATGGGCGCCGAGCTCGTCGCGGGCCAGCACCGCGACGACGTCGAGGTGCTGGTCAAGGCGATCGAGACAAAGCTGCGCGCGGCCCGCTTCCCGGCCGACATGCCGAATCAGGACATCGTCAGGGGCTTGGACCTTGCACAGGCCAGACTGCGTCCGATCTTCGCAGAACTGCGCGCAAGGTCGGAGAAGGCACATCTGAGCGACCAGCTGCTGCTGGCTCCCAGGCCTTCACGCATCCACTAACGGATAGCTTACGTCAGCTTTGGGCTTCACCACGGCGGGGCAAGCCGCTCCCGCTGCCGGACCTGAGCGCAAGCTTTTCCTCGATCTTCATTTTCTCGAGCAGCAAGTCGGTCACGATACGGCGCAGCCGTTCATTTTCCAGCCGTAATTCATCAATACGGTTATGGACAGGGGGGATCCCATCTCTATCATCGGTGCGAGCGGCGAATTCGGTAACAGTACCATTCGCCTGGTGGCCACGTGCGGCCTCCTGCTTGCGCCAGCGATGAAATGTCATCACGCTAACGCCCAGCACCTTGCACGCTTGGGCCTGGGACTGCCCCCGCGCCATGAGTTCCTCGGCCTGTTTGACCTTGGAACTGATCTCCTCAGTAGAATGACGCCTCATTGGTCATCTCATTGCCCCCTAGATTAGCAATCATCGCATGGCCTATAAGCTATGTAAATGCAACAGGAAATTCAAATTGAGGGTTTCCCGGGGGCCTTTCGGGAGCCTCGAACTTGCCGGTCGGCAGCAACACATAGTGCGAAGAAACGCCGAAGCTGCAAGGTATTGAGCGGAATATACGGGGAATATTCCTCCGCTGAAAGGGCCCGATAAAAAAAGTTATACGACTTTCTGTGTATGAGAGTTTGATCGGGATAACTGGCGCACTGTTTGCATTCTCAAACGGGAAGCAAATGAGAATATTCAATCGGTCTCTCGACAGATTGTGAGTGCGCCATGCCTCGCCGCGATAATCGCCCCACCGGTCAAGCGCAACTTTCACAAATTTCTAACAAATTAATCCCGCGACTTTCGCGTCCGGCCGCTTGCGGGCGTACACGCCCAGCAGTAGTTACTAGGACGTTAGGTGTCATGAGGGTTTCAACATATTTGAGGATTATTTTCACGAAACCTAACGCTCATATCTCGATCCACGAATTATCAATTAAGCGCTTTCCCACCCGAGGCCATCAGGCGGAACCACGTCCGCCCGATAATCCGCGAACCATTCCGTGCTGACGCTTGTCAGAGCCAGTCTCTGATCAACATTTTTGCGAGGATCGACACCATGGCGCGTCTCAAGGTCTTCGAGGGGAACCAACCCGCGTCAAGCGAGGCGGCCGACATCCTGGAACGCCTCGTCGCGGAGAATTGCGAGCTCCGGCATACCGCGGTCGAACTGGTCTTGCAGAATTGGATCCTGCGCGAGCGTCTGTCCGATGTCGGGGCACGCAAGTCCGTGCCGCTGGAGCACTGACCGCCCCCACCCTCACGACCGCGATTATCCGCAGCAACGTCCGCCAGCTCGCCTAAACGAGCATCGGGCCAGCGCATCATTCAATTTAGAATTGAAATGTCCGCAACTGCAGGCGCGCCAGCATGCTCGCCGGATTGGCGAGGATGTGGCCGCATATTCTGCCGATGAGAAAGAGGCTGACGGACTTCAGCTGTGAACCCGGCGCAGCGCGACGCGCGGGGTGTTCTGCTCTCGAGACATGCCGAACGAACGCGACGAGCCCGGGCGTTCCTGGATTTCACGTAACTCAGCGATATCAAGCATCAGCGCAACGACTTCGTTGCGCAGCGATTGATTGGTCGCGAGCAACGCCTCTTCGATCGGCTGATGCAAATGTTGAACTTTGTGCTGCTTCATGGCGCGCCCTCGCTCTGCGGTTAAGGGTATGAGCGATGTGATTGAAGTTTCGATGACAGGGTTATTCCGCGCACATGGAAGGCGGTTAATGGGGCAGGTTTGCGACCAACATGGCTCCGAGTTAAATTTTCTCAATCAGGTTCCACAACCTGATCGCGAAGCGCTAGATCGGCGGCCTTTGATGTGTCGTACAGATGAGTTGGCAGCGGCAGCTATGAGGCGCGCGGCTGGACAACGCGGCTCAATGTGGGTCGGAAGCTCTACCAAGCGCATGATATTGCTTGGTGATCATTGATGGCTGCCGTGTCGTTCAACCAAACGTGCATTGTCCGGCTATCACAATGTCGCCGTGTTACAGCGATCGCGCTTCAAGGGACGCGCTCAGCTGCACACAAGATATTCCACCAAAGCTGCTCCGCAGACGCAAAATCTGCTGCTGCCACGTCCATCAAGGATCGCAGAGTGTTTCGACCGGTTGCGAATATTGAAGAGGCTGACGGTGCCCTGAAGCGCTCGAGCAATCCAGCGAAATGAATTCAACGCTGAACATCGGACCAAACGCGATTTCGCCTCCGCCGGACCCAACCGCGCTAACGCTATTCTAATTAAAATGAGCGGGACCGAAGCGTCCGGTTTGAACAGTGGGAGTGAACGCCTTTCGCGCGCCTGTCGCTGCATTCGCACGCGCTTGCACAGTCCCCATGAACAGCAGCGACAGCGAAGATTCGCCATAAGCATCGCTAATTCGCCCCGCGTCGCGATCGCGCGCTATTTCGATTTAGGAGGCGTATCGTCGTCCATCTTGCCACCATTGGCGACGCACTTGTTGAAATAGTCCCGCTGGGCTTTGGCGCCTCCCCGCGCGCTCCCGGAAGCGGGATTGCCGGGCTGTAGCGGCGGAAATGCCTTCGCGACCAAGGCATCGCAGGCGCGCGCCACCTGCACGTCGATCGCATGCGCGGGAACCATTGCGCTGGAGATCATGATCACGGCTGAGGCGATCGCAAAACCCGAGATAACTCGCATTGCCACACTCCGTTCCAAACTGAATCAGTTTTTTTCTCGAGCCCGGACTCGCAAGGAGCGGACTAAAGCATGATCCGGGAACGTGCGAAGCGGTTTTCCGTCGCAACAAAACGCGGATCGCGTTTGCGCGAAGATCAAGCTCTGACTGCGAGCTGAAACACGACGACGATTCTCGCGGCGCCTAGGTCCGATCGACGTCGTGATAGGCCCGATACCAGGCGACAAACCTGGCAATGCCATCCTCGATCCGCGTCTGCGGGCGGAAGCCGATTTCACGCTCCAGGTCAGAGACGTCGGCCGACGTCTCTAGTACATCTCCCGGTTGCATCGGCAGCAACTGCTTTTCGGCCTGTCGCCCCAAGCCCTGCTCGAGCAGCGCCACCACATGCATCAGTTCTTCCGGCCTGCTGTTGCCGATATTGTAGACCCGCCACGGCGCCCGGCTCGAACCCGGATCGGGATGCGCTCCCGACCAGTTGACGTCGCCTTCCGGCGCGCGGCCGATCAACCGCACCATCGCCTCGACCACGTCGTCGACATAGGTGAAGTCGCGCCGCATGTTGCCATTGTTGAACAGCTGGATCGGCTTGCCCTTGGTGATCGCGTCGGCGAACGCATAGAGCGCCATGTCCGGCCGATACCACGTCCCATACACGGTGAAAAACCGCAGCCCGGTTGCCGGCACGCGATAGAGATGGCTATAGGAATGGGCGATCAGCTCGTTGGCCTTCTTGGTTGCGGCGTACAGGCTGACGGGATGGTCGACATTGTCGTGGACCGAAAACGGCAATTTGGTGTTGGCGCCATAGACCGACGATGAGGACGCAAACAACAGGTGCTTGCACGCGGTGTGCCGGCAGCCCTCGAGGACGTTGAGGAAGCCCTCCAGATTGGAATCCGCATAGGCGTGCGGGTTCTGCAGGGAATAGCGCACGCCGGCCTGCGCGGCGAGATGCACCACGACCTCGAAGCGATAACGCTCGAACAGCGCCTTCATGCCGGCTCGGTCGGCGAGGTCGAGCTCCACGAAGGTGAAGCCACGGTGCTGCTTGAGCAGATCGAGGCGCGCGCGCTTGAGCGCCGGGTCGTAATAGTCGTTCAGATTGTCGAGGCCGATGACCGGCTGCCCTGCCCGCAGCAGATGCTCCGCCAGATGGAAGCCGATGAAGCCGGCGCAGCCCGTGACGAGTAGATTGCCTGCGATCACCACGTCTTGCCCGTGCCTTTCGCCTTGCGCCGGACCATTCGAATACCGCCGTTACACGCGGCAGCCGCAGCTGGCTTCGCGTTGCGCGCCGCCAGGCGTCAGTTGCTGGCGGCCGGAGGCTTGTAGTCCGGAAAGCGGCTCAGGACGGCGGCTTTCATGAACTTGAAGTGCGCAATCTCGGTCGCCAATTCCTTCAGCCGGCGCTGGCCGTTGGAGATCTCGGCGTCAAACAGGTCTTGATGATAGTTGTCAAGCGCCTCGCGTTCCAGATATTCGTCGGTGCCGTTGCCAAGAGTCACTGCGGCGCGGGCCAGAACATCATCGACGCGGCGGCCAAGACCGGATTGCTCGCTTTCGGCCGCCTGCAACGCGGCCTCGATCGCGGCCATGATCGATCCGATCCGGGCGCGATCGGTCTCGGCATCGCGCTCGGCCGAGCGTGCCTTGAACCCTTCCTCGCCGCGCCGCGATTTGATCAGGTCCTGCGCGCGAGACCGCAAAAACAGCTGAAACATCTGTCAGTATCCGGTTCGGGCCCATTGAGGCAGCACAGGTCAAAATCGCCCGGTCTTAGTTAAAAAAGGGTGAATTGCCCTCATGCCCGGCTCTCAGGTCGGCTTTCCACTTGATCCAGGCCTTGTCGTGCTTGTCATAGAGTTCGAGCCACCGTCCCTCACCGGCTGACGGCACCAGGCCCGTCCCATTAGCGTGCCCGTCGGCCAGTCCCGGCAGCGAGGAGTCCAGGTCCTCGAACTCCGACGTCTCCTCAAGCGTCAGCCCGACCAGCACGCGCTTGCCACTGACATCGACGACATACCGCCTTGGCGAATGCCCCCTGAGATCACTCATGACGTGAAAGTTCCCTTGCGATCCGCGGGGCTGGCGACGAGATCAGGCGCACGCTGGCATGCAACCAACCCGCCTGCCGCAACGGACGCGGACATGATGACCGATTGCATGTTGCCAGCCAACCCCAACTCACCGCACACCGTCGCGTTACCTCGATCGAACTACTCCGCTAGAACGCGCGACGCATGTGGCCGAACGCACTGACCGGCTGTTCCCGCCTCGACGATTTCGCGGCTGATGGCGCCACATACGGTGCATAGATCCGATATTGCGCGCGGCGCTTGTGCGACCGCCACGAGCGCGCGGCGAAACCGGAGAAGAAGCCTGCGACGAACACCGCCGCGAGAATCAGAGCAGGAGAAACCATCACAACCGTCCACGTTCGCCTCGATGTTATTAACATTCGAAGTTGTGACGACATCATGATTGGACGCGCCGAAAGATTGTTCAGCCGCTGGAATTTTTGTGCAATCGAACGACGCATCAATGATCAGGCGTCGACAATAATTGTTCTCGCGAGAGAACGTCTCAGGAGAACCACCAGAGCATGAATTTCAGGAACATCGAGCTGAGAAGATAAATCCACCCCGCCATCGCCAGCACCGTCAGTCCGACGAAGGCACCTGAAACGCTTTTCTCCTTGAGGCGCGCCAGCAACGAGTTTTTTTCTTCTTGCGAGTAGAACATCTCAGGCTCAAGGCGTATCTGATTCAAATCAGCTAGCAGTCAATTTCGATGATCTCGTGACGAGTTGCCACAGCCATTCGCCTTGCGCATCACAGATCATCGCTGCAAAACGCCGCCAAGCCGCACGCCATCGCGCAGTGGAAATTCCGTTCGACACGATCAGGAATTCGACGTCGGCGATCGCGGCAGCCCGCGCGCCGGAATTTCCACTTCGAGTCCTGGTCCGATCGACGTCACATACGTCGATCAAGACGGTCGTGCAGCTTGACCATGCGACGTGGCCCGCATGCAGGATAGCCGCGCGCCGGAAGCCGCCGCGATCGACCGAACGGATTCTTCCCGGGAGCAATCTGCCCGCTTCGCCCCGCCTCTCAGTTTAACAATCAAGTCCTCGCACGTGGCCAACCAATGATAATCGCCTCACACGCGGAAAAAGGCGAACCAGACAATGCCGAGGATCAGGACGGCCAGTCCTGTCGAGGCCGTGAGCAGCGCGAGAACCGAAGGTCCAGGCTCGGCCTGCCGTGCCTCGGTCGGGGTTTCGACGATTTGACCGTGTCGTTCCGTTGCCATGGCAACCTCTTTGCTTAAGTGCCTGTAATTCCGGCGTTTGCCGCGCCCCTTCGACAGCCAACGCGTGATCGGGAGCGATGTTCCGAGGGCGTTGACGGCTGGGCCGACGGCAGTCCCGCCCGCCGCGTCAAACGGGCGCAGCGCGAGGATACGGTTAACGCCGTTGCGAGATTCACCGGGCCGTGTTGTTTCAAACTGGGGTTGCCGGTGTTATCCTTGACCGTTCCGTCGGTTGTGTAATCGGAGTTTCCTGGAGTTTCCCCATGGCCCCTCGCGCCAATTGGAAGGGCTTTTTGCGCCTTTCGCTCGTGACTTGCCCGGTTGCCCTGTACCCGGCGACATCGGATACCGAAAAGGTCTCCTTCAACCAGATCAACCGCAAGACCGGCCACCGGATCAAATACGCCAAGGTCGACGCGGAGACCGGCGAGGAAGTCTCCACCGAAGACATCATGAAGGGCTACAAGGTCGACACCGACACCTATATCGAGGTCACCAAGGAAGAGCTCGACGACATCGCGCTGGATTCGACCCGCACCATCGAGATCGACGAATTCGTGCCGCGCAGCGAGATCGACAGCCGCTATCTGATCCGCCCCTACTACCTCGTTCCCGACGGCAAGGTCGGCCACGACGCCTTTGCGGTGATCCGCGAGACCATCCGCAGCCTGAACAAGGTCGCGATCGGCCGCGTGGTGCTGACCAATCGCGAGCACATCATCGCGCTCGAGCCGCTCGACAACGGGCTGATGGGCACACTGTTGCGCTACCCGTATGAAGTGCGCAGCGAGAAGGAGTATTTCGACGACATCCAGGATGTGAAGATCACCAAGGACATGCTCGATCTCGCCAGGCACATCGTCGAGCAGAAGTCCGCCGACTTCGATCCGGAGGAGTTCGAGGACCGCTACGAGCAGGCGCTGATCGACCTGATCAACCAGAAGCGCAACGGCATCAAGGTCGCCAAGCCCGCGGCGAAGACCAGCGGTAACGTCATCAACCTGATGGACGCGCTGAAGAAGAGCCTCGCCAACGAGAAGCAGGCCGCGCCCGCCAAGACTGAAGCAAAGGCCGCGAAGGGCAAGAAGCCGAAGAAGCGCATCGAGGGCCAGCGCGAAATGCTGCTGCCGATCTCGGGCAGCGGCAAGCGCGAGCCCAAGGAGGCCGCCAAGCCCGAGCCGAAGAAGGCCGAGAAGACAACGCGCGCCCAGGGCACCGCGGCGCGCAAGAAGGCAGGCTAGCGCAGCGACCGCAAGATGAGCCCGGTCCACAGCGCCTGAGATGTTCCGGTCGAGATGCCCTGGTCGACGCCGTTTGACGAACCGATCGCGCTGCATCGCGGCGGCACACTGGTGACGCTGCAGCACGCCGCCGACTACATCATGAAGCTATCGGAAGACACCCAGCAGGAAACGCGCTGGCAGATCGCGGTCGAGCATCTGATCAATGCGGCGGAACAAGGCGCCGGCTGGTTGATGTTCGCGCGCATCGCGATGCTGCGCGCGTTGAACGGGGACGACTGAATCCGGAAAATGCCGAGCTGCCGGCAGGGCTTACTTGAATGCCGAGCTGACGGCATTGAATTGGCCGCTCACGCTGGTGCCGATGCCCCTGACGCCCGCGACGATCACGATGCTGATGCCACCGGCGATGATGGCGTATTCAATGGCCGTCGCCCCGACCTCATCACGCAGAAACCTTGCCATCAACGCGCGCATGAAAAGCTCCTGTCCGACGCTCGCGGCTTTTTCTCCCGCGCCGTAGTAATATGCTTGCGAAACTAGGCCACATTGGTTGACGGCCCATTGAGGGAAAGGATGAACGGTCGCTTAAAAGTTGCAGCGAATTTCCGTGCTAGTTCTGCCTGCATCGGGTTGCCGCCGGGCGAGGCACCGGGCCGCGACCAAAGCGCTTTCCAGCGAAGTGGACACCGGCTCGCGCAAAGAAAACGCGTCAAAACAAGAATTTAAGAGCTCCGTTCTGATCCTGTCTGACCGGAAACAGCTCCAGTCGTAAACGCATATCAGGACTACCTGATCCGGCCCCGGCCGCGCTTTACCGGCGCCGCGGAATCCTGTTCCTTTATCGGACAGGCGACAACGAGGCCGGAACGAACCGGCCGCATGCAAAGGGAGTGACCGTCATGAAGCTCGGCACCGCGATCGCGGAAATCATGAAGCGCGAGGGCATCGAGATCCTCACGGGCTACCCGGTCAACCATTTGATCGAATACGCCGCCAATGCCGACATCCGCCCCGTGATGGTGCGCCAGGAGCGCATCGGCGTGCACATGGCGGACGCAATCTCCCGCGTCACATCGGGCGAGAAGATCGGCGCCTTCTGCATGCAGCACGGCCCCGGTGCGGAGAACGCGATGGGCGGCGTCGCGCAGTGCTACGGCGAATCCGTGCCCGTCCTGGTGCTGCCGATGGGCTATGCGCGTCGACTGGCGAATATCGACCCGAACTTCAATTCCAGCCAGGCGATGAAGGCGTTCTCAAAATCGTCGGAGCCGATCAACATCGCAGCCGAGGTCTGCAACATCTTTCGGCGGGCGTTTACAAAATTGAAGAACGGCCGCGGCGGGCCGGTCATCGTCGAAATCCCCGCCGACATGTGGAACGAGGAGGTGCCGGAGCCTTTGAACTACACGCCGGTGCTGCGCACCCGCTACGGCGCCGACCCCGTCCATGTGAAGGAAGCAGCCGCCCTGCTCGTTGGCGCCAAGCGTCCGGTGATCTATGCCGGCCAGGGCGTGCACTATGCAAAGGCCTGGCCGCAGCTGAAGCGCCTCGCCGAACGGCTCGCGATCCCGGTCACCACCAGCCTCGGCGGCAAGTCGTCCTTCCCCGAGACGCACCCGCTCTCGCTCGGCTCCGGCGGCCTCGCGGTGCCGCGCGCGGTGCCGAAATTTCTTTCCGAAGCCGACGTGATCTTCGGCATCGGCTGCTCCTTCACCGAGACGTCATTCGGCATCGCGATGCCGAAGGGCAAGACCATCATCCATTCGACGCTCGATCCGAACCACATCAACAAGGATGTCGAGGCCAAGGTCGGCCTCGTCGGCGACGCCGGCCTGGTGCTCGACGCGCTGCTGGAGGAGATCGGCAAGACCGTGACCTCGGACCGCAACGCAAGCGCGGTCGCCGAGGAGATCGCCGCCTCCCACAAGGAGTGGCTCGCCAAGTGGATGCCGAAGCTGACGCACAACGACGCGCCGCTCAATCCCTACCGCGTGCTGTGGGACCTGCAGCACACCGTCGACATCCACAACACCATCATCACCCACGACGCCGGCAGCCCGCGCGACCAGCTCTCGCCGTTCTGGAAGTCGGTCGAGCCGCTGTCCTATATCGGCTGGGGCAAGACCACGCAGCTCGGCTATGGTCTCGGCCTTGCGATGGGCGCCAAGCTCGCCAAGCCCGACAAGCTCTGCATCAATGTCTGGGGCGACGCCGCAATCGGCTTTACGGGGATGGACTTCGAGACCGCGGTGCGCGAGCGGATTCCGATCATGTCGATCCTGCTCAACAATTTCTCGATGGCGATCGAACTGAAGGTAATGCCGATCTCGACCGAGAAATACCGCTCGACCGACATCTCCGGCGATTACGCCGCGATGGCCCAGGCCTTCGGCGGCTACGGCGAACGGGTGACCAAGCCCGAGGACATCATCCCCGCGATCAAGCGCGGCATCCAGAAGACCAAGGAAGGCGTGCCGGTGCTGCTGGAATTCATCACCAGCAAGGAGACCGAGGTGTCGCGGCCCGGGACGTGAGGGCACCTCACACGCCTATCTCCGTCATGGCCGGGCTTGTCCCGGCCATCCACGTCTGCTTCCTGCACAAGCATGGAAGACGTGGATGCCCGGCACAAGGCCGGGCATGACGAACTTGCGGAAGGCGCGAGTTGATTGGGCCAGACTCCGGCACGCAGCGACTCGGCCTTGCCTCCCCACTTGATTTGACCGCGCTAGCACAGGCAAGCTCCCTCCGGTGCAACTTCGGAGGGAGAGATGGCGCGCATCCTGGTGCTGGGGGCCGGCTTTGCCGGGCTATGGGCCGCGCTCGGCGCAGCCCGCAAGCGCGACGAGATCGGTGCACGGGCAGCGGACACCGAGATCCTGGTCGTCGATCGCAACGCCTATCACAACATCCGGGTGCGCAATTACGAGGTCGATCTCGGCGATGTCGCGCTGCCGCTCAAGGACCTGCTCGATCCGGTTGGCGTCAGCCATAGGGTGGCCGAGGTCGCGGCGATCGATCCGGCGACGCGCGCCGTCACGGTCAGGACGAGCGCAGGCGCGGAGGTTGTGAGCTACGACCGGCTGGTGCTGACCACCGGCAGCGAGTTGGTCCGCCCCGCCATCTCGGGCCTTGCCGCCCACGGCTTCGATGTCGACACGTATGAAGCAGCGATGCGGCTCGACACGCATCTGGCGGCGCTCGGTAAAGAGCCGCCGTCAGAGGCACGCGCGAGCGTCGCGGTCGTCGGCGCAGGGTTCACCGGGATCGAGGTCGCGACCGAGATGCCGGCCAAGCTGGCGCACGCCGGCATCACCGGCGATCATCGGGTCATCCTGATCGATCCCAATCCCGTCGTCGGCGCGACCTTCGGCGCGCATGGCCGCCCGGTCATCAACGAGGCGCTGGCCGCGCTCGGTGTCGAGACGCGGCTGAATGTCCGGGTCAGTGCCGTCGGCGCCGACAGCATCACGCTCGATAGCGGCGAGATCATTCCGACCAAAACCGTGGTGTGGTGCGCCGGCATGCGCGCAAGCCCCCTCGCCGCCTCGCTGCCAGCCAGGCGCGACGCGCTCGGCCGGATCAAAGTCGACCACACCATGCGCGTCGAAGGCCTTGCGGACGTCTTCGCCGCCGGCGACGTCGCCGCCTGCCTGATCGACGGCGAGCACCCGACGGTGATGTCCTGCCAGTTCGCGCGGCCGATGGGCCGCTTCGCCGGCCACAATGTGGTGGCGGACCTGTTTGGCGAGAAGCTGCTGCAGCTCAATATCGACTGGTATGTGACGGTGCTCGATCTCGGCGCCTGGGGTGCGCTCTACACCACCGGCTGGGACCGCGAGGTGCACACCACAGGCGCCGCCGCCAAGCTCACCAAGCAGACCATCAACCAGCAGCGCATCTATCCGCCACGCAACGGCGACCGCGCCGCGCTGCTCGCGGCGGCCGCGCCGACGATCCAGACGGCGCCGCCGACGCGCAAGTAGTTTGGGACTCACATTCGCCGATCATCATTGCGAGCCACCCGGTCGGCGCGAAGCGCCGCCGGATGACAGGCTCCGCGAAGCAATCCACCCCTCCACGTCGGGATAGGTGGATTGCTTCGTTGCTACAGCGCAAAATGGCTTCGCAATTTTGTCGCGAGCTCCTCGCAACGACGGCGAGTACGTCTGCTACTGCGACAGCTTCACGAAGTTCGGAAACTTCATCTGGCCCTCGGCGATCGCCTTCGGCCAGACCGTGATCTGCTTGCCGCCCTGCCACTGGAACACGAGGCCGGTCACGGCGCCCGGACCGGACTTGATGCCGTGGGTGAACTCGTCGTTCTTGCCGTAGAACTGGATCTTGCCGATCGTGCCCTCGAAGTCGGTCTTCTCGAGCTCGGTCACCATCTTGTCCGGATCGGTCGAGCCGGCGCGCTGGATCGCCTCGGCGATGATGTAGACCTCGTCATAGGCGGTGTAGCCGGTATAGGCCGGCGGCGTGCCGAACTTGGCCTTGAACGCCGCCGCAAACGGCTTGGTCTTCGGCGTTACCGCAACATCGGGCGTTGCCACCGCGAGCGAGGGCACGCCTTCGGCGGCGCCGTTGGTGTCGCCCCAGAAGGTCGGGCTCAGCGCCTGCGCGCTGATGCCGAACATCGGGATCGGTACCTGCTGGTTCTTCCACTGCACGGTCGGCTGCACGCCGACATGGGAGATGCCGGTGACGATCACGTCGGGCTTGGCGGCTTCCATCTTGTTGAAGATCGGCGTGAAGTCGGTGGTGTCGGGCGAGAAGCGAATGTGCTCGACCACCTTCAGGCCTGCCTTCGGCAGGCAGGCCTCGTAGCCGACGTCGAGCGGCTTGGTCCAGGCTGCGTCCTCGCTCATGATCGCGACCGACTTGAACTTGAGCTGGTCGACCAACAGCTCCTTGGCCGCGTCGCAGACCAGCTGCGCCTGCGCGGCCGAGGTCAGGTAGCCGTGGAAGGTGTACTTGTTCTTCTCATAGTCGTTGTGGATCGCCTTGGTGATCTCGTTCGAGGCGGCGCCGGGCGTGATCAGCGGCATCTTCAGCCGCGCAGCCCACGGCTCGAGCGCCAGCACGACCTCGCTGATGTAGCTCGCGATCACGGCCGAAACCTTATCCTCGCTCACCGCGCGCTGGAAGGCGCGCACCGAGTCCGCCGACGAGCTCTTGTTGTCGTAGGTGACGATCTCGATCTTGCGGCCCATCACGCCGCCCTTGGCGTTGATCTCGTCGGCTGCGATCTGCGCGCCGCCCGGCGTCGCCGCGCCCGCGATCGACTGCACTTCGGCAATGATGCCGATCTTGATCGGGTCCTTGGACTGCGCATAGGCCGGCGCCGCGAGGCAGAGCGCGAGCGCCGAGGCCAACAGGCTCATGCGGGTCGCGGTTGAATATGCTGTCATCATGATCTCCCTTGTTTTGCTTTCTTCTTTTCGAACTGCGAACGTCAGAGAAAGTCCTTGCCGGCCTCCGCGGCGAACCGGCCCGGATCGCCCTCCCAGACGATCCGCGCGTGCTCCAGCACATAGACGCGGTCGGCATGCGGAAGCGCGAACGTCACGTTCTGCTCGCCCAGCAGAACCGTGATCTTGGTGGTCTGGCGCAGCTTCTCCAGCGCCTTCGACAGCAGCTCGAGGATAACAGGCGCAAGCCCCAGCGTCGGCTCGTCCAGGATCAGGATCTGCGGCTGCATCATCAGCGCGCGGCCGATCGCCAGCATCTGCTGCTCGCCGCCGGACAACGTCTGCGCCATCTGGCCCTGGCGTTCCTTCAGGATCGGGAACAGCTCGAACAGCCAGGCGAGTTGCTTGGCCCGCGCCGCGTCGTCGAGATGCTGGCCGCCGAGGTCGAGATTTTCCCGCACCGTCATCTCGCCGAATAGCTCGCGCGATTCCGGACATTGCACGAGGCCTGAGCGGGCGATCTTCGCAGGTCCCGTGCCGCGCAGCTTCTCGCCCCCGCGCAGGATCTCGCCGGTATAGGGCAGGAAACCCGAGATGGTGTTGAACAGCGTGGTCTTGCCGGCGCCGTTGAGGCCGACGACGGAGACGAACTCGCCCTCATGGACGTGGATCGAGACGTTTTCCAGTGCCTGCGCCTTGCCGTAATGCACGCTGACATTCTCGACCTGCAGCAGCGGCACCTTGTCCTTGAACGAGGTCTCGGGCCGCGCATGGGTCTGGATCGCGCCGCCGAGATAGACCCGCCGCACGGTCTCGTTCTTCATCACGTCCTCGGCGCGGCCGGCCGTGATCTCCTCGCCGAGATACATCGCGAGCACGCGGTCGACCAGCGCCGCGACGCTCTTGACGTTGTGGTCGACCAGCATCACCGCGCGACCCTCGTCGCGGAAGCTGCGGATCAATGCGGAGAAGGTGCCGACCTCGGCGCTGGTGAGACCGGCGAAGGGCTCGTCGACCAGCACGACCTTGGGGTCGCGCGCGATCGCCTTGGCCAATTCCAGCCGGCGCAGGTCGGCGAATGGCAGCGTCGGCGGGCGGCGGTCCATCACCGCCCCGAGGCCGACACGCTCGGCGATCCATTTGGCGCGCTCGGTCAGCGCCTTGTCGGGAAACAGCATGAACAGGCTGTCGGGCAACAGCGCTACCATGATGTTCTCCAGCACGGTCTGCCGGTTCAGCGGCCGTGAGTGCTGGAACACCATGCCGAAGCCCTTGCGCGCGATCTTGTGCGCAGGCAGCCCGGCGACGTTCTCGCCTTCGAACAGCACCTCGCCTGCGGTCGGGCGCTCGATGCCCATCACGCTCTTCATCGCGGTCGACTTGCCCGAGCCGTTCGGTCCGATCAGGCCGAGGATCTCGCCGGGATGCAGGTCGAACGAGAGGTTCTTCACGGCGGTCAAGCCGCCGAATCGCTTGGTCAATCCACGGACGGTGAGCGTTGCTGTGGTCACAGTCTGATCCATTTAAGAGCGCGCCTCGCGTGACAGGGCCGCTCCGAGGAAACCGCCGGGGAAGAACAGGACGACGAGCAGCGCCACCGCCGAGACGATGAAGGTCGCAAGCTCGCCGGTCGGGCGCAGGAATTCGCCGGCAACGATCAGGAAGATCGCGCCTAATGCGGCGCCGAGTACGGTGCGCCGGCCGCCGAGCACGGCGGAGACGATCACGTTCACGCCGACCGCAACGTCAACCACGGTGCCGACCGAGGCGGTGCCGAAGTAGAACACGAGCAGCGCGCCCGACAGTCCCGAGAAGAAGGCGCTGACGATGAAGGCCGCGAGCTTGTGCTTGACGATGTTGAAGCCGAGCGCGCCGGCCTGCACCGGATCCTGCCCGCTCGCCTGCAGCACGAGGCCGACCGGCGATTGCGACAGGCCGTACAGGATGGCCGCGCTCACGGTCATGAAGCCGAGCGCGATCCAGTAATTGGCGCCGGCATTGATGGTGATGACGTCAGGGATGGTGAGCCCGATCTCGCCGCCGGTGAGATCTGCGAACACCACGACGAAGTTCTGCAGCATCAAGACCGCCACCAGCGTGGTCAGGCCGAAATACGGCCCCCTCACCCGCAGCGCCGGCAGCGCCAGCACGAAGCCCGCGACGACCGAGGCCAGCGCGCCGAGCAGGATGCAGACATAGACCGACCAGCCGAACTGGTTGTTGAGAATTCCTGCGGTGTAGGCGCCGGTGCCGATCAGGAAGGTCGGCCCGAAATTCACCTCGCCGGCGAAGCCGAACAAGAGGTCCCAGGCCATTGCGAACACGCCGAAATAGAACGCGACGGTCAGCAGCCCGAGGATGTAGCCCGAGACGTAGAACGGCAGCGTCGCGGCGATCACCACGCAGACCAGCGAAATGAAGAACAGGCGCGAGGAAAAGAAGCTGGCCATCTCAGCGCCTCCCGAGCAGGCCCTGAGGCCGGATATACATCACGAACACCAGAAGCAGCAGCGCCGGAATGGTGCGATAGGCCGGCGAGATCATGTAGGCCGTGATGGTCTCGAGATAGCCGACGACGAAGGCTGCGATCAGCGAACCCGACACGCTGCCGAGGCCGCCGAGCACGACGATCGAGAACGCGCTCGCGGTCAGCGGCCCGACGCTGTAGGAGCTGACGCCGAGGAACATGCCGAGCAGCACGCCGGCGATGCCGGCGAGAATGCCGTAGATGCCCCACACCACGATGTAGATCTGGGTGAGTTCGAGCCCGAGCAGCGTGACGCCGCGCGGGTTCATCGAGGCCGCCAGTACCGCCTTGCCGGTCCTGGTGCGGTTCACCAGGAGCCACAGCAGGCCGATCACGAGGCAGCAGACCAGCGCGGTGAAGATATTGTTGCGCGGCGTGCGGTTGCCGAAGATATCGACGACACCCTCGACGATCGGCAGCACCGTCTTGGCGTTGTTGGTGAAGAAATAGGCGATCAGCTCCTGGATCATGATGCCCCACAGCAGGGTGCCGGTGAGGACGAAGATTTCCTTCTCCTCGTTGGGGATCCGCGTTGAATTCTGGATCGGCTTGACGACCGCAAAATAGGTCGCGAACGACACGATCAGCGCGACGCCGACACCGAACAGCGCGCCGGTGTAGATGTCGAGGTGCAGCACGCTGGCCGCGGCCCAGGCCGCGACCGCCGCGGCCACCATGATGGCACCGTGGGAGAGGTTGAGGACGCCGGAGACACCGAAGATCAGGGTGAAACCGGTGGCGCCGAGCGCATAGAGCGCGCTGATGGCAAAGCCATCGATCAGGATTTGTAAGGCAAGCATCTCAGATTGGCCGCGGCAGCAGGGCTGCCTGTTGTGGAGGACACAGAACCGAACAGGGATGCTCCCGGGTGGGGCCCGGGAGCATGATCATCAGTCAGTTCGTGGTGACCTTGATGAAGCTCGGGAACTTGAGGTCGCTCTTGGCGACCTCCTTCGGCCAGACCGCGACCTGCTTGCCGCCCTGCCACTGCAGCATCAGTCCGGTGATCAGGCCCTTGCCGTACTTGATCGAATGGGTGAACGGATCGTCCTTGCCGTAGAACTGGACGCGTCCGATGGTGCCTTCCCAGTCAGTCTTCTCCAGCGCATCGACCAACTTGTCGGCCTCGACCGAGCCGGCGCGCTTCACCGCATCGGCGATGTAGTAGACCTCGTCATAAGCGGTATAGCCCGCGTAGGACGGATAGTTGCCGTAGCGCTTCTTGAAGCCTTCCGCGAACGGCACCGACTTCGGCGTCACCGCGACGTTCGGGCCGGACACGCCCTGATACAGCACGCCTTCCGCCGCGTCGTTGGTGTCCTTGCCGAAGGTCTCGTTGGTCGACTGCGAGGAAATGCCAAACATCGGGATCGGCACCTGCTGGTTCTTCCACTGCACCGTCGGCTGCACGCCGACATGCGAGATGCCGGTGATGATCACGTCGGGCTTGGAGCCTTCGACCTTGTTAAAGATCGGCGTGAAGTCGGTGGTGTCGGGCGAGAAACGGATATGGT
Organism: Bradyrhizobium australafricanum; assembly: GCF_020329495.1. Taxonomy (NCBI): domain Bacteria; kingdom Pseudomonadati; phylum Pseudomonadota; class Alphaproteobacteria; order Hyphomicrobiales; family Nitrobacteraceae; genus Bradyrhizobium; species Bradyrhizobium australafricanum. Next base: position 172,735 of record NZ_JAGKJL010000002.1, on the reverse strand, counting down.
CGACGACCTTAAGCCCGATCTTCGGCAGGCACTCCTCGTAGCCGACATCGAGCGGCTTGGTCCACGCGGCATCCTCGCTCATGATGACCGCGGTCTTCATGTGCTTCTGATCGACCAGCAGCTCCTTGGCGGCGTCGCAGACCGACAGCGCCAGCGCGGCCGAGGTCAGGTAGCCGTGGAAGGTGTACTTGTTCTTCTCGTAATCGGCGTGGACGCTCTTGCTGATCTCGTTGGAGGCGGCGCCGGGCGTGACGAACGGCGTCTTCAGGCGCGAAGCCCAGGGCTCGAGCGCCAGCACCACTTCGCTGATGTAGCTCGAAATGACGACGTTGACCTTGTCTTCGTTGACGGCGCGCTGGAACGCGCGCACCGAATCCGCCGAGGACGAGTGGTTGTCGTAGCTGACGATCTCGATCTTGCGGCCGTCGATGCCGCCCTTGGCGTTGATCTCGTCGGCGGCCAGCTGCGCCGCCTGCGGGATCGATGCACCGGCAATCGCCTGCGCTTCGGCGATCACGCCGATCTTGAGGGTGTCGGCAGCCAGCGCTCCGCTGGGCGCCGCAGCCAACAGGCCCAACACGGCCGCTCCTGCAAGTTTCTGCATCGCATGCACGGGGAGTCGCGATGTTCTTGTCACCCTGTTTCTCTCCTCTTTTTCTTCGGCTGCTTCGAGCTCTTGGGGCGCGACTATAGCCGCGACAAAATGCGCAGCAAGTGAAACTGCGCGCAGATCGCCATGCATGGACGGCGACTAAAGTAGTGGGTCGGCGCGGTGCGGCTGAATAAATTTGAGGCAGAGGGGGAATAAAAGGTCGTGGGGCGCCGATCTCTCAGATCGTCATTTCCCGCTGCGCAAATTACGCAGGGCGAGCGAAGCGGAGAGAGCTGAACGAAAAGCAAGGCTCGGGCAATTCATGTCGCGAGAACGCGGATTGTTGCCCGCTGGCCGTGCGACAAGCTCAGTGTCGTCCCTGCGAAATCAGGGACCCATAACCACGGATGCTGATTGTTACGCGATTTGGAACGACGAGTCGCATTCACAACATCCGCCGCGGCGTATGGGTCTCGGCTTTCGCCGGGACGACATTGGTGTATGGGGCGACCGCCCCTACTCCGCCATCTCCGCCGGCGGGTGGGCGGCGGGACCGGCGAGCGGGCGCTCTTCCATCGTGATCATGCAGATCGAGGCGGTGGTCAGCAGCACGGCGGCGGCACCGAACACGTAGCGGAACGCATGGATCATGTCGGCCATCGGGATCGCGCTGACGGTGCTGGCCGCGCCATGATGCTCGCCGGCGAGCGAGATGTCGGTCCCGAGCGTCATCAGCAGGATAGTGGTGAAGGCGGCGACCGTGAAGGAGGCCATCATCGCGCGGAAGAAGTTCATCGCACCGGTGACGGTGCCGACCTGCGGCCGCGCCACCGCGTTCTGCAGCGACACCACGCTGATCGGGAATGTGGTGCCGAGGCCGAGCGCGAACACGCTCATCAACAGCAGCAATCCCCACAGCGGCAGCGTCGTCACCGCCATGCCGACGGCACAGATCGCGGCCACCGAGGTGCCGACGATGGCGACGCGCTTGTAGTGCTTGGCCTTCGCCATGGTCCGGCCGGCGATCGCCGCACCGAAGGTCGAGATCGCCGCGAGCGGGATCAGCGCAAGGCCGGCCTCGCTGGCGGTGAGGTGATAGACCACCTCGTAATAGAGCGGCAGGTGCACGGTGAGGCCGACCATGGCGCCGAGTGCACAGCCGCCCGCCCCCATCGCGAACGGCACCACCGAGCCGCCGAGCAGCGATAACGGCAGGAACGGCTCGTCGGCGCGGCGCGCGTGCCAGACGAAGGCGCCGGCGAGCGCGATCGAGGCACCCACCATCGCGGTGATGGTCGGCGACAGCCAGGACAGACGGGTGCCGCCCCAGGTCAGCACCAGCATCAACACGACGGCCGAGGCCATCAGCAGGATGCCGCCGAGCCAGTCGACCTTGCGCTTGCGGTGGAACACCGGGATCTTGCCCATCTTCGGCAGCAGCAGCGCCAGCGCCGCCGCCGCGAGCGGCAGGTTGATCCAGAAGATCATCGACCAGTGCAGATGCTCGGCGAACACGCCGCCGACCACCGGGCCGAGAATGCCGCCGGCCATCCAGACGCTGGAGAAATAGGCCTGATAGCGGCCGCGCTCGCGCGGGCTCACCACGTCGGAGATCACGGTCTGGACCACCGGCATGATGCCGCCGCCGCCGAGCCCCTGCAGGCCGCGGGCAACGATCAGCATGGTCATGCTGGGCGCGATTGCGCACAGCACCGACCCGACCACGAACAGGCTGAGCGAGGTGATGATCATGACGCGGCGGCCATAGATGTCGCTCAGCGTGCCGAACACCGGCGCCACCGCGGTGGAGGCGAGCAGATAGGCCGTGATCACCCAGGACAGATTGGTGACGTCGTGAAACTGGCGCCCGATCGTCGGCAGCGCGGTCGCGACGATGGTCTGGTCGAGCGCGGCCAGGAACATCGTCAGCATCAGGCTGATGACGATGGTGCGGACTTCGTCCGGATTGAGCGGTGCCGGCGGCGCCAGCGGCGGCGCTTCGCTGAGTTCGATCACCTCGCTCGGAAGGCGGGACAGCTCTTCGGCAATGTCGTCGGGCAATGTCTCTTGGTCGGCAGGAATCCGGCTCTGCCGTTCATACTTGTTCATTTGAGGCGTAATGCTGCTGCGCGGGCGCGTCCCGCGATGGAATCATTCTCTGCTTCGTAATTTATGCAGCAATTGAATGCTGAGGCAGGCACCCCAGCGCATGGGTGCATCCCGCCGCGATGTTCTCGCGGTGACGTGATCGCGGACGCGGCGACGACGTCACGCTTTGGTCGTCTTGCCCAGCATTTTCGGCCGCTTCTTCAATTGTGCCCGTTTCGGCAGCAGAGCCGGCCATCGCACGATATGATCCTCGAGATCGGCGTCGTTGACGTCGAGTTCGGTGCCCTCCACCCGCCCGCGCACCGAGACGCCGGCTTCATGGACGGTGTTGGGATCGCCCGAGATCAGGGGATGCCACCAATAGAGGTCCCGCCCCTCGGCCACCAGCCGGTAGCCGCAGCTCGGCGGCAGCCAGTTCAGCGTCCGGACGTTTTCGGGCGTCAGACGGACGCAATCCGGAACCTGGTCGGAACGGTTCGGGTAGTCCTTGCAGGTGCAGAGGCCGGAATCGAGCAGCTTGCAGGAGATATGGGTGAAATAGATCTTACCGGTGTCCTCGTCCTCGAGCTTCTCCAGGCAGCACCGTGCGCAGCCGTCACACAGGCTCTCCCATTCGGCGTTGGACATCTCTTCCAACGTCTTGGTTTTCCAGAAGAATCCCTCCTGGTCCGACGGGCGCTTGGGCGATGCGGTCATGATATCCCTGAAATGGCGGTGCAACTCTTCTTGGGATGCCGGCAACGCTTGCGCAAGGGGGTGGTATTGCGGGGTCGAAAAAGGCGGTGGGCAGCGTTAGGGCTCCCATTAAATTCACAAGCCGCGCCATTGGTTTATGGCAGCCGCTCGGATAGAACAACGAACGAGTCCCCATCGACGCAAAAGCGCCTTGGGATTGCCGCAACATCGAAGCAAGACGCTGCCCTGTGCCCGTTTTGGGCGCCCGCAGCGCTGTCGAACTGATCAAGGGTCCGGTCCTTTCAGATCATGCCGTCGCATTGGAAACAGAGGGTCCGGAACTTCTTCCTGGACCTCGATGCGCGTATCGACTCGACGCTGTTCTCGTCGGGCAAGGGCCTGCGCGAGCTCTATGAGCGCTATTCCACCTTCATGGACCGCTTCTATGTCGGCCGCTGGAAGCGCTGGGTGTTCATCGAGCCGCTGTCGGAAGCCGCGACGCTCGGGCTCGGCGGCATGATCCTGATGTTGACGCTCGCGATCCCCGCCTTCCGCGAGACCGCCGACGAGGATTGGCTGAAGAAGTCCGACCTCGCGGTGACCTTCCTCGACCGTTACGGCAACCCGATCGGCAGTCGCGGCATCAAGCATAATGACTCGATCCCGCTGGAAGATTTTCCGGACAATCTGATCAAGGCGACGCTCGCGACCGAGGACCGCCGCTTCTACGACCATTTCGGCATCGACGTGCCGGGCCTTGCCCGCGCGCTGGTCACCAACGCGCAGGCCGGCGGCGTCCGCCAGGGCGGTTCGTCGATCACCCAGCAGCTCGCCAAGAACCTGTTCCTGAACAACGAGCGCACCATCGAGCGCAAGGTGAAGGAAGCCTTCCTCGCGATCTGGCTGGAGACGCGGCTCACCAAGAACGAGATCCTGAAGCTCTATCTCGACCGCGCCTATATGGGCGGCGGCACCTTCGGCGTCGACGGCGCGGCGCATTTCTATTTCAACAAGTCGGTGCGCGACGTGAACCTCGCGGAGGCCGCGATGCTCGCCGGCCTGTTCAAGGCGCCGACCAAATACGCCCCGCACATCAACCTGCCCGCGGCCCGCGCCCGCGCCAACGTCGTGCTCGACAATCTCGTCGATGCCGGCTTCATGACCGAGGGCCAGGTGTTCGGTGCCCGCCGCAATCCCGCGGTCGCCGTCGACCGGCGCGACGAGAACTCGCCGAACTACTATCTCGACTACGCCTTCGACGAGATGCGCAAGCTGGTCGACACCTTCCCGAAATCCTACACCGAGCGCGTCTTCGTGGTCCGCACCGCGATCGACATGAACGTGCAGAAGGCGGCCGAGGAAGCGATCGAGAACCAGCTGCGCCAGTTCGGGCGCGACTATCACGCGACGCAGGCCGCGACCGTGGTGTCCGATCTCGACGGCGGCATCCGCGCCATGGTCGGCGGCCGCGACTACGGTGCGAGCCAGTTCAACCGCGCCACCGACGCCTATCGGCAGCCCGGCTCGTCGTTCAAGCCGTACGTCTACACCACGGCATTGCTGAACGGCTTCACGCCGAACTCGAAGATTGTCGACGGCCCGGTCTGCATCGGCAACTGGTGCCCGCAGAACTATGGCCATTCCTATTCGGGTCAGGTCACGCTGACCCAGGCGATCACCCGCTCGATCAACGTGGTGCCGGTCAAACTCTCGATCATGATGGGCGGCAAGGAAGGGCCGAAGGCAGGCCGCGCCAAGATCGTCGAGGTCGCGCGCCGCTTCGGCCTCAAGGCGCCGCTGCCCGATACGCCGTCGTTGCCGATCGGCTCCGACGAAGTCACGGTGCTGGAGCACGCGGTCGCGTATGCGACCTTCCCGAACCGCGGCAAGGCGGTGACGCCGCATTCCGTGCTCGAGGTGCGCACCGGCGCCGGCGACCTGGTCTGGCGCTGGGACCGCGACGGCCCGAAGCCGCGGCAGGCGATTCCGCCGAACATCGCCGCCGACATGGCCGGCATGATGAGCCACGTGGTCAGCGAAGGCACCGCGCGCCGCGCCGCGCTCGACGGCATTCCGACCGCGGGCAAGACCGGCACCACCAACGCCTATCGCGACGCCTGGTTCGTCGGCTACACCGGCAACTTCACCTGCGCGGTCTGGTACGGCAATGACGACTATTCGCCGACCAACCGCATGACCGGCGGCTCGCTGCCGGCGCAGACCTGGCACGACATCATGGTCGCGGCGCATCAGGGCGTGGAGGTCAAGGAGCTCGTCGGCGTCGGCATGGGCCAGAAGCTGCCGCCGCAGCCGGCACAGGCCAATACCCAGGCCAACGCGGCGCCGCGCGTATTGGAGACCAAGCCGGGCCCGCCGCCGGTTTTGACCAAGCGCGGCGCGGATATCCTGGTGCGGGTCGAGAAGCTGCTCGATGACGCCGCCAGGACCGCCGGCAAGACCACGCTGAACGAGTCCTCGAAGACCGGCAAGGCCGAGTCCTCGAGCGCGCTGGCGTTCCCCGAAAACTACGTTGCCGCGGCCGGGCCGGACGGCGCGACACCGGCACCGCCACGCAAGAACTAACGTGCGGCTCCTCCTCACCACTTTGCTGGCACTCGTCATCGCCACCGCCGTCGGCCTCGGCCTGACCTACGCGACGGCGACCCGCGGCACCGATCTCGGCACGCTGAAGATCGGCGCTTGGACCGCGCGGCCGAAGAGCGGCACCTCCGACGTCGATCCCTATTCGCGCGCCACCATCGCGCGCAGCGGCGAGCTGCCGATCGGCACCGGCGACGGCATCGCGTTCTCGGCGATATCAGACGACAAGAACAAGCCGCTCGACGGCCGCTGCGACATCGTGGTCAGCGGCGTGACACCGGCGGCGCGGTTCTGGACGCTGACACTGTTCGACCGCAAGGGGCACCTGGTCGCCAACTCGCTGCAGCGCTACGGCTTCACCAGCCAGGAGATCATGCGCGCCTCCGACGGTACGTTCGAGATCCACATCGCCTCGCGCTCGCGCGCCGGCAACTGGCTGCCGACCGGCGGCATCGAGCGCTACGCGCTGATGCTGCGGCTCTACGACACGCCGGTCGGGGTCGCGACCCGCACCCAGCGCGACGCGCCGATGCCGTCGATCACAACGACGGGCTGCCCATGATCCGCGTGCTGCTCACCATCCTCGCAGGCGTGCTGCTCGGCGGCGTGGTGCATCTCGTCAGCGTGCTGGCGCTGCCGCGCATCGCCTCGCAGGACGCCTATTCGCGGCTGACGCCGATGACCAAGCTTAACGAGGTGACGCAGCTGCCGCTGGCCGACCCGAGCCATTCGCCGATGCCGCTGATGGATCCGGCCTTCGCGGTGGCGATCTGCCGCTACGATCTCTCCACCGGGCCGCTCAAGCTCACCGTGCCGGTCAGCCAGGCCTATACGTCGGTGTCGTTCTACACCCGCAACGAGGTCGCCTATTACGCGATCAACGACCGCTCGGCCGGCAAGAAGGTGATCGAGCTCGACCTGATGACGGAGGCGCAGCACAACGAACTGCCGGAGGACGAGGAAATCACCGCCGCCGACCGGCTGATCATCGACTCGCCGACCTCAACCGGCCTGATCCTGCTGAAGGCGCTGGCGCCGGAGCCCGGCCTGATGCCGCAGGCGCAGGCCTCGCTCGCCGCTTCCTCCTGCAAGGTGCAGACCGAGCCGGTCGCGGCCAAGCAGGAGGCGCCGCCGCCGCTGCCTGTACCGGCCCCGCCGCCTGCGGCACGCAAGCGCTAGCCGGCGGCGAGTGCATGCCGGCCGCAGCGGCAGGTCTCGTAGTCGACGGGATCGTGGCTGTTGACGATCGTCACATCGGCGCCATGCGCCGCCTTCAATTGCCGCAGCCGCTCCTGGTTCTGGATGCGCGTCGCGCGATCCATGTCCGCTCGGCGCTGGAACATGCCGAGCACCAGCGGGATCCGCGGCCTGGCATCGAGCTGCGCGTGGTGGAAATAGGCGTCGCCGGCGTGCAGCAGCCACCTGTCCTTGTCGCGCACCGCGATCCCGCAATGGCCGAGCGTGTGGCCCGGCAACGGGATCATCAGAATGTCCGGCTCGCGGTCGCCGAGCGCGCGCACGCCCTTGAAGCCGAACCAGTCCTCGCCGCCGGCACCATAGAACGCCCAGTCCGGCCCGTGCTGCCACTGCGCCGTGATGTAGCGCCCCTGCGGCGGCGTGACCTGATGCGTTACCGCCATGTCGTACTCCTTGCGATCGATGTGCACCTTGGCCTTCGGAAAGTCCGGCACGCCGCCGGCGTGATCGCGGTCGAGATGCGTCAGCAGCACATGGCGCACATCGTCCGGCGAGAAGCCGAGCGCCTTGACCTGCCGCACCGCCGTCTCGGCCGGATCGAGCCGCGGCGTCGTCTGCCGCACCCATTTGCGTCCGAGCCGCGGCGGGTCGCCGATGTCGTCGAGCCCGATCCCGGTGTCGACCAGCACGAGGCCGTCATTGCTCTCGACCAGCAGGCAGTGACAGACCATCCGCGCCCGCTGGAAGATGCTGCCGCTGCCGTTCACGAGCCGCTTTCCGATCGGGCACATCGTGCCGGTGTTGAGATGGTGGATGCGCATGACAGGTCCTCCGCTGTAACAGGCGCAGACTTGCCACTCGCGTTTCCATAGGTAAAATATTGTCTTTCTATCCCTGTGATAGGATACACCTATGGATATCCGCGAACTTCGCTACTTCGCCGCGGTCTACCGCGAGCGCAATCTGACCGCCGCGGCGAAGCGCTGCTTCATCTCGCAGCCGTCGATCTCGGCGGCGATCACCAATCTCGAGGCCGAGCTAGGCACCACGCTGTTCATCCGGCACAAGAAGGGCATGGCCCCGACCGCCTCTGCCGCGCAGTTTCACGGCATCGCCCGCAGGATCATCGACGAGGCGGACGCGGCGCGAAACCTCTTCCGCAAGCCCGCGACGCGGCAGGCGCTGACGCTCGGCCTGTTGCGGACGCTCGATCAGGCCCGGACCATCGCGCTGCTGAAGCCGCTGACCGGCAATACCGATCTTGCGCTCCGGCTGGTCGGCGCCAGCGAGAAGGCCGACGCGCGGATCGTCGCCAAGACCATGGTCGGCGCCGGCGAGCACTTCATCCCGCTGTGGAGCGAGCGCTATGTCGCGGCACTGCCGCCCTCGCATCCCCTGACGCTGAAGGAGACGCTGCGGACCACCGACTTCGCCGGCGTTCCGATGATCGATCGCTGCCATTGCGAACAGCAGGAATTCTTCAAGCGTGCCTCACCGCCGCGCAAGCCGGTGGCGATCGCGGAATCCGAGGAGTGGGCGATGGCGCTGGTGGCGGCCGGGGTCGGCGTCGCCATCGTCCCCGAGGGCGTGGCGCGCGGCAATCCTGATGTCACGATGCGCGCGATCGATATCGACGTGACTCGCCAGGTCGGCCTCGCCTATCCCTCGGCCCACCCGCCCTCCGATGCGCTGAAGGCGTTCATTGCGAGCCTGCCGCGGCAAGCCAACAGTCGCCGGGTCAAATCGACGGCGAAGAAAACGAAGCGCGCCTAGACTAGCCCTTCGTCACCACGGCCTGGCCCGTCACCGGCGCGGAGATGAGCGGCGCATTGGCGGTGAGCCGGGCGAGTTCGTTGATCTGGCGCTCGGCGTCGGCGGCCATGCCGTCGGGCGCCTGGATCACCAGCCGCTCCAGCGCCCAGCGATAGGACGAGATCCGCCGCTCCAGGGCCTGCTGGACCCATTGCACGATCAGCGTGTTCTCTTCCATCCGCGCCACCGCGTCAGCCCGCTCGCGCGGCGACACGTCGGCGATCATGTGGAGGCTGGCATTGCGCTTGCGATCGAGCTCGATCACCTGGATCGCGGTGGCGAAGAACGGCTCGAAGCGGGTGATGTCGTCGCGCACCTCGTCGATCAGCAGCGAATAGCGCGAGGCGAACGAGCGATGCGGCTCGTCGATCAAATTGCGGCCATAGGCGGTGCGATCGAACACGACCCTCTGCCGCCACGGCGAAGGCAGCGGCTGGTAGTCGCCGAATACGCTCTTCCACGCCGGACGCGACAGCGGCGGCTCGATGAACTGATAGGCGAGGTCGCGCAGCTGACGTTCGTGTTCGGTGAGCTGGAATTGCGAGGCGTTCTTGCCGATGCTGCCGGTCGCCTCGGCACCGATCCAGCGATGCATATCGTCGTTGCGGAAATCGGCCCGGGTGCGGCCGAAATCGCCGCCGCTGCAGCCGGCGAGCGCCGAGCCCGCCAGCAGCAGGATCAGCGCCGGGAGTGACCGCCGCGCGACGGTCCGCTGCACAAGCTCCGGCATTGCCCGATGTCCGCGATCAGGAGCGGCGTCGGCGACGGCGGCCCTGCGCAGTGCCCTGCTCCGGTCCGCGACCACCGCCGGTCTCCTCCGTCGTTCGCTCGATCCGGACGACGGGAAGGATCAGTACGGTCCCCATGCCTTCGCCGGCAGCACCGGCCATGCTCGGCCGCCGTGCAGCCGCATCCGCCGGAAACTCAACGATGGTGCCCATGTTCCGTTCTCTCTGGCCCCGCACGGACATGATTTGCCCCGCGCACGCCGAGTTAAGAACGCGCATGGTTAATGACATCTTAAGCCGCCGGTACGGACGGTTACGGATATGGCGCTGTGCCTTAATAGACACGCGCAAATTCAAGCATTCACCTTCACGGCTTGTTTTCCTTAACTGCCTCTTAAAACAGCCTGCGTAGGCTCGCTGCCACAAGGTTTTCAAACCGAAGTCTACTGGCAAGTCGCGTACGCCCGAGATGAGCGCAGCTCCGCTATTTCCTGGTTTCGATGGGCTGATGACGCTCTCCCGTCGCGAGGGCGTTGACATCCGCCCGACGCTGCTGCGCGTCCTGACCGACCTCTATGTGCAGGCGAGCGCCCACTCCGCCGATGAAGAGCGCCAGTTCGTCGAGTTGACGACGCGCCTGATCGACGAGGTCGACGACGCGACGCGTGTCGCGGTCCGCGCGCGGCTTGCGATCTATCCGGCGACGCCCGCCCGGATCGTGGACAAGCTCGGGCTGCGCCGCGTCGGTCCCGACCAGCCGATGCCGGCGGCCGCGCCAATTCCCGCGCCCGCCCCCTCCGCGATGCCGGCCAATATCCCGACCGAAGCCGAGCTGCGGATGGCCGCGAGCCTTGCCATGCGGCCGAACGATGCCGCCGAAATCTCCGACATGTTCTTTGCCGCCAGCACGAAGGAGCGCGCGCAGATCCTGCACAATCTGCAGGAGACGCCGCTGAAGGCCGCGGCGCGGATCCCGGCCGCGCGCGCCGCGCGCGCGATCCATATCCTGGAGATGGCAGCGTTTGCCGAGGACCTCGATAACTTCACGCTCGAACTCGGCGAGGCGCTGATCCTGCCGTCTCGGATCGCCGCGGACGTGGTCAACGATCCCGGCGGCGAGCCGCTCGCCTGCGCGATGCGGGCGCTCGACGTGTCGAGCGCCGCGTTCCAGCGGATCCTGATGTTCCTCAATCCGGAAGCCGGCTCCTCGGTCAATTATGTCTATCGACTGTCGCGGCTCTACGATCGCCTGAGCGAGCGCTCGGCGTTGGTGATGCTGGCGGCGTGGCGCGGCTCGACCATGGCGGTGGCCCGCGCCAAATATCGCTCGTCGCTCTATGACGATGAGCGCCATCGCGTGCGCGCGGCATCCTCGCAGACGCGCCCCGCGTTGCAGCCCGGCAGCGCGCCCGCCATTCGCAACCAGAAGTCCGGAAACTAGTTTTTCGCCAGATCGAGGAAGTGCCGCCCGGCGCGGTCCTCGGTCTCGACGATCCAGGCATCGGGATCGAAGCGGAGCTCCTTGGTCAAGCGCTCCTCGACAGATGGCTCGGATACCGGCTGTGGTGCGGTCGGCACGAACAGCCGCTCGACCGGACGGCTGTCGTCATAGACCGTCTGCGGCGCCGGCGCATACAGCATCGCGTTGCCGTCCATCAGCGCCACCTTGACGAACACGGCACCGGCTTCCTCGGCGCCCTTCTTGCGGACTGCGCCGAACACGCCCTCGGTCTGGCAGCGGCGCAGATACGCCGCGACCCAAATGCTTGTTTTCAATCGCATGCGCCGACCTATAGGCCAGCGGCGCGGTCACGTCCAATTGTCACAGATGTCGTCACGCAGCGGCGGGTTGACCGAACCAATCGTCACCCATATCCTTGCATCTGCGGTGCAAGCCGCGCCCGGGTCCACGGGAAGGGTTGAACCCACTTGCAGCAATTGAGCGGCCAACCAAGCCTTTGTGCAGCCGGTTTTGTGGACCATCGGCGATGATGCACGGAGGTTTCCATGGACCGATCGCCCGCGCGATTGAATCTCGAACATCTGAAGAAGCAAGCCAAGGAGCTCATTCGCCTTTACCGGCGGCAAGCGCCGGAGGCCTACGCGCGTTTCCGGCATGTGCTTCCGGCTGCGGCCGGGCGCAGCGACGATCAAATCGCCGCGCTCAATCTGCGGCTGCACGATGCGCAGTCCTGCGTGGCGCGCGATCTCGGCTTCGCCTCCTGGCCGGACCTGCGGCGCTATGTCGACGCACAATTGCCGTCCGGTAAAAGCAAGGCCGATCGCGTGCGGCGATGGCTGCAGCTGGTCTATGCCGCGGACGTCGCCGGGACCACCGACCGCGCCAATCCGCGCGTTGCGGCGCGGATGCTCACCGAGGATCCCGGCCTTGTCGCCGACGATCCCTATCTCGCCTGCGCCGTCGGCGACGCGGAAATCGTTCGGCGTACCGCAATGAGTGATCCCACATGGGTCAACCGTCCCGGCGGTCCGTTCAAACTGCCGCCGCTGGTCGCTGTGACGCATTCCGGCCTGTTGCAGATTCCGGAATTTCAGACGCGGCTGCATCGCTGCGCACGCCTGCTGCTGCAGGCCGGCGCCGATCCCGACCAGCACATCAGCAGCCGCTGGCCGCCGGGATCGCTGGAGGCGCCCGATGACAGCAATCCGCTGTCAGCACTCTATGGCGCCGCCGGCCGCAACCACGATCTCGAACTGACCAGACTGTTGCTCGAAGCGGGCGCCAATCCGAACGACAATGAATCGCTCTACCACTCGCTCGAAGGCTCGGTGACGACAGGCCTGCTGCTCGAGCATGGTGCGCGGATCACCGGCACCAACGCGATGTACAAGGTGCTCGATGACGAGAACGTGGCGGCGCTCGACTTGCTGCTGCGGCACGGCGGAAATCCAAACGAACCCGCCGGCAACGCGCCGCTGACCGAATGCGGCTCGCCGCTTCTGTGGGCGATCCGCCGGCGGCGGTCGCGGACCTGCGTCGCGACACTGCTCGACGCCGGCGCGGATCCGCGCATCACGACACCAGGCGGGCTCAGCGCCTACAGGTACGCGCTGCAATTCGGACTGACCGAGGTCGCCGAGTTGCTCCGCGAGCGTACCGGCGACGAGACGCTTGCCGATGATGAGCGGTTCGTCGCGGCGTGCAGCAGCGGTGACGAGAGCGAGGCGCGGCGAATCCAGGCCGGTCGGCCCGATCTTCCAGGTTCACTTTCACCGCAGCAATTGCGGTTGCTCCCAGAGCTCGCCGCGGCAGGCGGCGACGATGCGGTGCGGCTGATGGTCGAGCTCGGCTGGCCGATCACGGTGCGCGGCGGCGATTGGGATGCGTCGGCACTCAATCACGCGGTGTTCCGCGGCAATGCCGGCCTGACGCGATTCCTGCTCGAGCACGGCGCGGAGTGGACCGAGCAGCACGGCTTCGGCGACAACGCGTCCGGCTCCTTGTCATGGGCCTCCTGCAACGAGCCGGTCAGGGGCGGCGACTGGGTGGGCTGCGCGCAGGCCCTGCTCGATCACGGCATGCCGCGCGCTATTCCGGATCGCGACGATCCGGAATGGGTGCTGGTGGCCGGCCGCAGGAAGCTGTTCTCCGACGAGGTCAGGGACGTTCTGCTTGGCGACGCGCCTTAACTCGTCATGGCCGGGCTTGTCCCGGCCATCCGCGTCTTGGCTGCAACAAGTCTCAAAGACGTCAATGCCCGGGACAAGCCCGGGCACGACGAATACATATTCAATGCCTTCGCAGAGAGACTACTCGATCGAATGGCCGATCATCGCGCCGAGCTCGCGCACCAGGCGATCGGACATCTGTCCGGTCACCGGCAGCTTGCGGGCGCGCTCGAACTTCGCGATCGCGTGCTGGGTGTCGGCGCCGATCGTGCCGGTCGGCTTGAGCTGGCCGTAGCCATATTCGGTCAGTGTACGCTGGACCGCGGCGATGCGTTTTCCGGCCGGGCTCAGATGCGCGGTCGGGATCGGTGCCGGCGGACGAACGACGTTTGACGGTGCGGCGGCCGGGGACGGTGCGGCGGCCGGCGGCGCAGTGGTCGATTTCAGCACCAGATTGGCCATCGGATCGACCGGCTTGGCCTCGGCCTTGGGTTCTGCCGGCTTGGCTTCGACGGACCTGGTCTCGGCCGGCCTGGTCTCCACCGGCTTCACGTCGACGGGCTTGCTCGGCTCCATGGCGGCCGGCTCAATCGATCGGGCAGCGGCCTCGGCCGGACGCGGGCGCGGTATCGGGCTGGTGGCCGCGGCAACCGGGGCCGGCGGCGGCAGCGTGACAACCGAACCGCCGAACATCGGCGACGGATGACGGCCGGCCTGCAGGAACAGCGCATTGATCAGGATCGCAACGATGGCAGACGTCGCCAGCACGCCGGCAACCAGATCCTTCGGACTGTGCAGCAGCAGGCGCAGGACGAGGCCACGTTCCTCCTCGGCCGCGATGGCCACTGCCTTGGCGCCGCGGCGACGGCGCGGCGTTTCATCGTCATCCAAAGTCTGTCTAGGCACTCTTCTTCACCTGATGGGTTTGCTCTTGTAGTCCGGAACGCAGCGCGGGCTTCAGGGTCGAGACGTTGCTGGACGGCTCGACGGCGGCGGGCGGGGTGAACGCCAGCGGCAGCGCGACCGACACCGTGGTACCCTCGCCCACCTTGCTCTCCACATTGATTTCGCCGTGGTGCAGGCCAACCAGCCCTTTCACGATGGAAAGACCAAGACCGGTGCCCTCGTGGCGGCGCTGATAGGTCTTGCCGGCCTGGAAGAACGGGTCGCCGATCCGCTTGAGATCATCGGCGGCGATGCCGACGCCGGTGTCCGAGACACGCAGCACCAGCCGCGATCCCTCGACGCCGGCCGACACGGTGACCTTGCCGCCGCGCTCGGTGAACTTGATGGCGTTGGAGACCAGATTGAGCACGATCTGCTTGAACGCGCGCGGATCGCCGTTCACGATCGGCAGATCGTCCGGCACGCGGGTGACGAGGTCGACGCCGCTCTCGCGCGCCTTCAACGCCACAAGATTGCAGCAATTGAGCAGCGCCGGCCGCGGCGCAAACGGCTCCGGCGAAATCTCGAAATTGCCGGACTCCATCTTCGACATGTCGAGGATGCCGTTGACGACCGACAGCAGATGCTGGCCGGAATCGTTGATCAGCTGCGCGTATTCCTTGCGGCGGGCCACGTCGAGGCCGAGCACGTCTTCCTGCGCGATCATCTCGGAGAAGCCGATGATGGCGTTGAGCGGGGTGCGCAGTTCGTGGCTCATGGTGGCCAGGAAGCGCGTCTTCGACGCATCGGCCTGCTCGGCCACGTTGCGCGCCTGTTCGAGCGCCTGCTCCTGCACCTTGCGATCGGTCACGTCGCGGATCACCGCGACGACCTCGGCATCGGCGGCGGCCTGATCGAGCGGGCGGCAGCGCATCTCGGCCCAGATGAATTCGGCGGCGACTTCGCCCCGCGCGCCGTCACGGCGCACGCGGAACTCGACGCTGCGCGAGTCACCGCGCGCGGCGTCCGACAGCGCCGTGAGATAGGCCGGGCGATCGGCGACATGAACGCGGTCGAACAGGCCGTGGCCCAACAGCCGCGATGCCGGCACGCCGAGCATGTTCTCGGCCGCGGGCGAAATGAAGCGCACCGCGCCGTTGCGGCTGTGCCGCGACAGCACGTCGCTCATATTATGCGCGAGCAGGCGGTAGCGCTCCTCCTCGACATAGAGCAGCGCCACGCTGGTGCGCGCCAGCGACTCCGCGCCGAAGGCGAGCCCGGCGGCGTAGAAGATCGCCGACACGACGCCGAAGCCGACCAGCGTGCTGTTCGAGGCAACCGCGGGATCGACGACCGGCAGTACATGATAATGGCCGAGCACGCTCAGCAGCGCCGCGCAGATCATCGCCAGCGCGAACGCAAACGCCACCACGCGCCGCGAGGCCGACAACGCCGCCTCGATCGGAATGACGACGAGCCACACGGCGGCGAACGAGGCGATGCCGCCGGTCGTCGCCGCGATCATCATCACGAGACCGGCGAGCGCCAGCGACGACAGCACATGCGCGCCTTCATAGCGGCCGGTGCGCGACAGGAACCATGACAGCAGGATCGGCGCGATCAGCCAGGCGAATGCCGCGACCTCGATCGCCGTCGGCGCACCGCGCATCGCAAGAAAGGCCGGGAACGAGGCAAGCGCCGCCAGGCTGCCGAGCAGCCGCGGCGCCATGAAGGCGCGATGGCGCGCACGCGTCAGCGCATCATATTGCGCCGACGGATGCAGCAGCGCATCCAGGCAATCGCGGATCAGACTCAAACTACTCACAGCACTCGCGCTTCGGCTCAATCGTCAACACAGACGCGCCGGAACGCCTCCTTCGTGATTGCAGGTCAACGTGTCAGAGCGAACTTAAGCGAACGCTAAGGCTGGGCGGCCTGCCGCCAAACACCGTGCATTGGAGTGGGTTTGACCCGCTATTCACCGGCCATTTGTCGGGGATGGTGAACGGCTGGTTTCCGGATGCGACATTCTATGGTTTCGAAATGGTGGACGCGGCGAATCCTGCGCATCCGGCACGCGTCGGCCGCCATCAATCGAAAATTTACGGCGAATCAATTCAGGCGAATTTTCCGCGATTTTTCGGCGGATTTACTTCAAGGCAGATACTTCCGATTTATCGACCGATGCTAACCCTCAAGGCCAATAGCGGCATCGACCGCGCAAGAAGCAAGACAAGACAGACGACCGGGATCGCGCCATGTTCTTCCTGCTGCGTTTGGCATTCTGGCTCGGGCTTGTGCTCGTGCTGCTGCCGAGAGACAAAACACCCGAAGCGGACAAGTCGCCGCAGATCAGCGCGTCGGATGCGGTGTCGGCCGCGACCGCGACGATCAACGACATGGGTCAGTTCTGCAAGCGCCAGCCGTCCGCCTGCGAGGTCGGCGGCCAGGCCGCGACCGCAATCGGCCAGCGCGCGACCGACGGGGCGCGCAAGCTCTACCAGATCATCACCGACAAGAAGCCACCCGACCACACCGGCTCGATCGGCCAGGACGATACCGATTCAGCCACCGCGTTCCGCGACACGCTGACCGCGGAGGATCAGTCGATCGAATTCCGCCTGCCACCGACGCCGTGAGCGGAAACCAAGGCGCTGTCGAGCGAGGCAGGCACCGGTTCGCGTGAAGAAAACGCCTCAAAACAGCCGGGAACCGGTTCCATTTTCATCGCTTTCGCGGCCCGCCTTCCTATATAAGCCGTCAAGGACAGGACGCGGGCCACGATGACGACGATCGACGAAATCAGGGACAATTTTGCGCTGCTGGACGAGTGGGACGACCGTTACCGCTATGTCATCGAGCTCGGCCGCACGCTCGAACCGTTGTCGGAGGCGGAGCACTCGGCCGAGAACAAGGTGCAGGGCTGCGTCAGCCAGGTCTGGCTGTCGAAACGGATCGAGCGCGATGCCAACGGCGAACCGCGCCTGATCTATATCGGCGACAGCGACGCCCACATCGTGCGCGGCCTGGTCGCGATCGTGCTGACGCTGTTTTCCGGGCAAACGCCCAAGGAAATCCTCGGCACCGACGCGCTCGCGCTGTTCGACGAATTCGGCTTCCGCGACCATCTGACGCCGCAGCGCTCCAACGGCCTGCGCTCGATGGTCGACCGCATCCGCAACGATGCGCGCGAGGCGCTGGCGTCCGCCGCGTAGATCTTTACTTCCGCTTCCGCGCCTGCTGACCGAGACCCATCTTCTTGGCGAGCTGCGATCGCGCCACCGCATAGTTCGGCGCCACCATCGGATAGTCGGCCGGCAGGCCCCATTTGTCGCGATACTGCTCCGGGGTCATGTTGTACTGGGTGCGCAGATGGCGCTTCAGCGACTTGAAGCGCTTGCCGTCCTCGAGGCACACCAGATATTCGGGCGTGATCGACTTCTTCATCGACACCGCAGGCTTGGCCGGCTCGCTCGGCGTGTCGTTGCGTCCGCTCGACACCCGCAGCAAGGCGGAGTGGACCTGGCTGATCAGGTTCGGAATGTCCGAGGCCGGCGTCGGATTGTTGCTGAGATAGGCCGAAACGATGTTGGCGGTCAGCTCGACCGGCGTTTTGCCTGACGTATCGGACATGGCTCAATCTTCCCCGTGCTATCGACAGCCCGGCGCCCACCGGACAGTATCCATGCGCAGCAATACATTAATGGAATCGCGTACTACTTTGCGAATATGCACGAATTGCAGCAAATCTGACAACAACGGCCGCGTTTCCGGCTTCGGGCCGGCTGCGCGCAAGTATTGGCGCGGATCTAAGGCCGCTGCTCCAGATGCGACCTGAGCTCGTCGATCGAGGCAAATCGCATCATGCCCTCGGGCATCTGCGCCTCGATCGATCCGTCCGAATAGAGCGAATAGGCCATGCCGTCGACGACGCCGGATTTGAGCACGGTCACCGGCGGCTGCTCCTGGGGCGGCGGCGGATGGCCCGATGACGGCGAGGCGGCGGCGGCCGACTGGGCCTCGCCGAAGGTCGATGGCGTCCGGGGGCCGCGCCGCGTGGCAACGTTGACCGACCGCGGCCGGTCGGCCCTCGGCCAGGCATCGTCGAAGGTTGCCGGCGCGGGTTCGGCCGAACCGCCCGGATTCGGGCGCAGTTCCGGCGACAACAGATCCGGCGTGAGCGGCTCGGCGGCACGCCCCTGGCTCCGCTCGCGCTCCTTGCGCGAGGAGGAGAACAGCAGATTGCGCCGCTTGGGCGGCGCAGCGCCATCCGCGGGCGCGGCCGCCGGTGCGGGCGGCGGCACCTCGCCTGATGCGCCGCGCGAGGCGATCTCGTCGTGCCAGGGCGGCGGCGCTGCGGGAGCGGATGGCGGGAACGCTGGAGCCAGCGGCGGAGGCGCCGAGACCTTCGGCTCAGGCGGCGGGAACACCGGATCGTCGGGAGTGCCGCGCGGGGAAGTTGCAGACGGCGACCCGGACCGCAGACCCACCGCAACGACGGCATCGAGCCGGTCGCCCATGGCCTGGAGTTCGCGAAGGATGGCGGCAAGGGCCAGAACAATCACGCCGGTACATGCGCCGGTCACGCCGGTCGCGATCAACGTGCCGCCGACGCTGAATTCCTTGTTTGGAATTCCGAGGCCGATCGCCGCCAAGCCCGCCACGACCAGGCCCGCGCCGACGACCATCAGACCAACCTTCATCGAACTAACCCCCGGGAGACCCGACCGAAAATCGGCGCGGGCCACCAACGCCACGATACCGTCATATTGCTCACACCGCCAACCGCCAATTGTAGACAGAGTTCCCTAAAATCCCGCTTAACCGGGCGCGATGCGCTGCTTCACCGCGGCTGCAGCGGCTGTCGGGCAGCCAGCTCCCGTAGATTTACTGGCTACGAATTGCTGCCAATTTATTGCAACGCATCTGGGAAATTACGCCACAATTACCAATTACTTGGAAACGGAACTGCGCTATGGATGCCGGGGAATGAGGCCCTAAAGCGCCAATCTGGGCCACAGGCACGCCGGTATCACTAGCTATGTCATCGATTACGACGTCTGCCCTCGAGGCGCCTGCGCGGCGCTCGGTGGAGAAGACCTGCGACGATCTCGCTGTCCTCGTCCTCGGTGTGGTCGCCGTGGTCGCCGGCTTGACGTTCCGCGATTACGGTCTGGGCTGGGACGATTACACCCACGCTGAATATGCCGACCTCCTGCTGCGCATGTACGGGTCCGGGTTCAAGGACACCGGCGCGCTGTCGTTTGCCAATCTGTATATGTACGGCGGCGGCTTCGACATGGCCGCGGCCCTGCTGCACAAGATCATTCCGCTCGAACTGTTCGAGACGCGCCGCCTGCTCGGCGCGATCGTCGGCGTCATCGGCCTTGCCGTAACCTGGCGCCTGGCACGCCGCGTCGGCGGCCCGCTGGCGGGACTGGCGGCGCTGCTGCTGCTGGCGCTGTGCCCGACCTTCTACGGCCACATGTTCATGAATCCGAAGGATGCGCCGTTCGCCGTGGCGATGGTGGTCCTGATCATGGGCCTGGTCCGCCTGATCGAGGAATATCCGGCGCCCTCGCCGCGCACCATCCTGATCGTCGGCCTCGGCGCCGGCCTGTCGATCGGCTGCCGCGTGCTTGGCGGGCTCGCATTGATCTACGCCGTGGTCGGCTTCGTCCCGCTCCTGATCGAGGAATTCCGCAAGCAGGGCCCGCGCGAGGCGACCCACCGCTTTGCCCATGTCGTCTATGTACTGCTGCCGGGGCTTGTGCTGGGCTATCTCGTGATGGGCCTGATCTGGCCGTGGTCGATCATGGAGCCCGGACACCCGCTCGAAGCGGTGACCTATTTCTCGCACTTCTTCGAGAAACCGTGGAAGGAGATGTTCGACGGCGCGCTGGTGTCGGTGCCGGACATGCCGTGGTCCTATCTGCCCACCTTGTTCGCGCTGCAGCTTCCCGAAGTGCTGCTGGTGCTGCTGGCCGCCGCCGTCGTCATCACCTTGATGTCGCTGTCGCGCTACGACGTCACCGCAAAGCGCAAGTCGATCATGCTGATGCTGACGCTGGCGGCGACGCTGCCGCTGGTGATCGCGATGGTGAAGCGGCCGGCGCTCTATAACGGCATTCGTCACTTCATCTTCGTCATTCCGCCGATGACGGTGCTGGCCGGCGTCGCATTCGCGCGCGGCATGGACTGGCTCGGCGAGAACCGCCGCGCCTGGCAGCCCGCGGCGCTCGCCGTGTTCGCGTTCGGCCTCTTGCTGCCGCTCAGCGAAATGATCCGCCTGCATCCGTATCAGTACACGCACTTCAACCACATCGCCGGCACGGTGCGGACCGCGGACAACTTCTTCATGCTGGACTATTGGGGCCTGGCGCTGAAGCAGGCATCCGACGGGCTGCGCGAGCAGCTGGCGGAGCGGCAGGAAGTGCCGCCGCAGAACCGCAAGTGGAAGGTCGCGGTGTGCGGACCGCAGCGCCCCGCGCAGGTCGCGCTCGGCCCCGATTTCACGATCGGCTGGGACAGCAACGCCGCCGACTTCGCGATGACGCTCGGCGAATTCTACTGCAAGGGCCTGGCCGCGCCGGTCATGGTCGAGATCAAGCGCGACGACGTCGTGTTCGCCCGCGTCTATGACATCCGCGGCCGCAGCATCTCGAGCCTGCTGGCGATCCCGGCGCCGTAACGCATCAGACTGGCCCACTGACGATCGCCGTTCGGATCGTGGGCCGCATGCCGA
Source organism: Bradyrhizobium australafricanum (assembly GCF_020329495.1). Classification (NCBI taxonomy): domain Bacteria; kingdom Pseudomonadati; phylum Pseudomonadota; class Alphaproteobacteria; order Hyphomicrobiales; family Nitrobacteraceae; genus Bradyrhizobium; species Bradyrhizobium australafricanum. Next base: position 151,761 of record NZ_JAGKJL010000002.1, on the reverse strand, counting down.
CATGACTGTCACGCCGTTACCCTGCCTTGCTGCGGTCCGGCGGCGGCGCTACGCTTGGACCAACCAATAACGCCATCAATGGAGCAATCGGCCATGTCGCCAGCGGAAGCGCGCCTGAAGGAAGTGCCGTCGGATATGAGTGCGGCGGAATGGGAGCAGCGGATCAATCTCGCCGCCTGCTACCGGCTGGTCGCGCTCTATGGCTGGGACGATCTGGTCGATACCCACATCTCCGCCCGCGTGCCGGGGCCCGAGCATCACTTCCTGATCAACCGCTACGGGCTGATGTTCGACGAGATCACCGCGTCGAGCCTCGTCAAGGTCGACCTCGACGGCAACCAGCTTTCGAAGAGCGACTACAGCATCAACCCGGCCGGCTTCACCATCCATTCGGCGATCCACGAGGTGCGCGAGGACGCCGGCTGCGTGCTCCATCTGCACACCGTCGACGGCACCGCGGTGTCGAGCGGCCCCGACGGGCTGCTGCCGCTGAACCAGACCGCGCAGCTCGTCACCCACGACCTCGCCTATCACGACTATGAAGGCATCGCGCTCGATCATGACGAGCGTCCGCGCCTGCAGCGCGATCTCGGCAGCAAGAACCATATGCTGCTGCGCAATCACGGCACCCTGACGGTCGGCCGCTCGGTCGCGTCCGCGTTCGAGCGGATGTACCATCTGGAGCGCGCCTGCTCGATGCAGGTGGCGACCCGCGCGCTCGGACCGATCGCCTATCCGGTCGACCAGCATGCGATCGACAAGAACACTGAGCTGCTCTCCAACCCGGACCGCGCCGAGCTGCGCTCGACCCAGCTGGTCTGGCCGCCGCTGCTGCGCAAGCTCGACCGGGTCAATCCCGGCTACCGTGATTGAAATTTCACAATCTTCGGGTAGAGTGCTCGCCAACACCCTCTGCACTATCGGCATCAAAACGCCGCCCAATTCCGGGCGGCGTTTTTACGTTCGGGGGCCTGGCCGAGACCCGTAGGATGGGTAGAGCGCAGCGAAACCCATCACGCCTCAGCATCAAGACCGCTCACCGGACGCTCCATCCGTTCTCTCCCCGTCGCCAGCCCAGTCCTCTGGGTAGACTCCGAGCCTGACCATGCGATGAAACGACGAATACGGCCAGTCCCTCACCCGCTTCACGAGGCCGTGCTTGAGTGGATTGATGTGCACGTAGTCGATGTGACGAGAGAGGTCACTTTCATCCCGGATCGTGTGCTCCCAGTAGCGTCGCTGCCAGATGCCGCGTTCCGACCTGGCCGCTCGGCTACCCGAAATGAGTTCGCCGACCGGAAGGCTTCGTGAAAATGCCGATTTGATCTGCCGCCAGCGCGTCGCAAAGTCAGCATCACCTTCCGGCAAGCTCCAAACTGCATGGAGGTGATCGGGCAGAATGACAATCGCCTCGGTCGTGAAAGGATGCCGTTCGCGCGTTTCACGGAAGGCGGCGCGCAGTTGATCGATGTGGTCTGTCAGCAATCGCAGACGCCGGTCCTCTAGATTGACCGTGAAGAAGAAACTGCCTCCAGCAATGAAATTACGACGATAGGTGACCATGACTGATCGCAATGAAGAAGCGATGGGTTTCGCTTCGCTCTACCCATCCTACATCCGAATCAAAACGCCGCCCAATTCCGGGCGGCGTTTTTACGTGAATTGCCCTTGCGCTATTTGGCGTCGGCGAACGCCGCCAGGATCCGCGCCCAAGAGCGGATGCCCTTGTGGTAGCTCTTGAGGTCGTACTTCTCGTTCGGCGAATGGATGTTGTCGTCGTCGAGCCCGAAGCCGATCAGCACGCTGTCGAGGCCGAGCGTGTGCTTGAAATCGGCAACGATCGGGATCGAGGCGCCGGAGCCGATCAAGAGCGCCTCCTTGCCCCATTCGTCGGTCAGCGCGCGGCGCGCGGCTGCCAGCGGCTTCATGTTCCAGTCGAGCGCGATCGCCGGCGCGCTGGAATGGTCGGTGAACTCGGCCTTGCAGTCGGCCGGCAGGCGCGCCTTCACATAATCGCGGAACGCCTTGCGGACCTTCTCGGGATCCTGTCCCTCGACCAGGCGGAACGAGACCTTCGCTGACGCCTCGGCCGCGATCACCGTCTTGGAGCCCTCGCCGGTATAGCCGCCGACGATGCCGTTGATGTCGCAGGTCGGGCGCGAGGAGACCTGCTCGATCAGGAGCCGGTCCTTTTCGCCGGCGGGCACCGAGAGGCCGATCGGCTTGAGGAAGCTCTCCGGCGTCAGATTGAGCTGCTTCCACTGGGCCAGAATATCCGGCGGCAAATCCTTCACGCCGTCATAGAAACCCGGGATGGTGATGTGGCCATTCTCGTCATGCAGGCCGCCGAGGATCCGCGTCAGCACACGGATCGGGTTCTGCGCGCCGCCGCCGAACACGCCGGAATGCAGGTCGCGATTGGCGGCCTTGATCTTGACCTCGTCATAGACCAGGCCGCGCAAGGACGTGGTGATCGCCGGCGTATTCGGGTCCCACATACCGGTGTCGCAGACCAGCGCGAAGTCGGCCTTGAGGTCGTCCTTGTTCGCCTCGAGGAACGGCACGAAATTCTTCGAACCGATCTCCTCTTCACCCTCGATGACGATCGTGATGTCGACCGGCAGCGATCCCGTCACCGTCTTCCAGGCACGGCACGCCTCGACGAAGGTCATCAACTGTCCCTTGTCGTCCTCGGCGCCGCGCGCGACGATAATCTTGCGCCCGTCGGCATGGTCGGTCACGACAGGCTCGAACGGCGGACGATGCCAGAGATTCAGGGGATCGACCGGCTGCACGTCGTAGTGGCCGTAGAACAGCACGTGCGGGCGTCCGTCGGCCGAGCCGTTCAGCTTGCCGACCACGGCCGGATGGCCGGCAGTCGGCCGCACTTCGGTCTTGAAGCCGAGGGTCGCGATATCCTTGGCGAGATGATCGGCAGCCGCCTTGCAGTCATCAGCGAAGGCCGGATCGGCCGAGATCGATTTGATCCGCAGCAGCGTGAACAGCCGCTCGAGACTGTTGTCGAAATCGGCGTCGATGCAGTCGAGGACGGGCTGCAGCTTGGCGTTGGACATCGCGGATATCCTTTTTGTTGGACGTTGCGCCAGGTTGTAGCGCGCCGGCCGCGGGAGGCAAAGCCGGTCGGCCGGCCGGCGCGATGCTATCTGCGCAGCAACCCACCGAGCGCGCCGCGCACCAGCGCCCGGCCGATCGAGCCGCCAACCGAACCGCCGAGCGATTTGCCGAGATCGGCGGCCACGCCGCCGATCACCTTGTCGGTCACCGAGCGCGTGACGCTGCGCGCGATCACCTGTCCGGTCGACATGCGGCCGCGCTTGACGTTGGTGCCGAAGATCGTGGACGCGATCGAACCGAGTTGGCCGAGGATGCCGCCCCCCTCGCCGCCAGCGCTGCCGTCCGCCGGCGCCGCCGTCCCGGCGAGCCGCTTCTGGATGATCTCGTAGGCGGATTCGGCATCGACCGCGGTGTCGTATTTGCCCTTGACCGGGCTCGCATCCATGATCGCCTTGCGCTCCTCCGGCGTGACCGACCCGATCCGCGCCGACGGCGGGCGCACCATGACGCGCTCGACCATCGACGGCGTGCCGCCGCCCTCGAGGAACGACACCAGCGCCTCGCCCTTGCCGAGCTCCATGATCACCCGCGCGGTGTCGAGCTTCGGATTGGGCCGGAAGGTCTGTGCGGCCGCGGCAACCGCCTTCTGATCGCGCGGCGTGAAGGCGCGCAGCGCGTGCTGCACGCGGTTGCCGAGCTGCGCCAGTACCTTGTCCGGCACGTCGATCGGATTCTGCGTGACGAAATAGACACCGACGCCCTTGGAGCGGATCAGCCGCACCACCTGCTCGATCTTGTCCATCAGCGCCTTCGGCGCGTCGGTGAACAAGAGATGCGCCTCGTCGAAGAAGAACACCAGCTTCGGCTTCGGCAGGTCGCCGGCCTCCGGCAATTCCTCGAACAATTCCGAAAGCATCCAGAGCAGGAAGGTGGCGTAAAGCCGCGGGCTCTGCATCAGCTTGTCGGCGACCAGGATATTGACGATGCCGCGGCCGTCGCGGTCGGTGCGCATGAAATCCTTCAGCGTCAGCGCCGGCTCGCCGAAGAACTTGGCGCCGCCCTGGTTCTCGAGCACCAGGAGCTGACGCTGGATCGTTCCGACGGTCGCCTTGGATACATTGCCGTAGCCTTGCGCGGCCTTACGGATCGGCGCCAGCGGATCTTCCTCGTCGTCGGCAGCCTTCTTGCTGCCGTCCGGGGCGATCGCATCCAGCAGCGCTCGCAGGTCCTTCATGTCGATCAACGTGAGGCCGTTCTCATCGGCGACACGGAAGGCAACATTGAGCACGCCCTCCTGCACGTCGTTCAGATCGAGCATCCGCGAGAGCAACAGCGGTCCCATCTCGGTGACGGTGGCGCGCACCGGATGGCCCTGCTCGCCGAACACGTCCCAGAATACGGTCGAGAACTGATCCGGCTGGAAGGTCAGGCCCATCTCCTTGGCGCGCTTCAGGATAAAGTCCTTGGCCTCGCCGACTTCGGAGATACCGGAAAGATCGCCCTTGATGTCGGCTGCGAAAACCGGAACGCCGGCGCGCGCAAATCCTTCAGCCATGACCTGCAGCGTGACGGTCTTGCCGGTTCCGGTCGCACCGGTCACAAGGCCGTGGCGGTTGGCCAGCGCAAGCGTCAGCCAGGCTGTTTCCTCGCCCTTGCCGATAAAGATCTTCTCATCGGTGTCGGCCAACTTGGTGTCGGACGTCGCCATCGCTTCGCCTCTTAACGCGATTTTAAATCGGCTCGATCCATTCGAACCGATGACATCATATTGCATCTTGCAGGTCGATTGAAACCATCGGCGCGCACTGATGTATATTGTCGCTCCACCAGTTCCTCATACTTTATTCCCGGCCAAGTGACGAAAGGCATTGCGCATTGCGACAAGATGGTGTGAATCCGCCGCTCAATCTTGCAGAGGTGCAACACTCCCGACGCGATCGAAAAAGAAAACGAACTGAAATGCGCGGATCGCTTGTATTTCGTGACACAGGCGCTCAAGATAAATCTTCAAGAATGATCCGGCAAAAACCGGTTGAGGCGGGGCAATATGGACGAATTGGTTGGGCAGCTGGCCGCGAAGGCCGGCATCGACGGTGCTGTCGCTGAAAAAACCATCGGCATCGTTCTGGGTTTCCTCCGTAACGAGGGACCTTCCGACAAAGTTCAGGCTCTGATCGACCAAATCCCCGGCGCCGAAGCGGCAATCGCCGCCTCCAACAACAGCGGTGGTCTATCGCGGTTGATGGGTGGCGGTCTGATGGCTGTCGGCACCCGGCTGATGGCGCTTGGATTGAGCATGAGTGAGATTCAGAACGTCGCGCGTGAACTTTTCAGGTTCGGCCGCGACAAAATCGGAGCGGATCAAATGGGCGAGATCATCTCGGGGACACCGGGCCTCAGCCAGTTTGCCTGAAGCATTTTCCCAAACGCCATTGCACGTGCGCTCCCTTCTACCTGCATACGAGTATCATGACATACCCCCTCTCCGAGATCGAAGGCCTGTCCGCCTATTGCGCCACCAAACTGAAATCGCAGGGTATCCGCACGACCGACGCACTGCTTGAAGCCGCCCGCACCGTCAAGGGACGCAAGGCGCTCGCCGCCAAGACCGGGATCAGCGAACAACAATTGCTCGAATGGGCCAACATCTCCGACTACATGCGAATTCCCGGCATGGGCAAGGCGAAGGTCGGCCTGGTCCGCGCTGCCGGCGTCACCACCGTGCGCGAGCTCGCGCACCGCAACCCGTCGCGGCTCGCGCAGAGCATGAAGGACGCCAATGTGCGGCGTAAGCTCGTCCGTGTGATGCCGTCGGAGAAGTCGGTCGAGCTGCTGATCGAAGAGGCACGCAAGCTGCCTCCCAAGATCACCTATTAGCCTGTCTTAACGGCATTCGGCCGCCGGCCGCGTCACCCGTCATCGCCACACCTTGACTTGCCGCTGCGGTCAGCGCAAAGCCACCGCATGATGGCGAGCAAGCCCATAGCATCGACGGTGACCGGCCCGGCCGTATCGGCGGTGCTGCCGGCGCTGTTGTCGCGGCCCTATCCGGCCGTGATGGGCATCCTGAACGTGACGCCGGACTCGTTCTCCGACGGCGGCCAGTTCGCCGCACCCGAAGAGGCGCTGGCACAGGCCCGCAAGCTGGTCGCCGAGGGCGCCGATATCATCGACATCGGCGCGGAATCCACCCGTCCCTACGGCTCGCAGCCGGTCACCGCCGAGGCCGAGATAACGCGGCTGAAGCCGGTACTGGCCGACGTGATCGCGCTTGGCGTGCCGGTCTCGATCGACAGCATGAAATCGGAGGTCGTGGCCTGGGCGCTCGACCACGGCGCGGCGATCGCCAATGACGTCTGGGGCCTGCAGCGCGATGCCGGCATGGCGCCGCTGGTCGCCGCTCGCGGCGTGCCCGTAATCATCATGCACAATCGCGAGCAGGCCGATCCAGCGATCGACATCATGCAGGACATCGCCGCCTTCTTCGAGCGCTCACTCGCGATCGCCGCGAGCGCCGGCATTTCGCCCGACCGGATCGTGCTCGATCCCGGCATCGGCTTCGGCAAGACCCCTGAGCAGAGCATGATCGCGCTGGCGCGACTCTCCGAGCTCGACGCGTTCCGACTGCCGCTGCTGGTCGGCGCCTCGCGCAAGCGCTTCATCAGCACGGTCGTGGCGTCGGAGCCGCAACAGCGGATCGGCGGCTCGATCGCGGCGCATCTGATCGCCGCGCAGAACGGCGCCCGCATCATTCGCGCGCATGACGTCGCCGAAACCGTTCAGGCGCTGCGCGTGGCCGCAGCAATCGAGGGACAGCAATGACCGATACGATCTTCATCACCGGGATCGTCATCCATGCCCGTCATGGCGTGATGGAACATGAGACCGAAGTTGGGCAGCGCTTCGTCATCGATCTCGAGCTCTATACCGACCTCTCGGAATCCTCGCGCACCGATCGCCTCTCCGACACCGTCTCCTATTCCAACGTGGTGGCGACCGCGACATCTGCATTCAAGAACACCAACTACAAGCTGCTGGAGCGCGCCGCGGGTGCGGTGGCCGAGGACATCCTGGCGAGTTTTCCGCGCATCCGGGCGGTCAAGGTCACGGTGCACAAGCCGCACGCGCCGATCGCCGCGATCTTCGACGATGTCGGCGTGGTACTGACCCGCTCGCGCCATCAACCGCCCCAGGGGTGAACGCCGATGGCTGACGTCCTGATCGCCCTCGGCGGCAATGTCGGCGACGTCCGCACCACGTTTCGCAAGGCGATCGCCAATATCTGCGGCATGACCCAGGCCGCGCTTATCGCACGCTCGTCGGATTATTCGACGCCGCCCTGGGGCGAGCAGCAGCAGCACAGCTTCGTTAACGCCTGCATCGAGATCGAGACCAGTCTCGATCCGCACGCGCTGCTGTTCACGCTGCACAAGATCGAAGCCAAATTCGGCCGCGACCGCAAGAACGAGCAGCGCTGGGGGCCGCGCCCCCTCGACCTCGACCTGATCGCCTATGACGACGTCACACTGAACAAGCCGGAACTGACGCTGCCGCACCCGCGTTTGTTCGAACGCGCCTTCGTCTTGGTGCCGCTCGCCGAGATCGTTCCTGACCGCGTCATCGCCGGGCGCCGCGTCGCCGATGCGTTGGCCGAGGTCTCCGCCGACGGTATTTTCCGTCTAGCGGACCTCGATTAAAGCCAAACCACCGCAAACAACCGTTTGGCTTGGCCGCCCGCCCGTGGCAATTTCCGGCCAAATCAAGGGGCCCCGCGCGGGGCCGGTGAAGGACGATTTGGGCGGATGACGACCTCGACTGACGATTTGGCTCTGGCTTCGGATTTTCGACCTGCGACCTATGACGACTGGCGCAAGCTGGTCGACGGCGTGCTGAAGGGTGCCCCGTTCGAGAAGCTGGTCGGCAAGACCTATGACGGCCTGAAGATCGATCCGATCTACCGCCGCGCCACCAATTCAAGCCCGCTTGCCGGCCGCGCCGCCGCTGCACCCTGGCAGATCCTGCAGCGGGTCGATCATCCCGATGCCGCACTGGCCAATGCGCAAGCGCTGCAGGATCTCGAGAACGGCGCGACCGGCCTCGAATTCGAGTTCGCCGGCGGTCCCGGCGCGCGCGGCTTCGGTCTTGCCGATGCCAGCAAGAAGACGCTGGCGCGCGCCTGCGGCGGCGTCCATCTCGATGCCGGCATCATGATCGCGCTCAACCCGGTGATCGGCCGCGAGAACGCCGGCGAGACCTTTGCCGACATGGTCGAGGCCCGCAAGCTCGACCCGGCCAAGCTCGATCTGCATTTCAATTACCAGGCGCTCAGCACCATGGCCGTGCGCGGTGCTGCGGCCATCGCCTGGCCCAACTACGAAAAGTCGTTCGGCCAGGTCGTCAATGGCCTGATCAAGCGCGGCTTCAAGGGGCCGTTCGTGCTGGCCGACGGCCGGCCGATCCATGATGCCGGCGGCTCCGAGGTGCAGGAACTCGCGTTCACGCTCGCGCTGGGCCTCGCCTATCTGCGCATGCTGGAAGGTGCCGGCATCGATCTCGATGCGGCGCGCGCGGGCATCTCGTTCCGCCTCAGCGCCGATGCCGACCAGTTCCTGACCATGGCGAAATTCCGCGCGCTGCGCCGCCTTTGGGCAAGGATCGAAGAGGCGTGCGGGCTTGCGCCGAAGCCGATCTTCGTGAACGCACAAACCGCCTGGCGCATGCTGACCCAGCGCGATCCCAATGTGAACATGCTGCGCGCGACGATCGCGACCTTTGCGGCCGGGCTCGGCGGCGCCAATGCGATCACGGTGCTGCCGCACACGCTGGCGCTCGGCCTGCCCGACGACTTCGCCCGGCGCGTGGCGCGCAACACGCAACTCGTGCTGCTCGATGAATCCAACCTGGGAAAGGTGTCCGATCCCGCGGCCGGCGCCGGCGGCATCGAGACGCTGACCTCGCAGCTCTGCGAGGCGGCATGGACGCTGTTCCAGGAGATCGAGAAGGCCGGCGGCATCTTCGCCGCGCTCGAGCAGGGGCTGCTGCAAAACAAGGTCGCCGCGACGCGATTGCTGCGCGAGACCAATGTGGCGAAGCGCCGCGACGTGCTGACCGGCGCCAGCGAATTTCCGGATCTGCGCGAGGCCGCCCCCGCGGTGCTGGATGTGAAACCATCAGCGCCGGCGTCCCTCGCCGGCGCCAAGGTGAAATTCGACGCCCTCGCGCCGACGCGGCTTGCCGAACCTTTCGAGGCGCTGCGCGACAAATCGGATGCCGCGCTGAAGGCGCATGGCGCACGGCCGAAGATATTCCTGGCCAATCTCGGCACCGCCGCGGACTTCACGGCCCGCGCGACCTTCGCCAAGAGTTTCTTCGAAACCGGCGGGATCGAGGCCATCGACAGCGAGGGTTTTGCCGACGCGGCGGCGCTGGCCGCGGCCTACAAGGCCTCGGGCGCCACGATGGCGTGTATTTGTTCCTCGGATAAGGTCTATGCCGCCAGCGCCAGTGAGGCCGCCAGGGCCCTTCAAGGCGCCGGTGCAAGGCATATCTATTTGGCAGGGCGGCCCGGCGACCAGGAAGCGGCGCTGCGGGCGGCCGGCATCGGCGAGTTCGTCTTCGCCGGCGGTGATGCGCTGGCGACATTGCGCGAGGCCTATCGGCGGATGGAGCAGACATGAGCGCAGAGACACCATCGACACCGGTTCTGACCGGCGGCTGCCAATGCGGCGCCGTCCGATTTGCCGTCTCGGCGGCGCCGACCCGGATCAGCATCTGCCACTGCCGGATGTGCCAGAAGGCGTCCGGGGCGCCATTTGCCTCTTTCGCCGACATCGATCGCAACGACTTCAGATGGACCCGCGGCAAGCCTGCCGCGTTCAGGTCCTCCTCGATCGCCGAGCGCGACTTCTGCGCGGCCTGCGGAACACCCCTGAGCTTCCGCCGTATCGACGGGCCGCGGATCGAGATCATGACCGGCGCCTTCGACCGGCCCGACCGGGTGATACCGACGCAGCAATTCGGAACCGAGTCCCGCCACGGCTGGGTGGTCGGCATCGCCAACCTGCCGAGCCAGACCACGATGCAGAATTACGGACCGGACAAGATGGCGACGATCGTCAGCCATCAGCATCCGGACCATGATTGAGTTGGAAGCTACAGCGATTGATCGAACGCAATCGCCAGTTTGAGGAAGCCCAGGAATGACCCGCATTCCCAATTTCGCCGATGTCGCCTTCCAGCCCGTGGCCACCACGGCCCCGGCTGCGAGCGCCGAGCCGTGGCTGACGCCCGAGGGCATCCCGGTGAAGTCCGTCTACGGCGAGGCCGATCTCGGAGGCATCGACTTCCTCGAGACCTGGCCGGGCATCGCGCCCTATCTGCGCGGCCCCTACCCGACCATGTATGTCAACCAGCCCTGGACCATCCGGCAATATGCCGGCTTCTCCACGGCGGAGGATTCCAACGCGTTCTATCGCCGTAACCTCGCCGCCGGACAGAAGGGCCTGTCGGTCGCGTTCGACCTCGCCACCCACCGCGGCTATGACTCGGATCATCCGCGCGTCTCCGGCGACGTCGGCATGGCCGGCGTTGCGATCGATTCCATCTACGACATGCGCACGCTGTTCGCCGGCATCCCGCTCGACCAGATGAGCGTGTCGATGACCATGAACGGCGCGGTGCTGCCGATCCTCGCGCTGTTCGTCGCGGCTGCCGAGGAACAGGGCGTGCCGCCGGAGAAACTGTCGGGCACGATTCAGAACGACATTCTGAAAGAGTTCATGGTGCGCAACACCTACATCTATCCGCCTAGCCCCTCGATGCGGATCATCTCCGACATCTTCGCTTACACCTCGCAGCGGATGCCGAAATACAATTCCATTTCCATTTCCGGCTACCACATGCAGGAAGCCGGCGCGACGCAGGACCTCGAGCTCGCCTATACGCTGGCCGACGGCGTCGAATATCTGCGCGCCGGGCTTGCCGCAGGCCTCGACGTCGATCGTTTTGCCCCTCGCCTCTCTTTCTTCTGGGCGATCGGCATGAACTTCTTCATGGAAGTCGCCAAGATGCGCGCCGCGCGGCTGTTATGGGCCAAGCTGCTCAAGCAGTTCAACCCGAAGGATCCGCGCTCGCTGTCGCTGCGCACGCATTGTCAGACCTCGGGCTGGTCGCTGACCGCGCAGGACGTCTTCAACAACGTGATGCGCACCACGATCGAAGCGATGGCGGCAACCCAAGGCCACACCCAGTCGCTGCACACCAACGCGCTCGACGAGGCCCTGGCGCTGCCGACCGACTTCTCCGCGCGCATCGCCCGCAACACCCAGCTGTTCCTGCAGCAGGAGAGCGGCACCAACCGCATCATCGATCCCTGGGGCGGCTCCTATTATGTCGAGCGGCTGACCCGCGATCTCGCGCAGAAGGCCTGGGGGCACATCCAGGAGGTCGAGGCGCTCGGCGGCATGGCCAAGGCGATCGAGGCCGGCGTGCCGAAGCTCAGGATCGAGGAAGCATCCGCCAAGACACAGGCGCGGATCGATGCCGGCCGGCAGGCGGTGATCGGCGTCAACAAGTTCAAGCCCGAGAACGAGAAGCCGATCGACGTACTCAAGGTGGAGAACTCCACCGTGCGGCGGCTGCAGATCGACAAGCTGGCGCGGCTCAAGAAGGAGCGCAACCAGAACGACGTCGACGCGGCGCTGGCCGCCCTCACCCGCTCGGCGGGCGAAGGCAACGGCAATCTGCTGGCGCTGGCGATCGACGCCGCTCGCGCCAAAGCCACCGTCGGCGAGATTTCGGACGCCATGGAAAAGGTGTTCGGCCGCCACCGCGCCGAGATCAAGTCCATCACCGGCGTCTACAAGCGAGAGGCAGCGGCGATGTCCAACAAGGTCAAAAAAGTGCAGGCCCTGATCGATGCGTTCGAGGAGGCCGAGGGTCGTCGTCCTCGCATCCTGGTGGCGAAAATCGGCCAGGACGGCCATGACCGCGGCCAGAAGGTGATCGCATCGGCCTTCGCCGATGTCGGCTTCGACGTCGATATCGGACCGCTGTTCGCAACCGCCGATGAAGCCGCCCGTCAGGCGGTCGAGAACGACGTCCACATTCTCGGCGTCTCCTCGCTTGCCGCGGCGCATCTCACCGCGGTGCCCGAATTGAAGGCCGCGCTGAAGAAACACGGCCGCGACGACATCATGATCATCATCGGCGGCGTGGTGCCGCCGCAGGATTACGACGCGCTCTATGCCGCCGGCGCCGAGGCGATCTTCCCGCCGGGCACGGTGATCTCGGATGCCGCCGAGGAGTTGATCCACAAGCTCAACGCCCGGCTCGGCCATAGCGCGGCGGCGGAGTAGATGATAGATTAGCGGGATTGCAAGGTCCCAAACCATGACACGCGAAGAGATCGTGGCAGCGATACGAGAGAATGCCGATGCCATCAAGGCAGAGGGCGTGTCGAAGCTTGCGATCTTTGGATCGCGCGTGCGCGGCGACTATCGGCACGACAGTGACGTCGATGTGCTGGTTGAAGTCGAGCCCGATGCCTCGTTTTCGCTACTCAACCTGATCGGCGTCGAGCATATCATTGAAGACGCGACGGGCTTGCAGGCGCAAGCAACGATGAAGCGATCCCTTCCTCCTCGCCTGGCACAACGAATTGCCGACGATATTCTCGAAGTATTCTGACGTGCAGCCAACCGTTGCAGACCGCATAGGCCACATTGCCGCAGCGATCGATAGCATTCGGGACATAACGGCCGGGCAAACCCGCGAGAGCTTCACCAGCAATCTGGTGATGCGGCTGGCCGTGGAGCGGCTGCTTGAGATGATCAGCGAAGCATCAAGGCACATTCCAACCGATTTGAAGGCCAAGGAAACAGGTATCAACTGGAGGCGATTGGCCGATCTCGGAAACTGGTTGCGCCATGCCTATCATCGGACCGACGCTGGCTTGCTATGGATCATGATTGAGGATGATCTGTTGCCATTGAAGGCGTTCGTCGATCAACTCGCCAGGGAATCGAAGCATTGACTATCATCGTGAAGTGGGCCGTTGCCCTGATATCGGGCTTCGTCTTCATTTCCCTCGCCATCGCCGCAGACCCCAAGCCTGAAGCCACGATCAGGAACGCGAACATCGAGGCCAACGTCTATCTCGACGACAAGATCAAGGCAGACAGCGCGCTGGCGGCCGATTGCCTCGGCGAGGGCAAGAAGTGGATCGAGAAGAATGCCGCCGCGGCTGCGGCCGACCGCAAGCAGGAGCCTGAGCTTTTCAAGGATCGCGGCGGCTACTCGTTCGAACGCAAATACTCCGAGCGCTCCGTCGTCGACGGCCGCTATGTGAGCGTGCTGCGCGACGACTACATGGACACCCACGGCGCGCATCCGAACTCCGACGTCAACACCATCCTGTGGGACACCACGGCGAAGAAGCGCATCAGCATCCGTCCCTTCTTCACCGAGACGACGGACAACGGCCCGACCCTGACGGCGATGCGCAAGGCCATCGTCAGCGCGCTCAACGCCGAGAAGAAGCGGCGCGGCGCCGGCGAGACCGCAACCGCCGAGTGGTACAAGGAGTTGAAGCCAACCCTGCTCAAGATCGGCGCCGTGACGCTGGCGCCGTCGACCGTGTCAGGCAAGAGCTCCGGCCTCACCTTCCACTACCCGCCCTACGCCGAAGGCCAGTATGTCATCTTCGTTCCGTGGGAGACGCTGAAGCCGTATCTGACGGCGGAAGGCGCAAAAATCTTCGCCGGCGCGCGGCCGAAGGGCGATACGGACGAGCAGCAATAAGGCTTCATCAACAAGCCACGCCAGCGCCGATCCGCGTTCCCCTCGCCTGCCATGGCCAGCCGTTGTAAACCAACCCCATGATCGCATCGAAGCCTGCTGCTCCCGACATCAGCGCCCTCGCCAAGGACCTCCGTGCCGGCCACCGCGCCGCGCTGGCGCGGGCGATCACGCTGGTCGAGAGCCGGCGCGGCGATCATCAGGCGGCGGCGCGCGAGCTGGTGCAGGCGCTATTGCCCGACACCGGCAAGGCGGTGCGGGTCGGCATCACCGGCTCGCCCGGCGTCGGCAAGTCGACCACCATCGATGCGCTTGGCATGTTCCTGATCGAGCGCGGCCACAAGGTCGCGGTGCTGGCGGTCGATCCCTCCTCGGCGCGCACCGGCGGCTCGATCCTCGGCGATAAGACCCGGATGGCGCGGCTCGCCGTCTCCGACCAGGCCTTCATCCGTCCCTCGCCCTCCTCGGGTACGCTCGGCGGCGTCGCGGCGAAGACCCGCGAGGCGATGCTGCTGTGCGAGGCCGCCGGCTTCGACGTGGTGCTGGTCGAGACCGTCGGCATCGGCCAGTCCGAGACCGCGGTCTGCGACATGACCGACTTCTTCCTGGCCTTGATGCTGCCGGGCGCCGGCGACGAGCTGCAGGGCATCAAAAAGGGCCTTGTCGAGCTCGCCGACATGATCGCGATCAACAAGGCCGACGGCGACAACCTCAAGCGCGCCAACCTCGCCGCCGCCGACTATCGCAGCGCGCTGCACATCTTGGCGCCGCGCTCCGAGCACTGGCATCCGCCGGTGGAGACCTATTCCGCGCTGACCGGCGCCGGGCTCGACCGGCTCTGGCAGAAGATCCTCGACCACCGTACCGCGATGAACGCCTCGGGCGAGTTCGCCGGCCGCCGCCGGGAGCAGCAGGTGAAGTGGATGTGGTCGATGCTGGAGAGCCGGATGATGGCGCGGCTGCGCGCGGATGCCGCGATCCGCGCCAGGGTGAAGAAGATGGAGGCCGAGGTCGCCGGCGGCCGCATCTCGCCCGCGGTCGCCGCCGAACAGATCGCGGAGATGCTGCATTGAGCGGCAGGCTGCGCATCCTCGTCACCGGCTTTGGGCCGTTTCCGGGTGCGCCGTTCAACCCGACCATGCCATTGGTGAAGCGGCTGACCGCCCTGCGCCGCCCGGCCTTCGACGACGTCGCGCTGTCGAGCCACATCTTCGACGTCACCTACGCGGCCGTCGATCGCGAATTGCCGGAGCTGATCGCAGAACACCGCCCGCAGGCGCTCTTGATGTTCGGCCTCGCCGGCCGCACCGACTATCTGCGGATCGAAAGCCGTGCCCGCAACGCGGTGACCACGCGCTTCCCCGACGCCGGCCGCCAGCATGCGAGCAAGGGATCGATTGAGGGCGGCGCCGATGCGCGCATGTTCGGGCCTCATACTGAAAAATTACTGCGCGCCGCGCTGGCGACCGGGATCGACGCGCGAGCCTCGCGCGACGCCGGCAGCTATCTCTGCAACTATCTGAGCTGGCGCGCGATCGAGGCCGTCAACCGCGACAATGACTTGCGCCTCGCGCAATTCGTCCACGTCCCGCCGCTCGCCCATGACGGCACGGCTGCACCCGGCAAATCATCGATCACGCTGGAAGCGCTCGTCGATGCCGGCGAGGCCATGCTGATGGAGCTGGTGAAACTGACCCGGCAGGGCTCGCGCGCGTGAGCGCGCGGATCGGGCGGTGTAAGTACACGCCCCTAGTTGGCATCGCGCGTACGCAAGCTCAACCGTAGACCCCAGCAAATGCTAAAATTGGATCGAATGACGAGGTCTGCAACGGCCATTCAGTGTCGTCCCGGCGAAGGCCGGGACCCATAACCACGAAAGATCATTGTTGAGCGTCGCTGCAATGACGAGTCCCGTTCACAACACAAGCCGCAGCGTATGGGTCCCGGCCTTCGCCGAGACGACGCCTGGGAAGGAGCCGTGGGCCCGCATCTCCCCGGTGTCGGGCCCGCGCATACGCGCGTGATGACACCGGGGAACGCCTGTTTGACAACGTGAAGCGGTTGCACCCGCGATTAACCCTACCGTCAACAATCGCCCCGCTGCGTCGGCGTATTCACCATGCCGCGCCGCCTTTCGCGCTACCACTCGACCCGCGAACGTCACCGCTCGCGAATGTTGCGAGGGCCATGCCCATGGACGTCAACCGCCGCCATCTGATCGGAGCAACCGCCGCCGGCGCGGCCGGCGCGCTCGCAATGTCGCCTGACGCTGCGCGTGCCGCAGCGCCGTCGACCGGCTCGCTCGGCCGCGACGTCACGCAATATGGCGTGCGCCCCGGCAGCCCCGACGACCAGACCCGCAATTTGCAGCGCGCGATCGACGACGCCGCGCGGGCGCAAGTGCCGCTCGCGTTCCCGCCCGGCGTCTACCGCACCGGCCTGTTGCGGCTTGCGCCCGGCAGCCAGCTGATCGGCGTGCGGGGCGCCAGCCGGCTGGTGTTCAACGGCGGCGCCTCGCTGCTGGAAGGCGAAGGCGCCGGCGGCGTCGTCCTGATGGGCCTCACCTTCGACGGCGGCAACGTGCCGCTGCCGAACCGGCGCGGCCTCGTGCACTGCCTGTCCGGCCGCGACATCCGCATCACCGATTGCCGGTTCACCGGCAGCGGCGGCAACGGCATCTGGTTCGAGCAGATGTCGGGCGACGTCAGCAACAACGTCTTCACCGAGATCGCGACCACGGCGCTGGTGTCGTTCGACGCGATCGGCCTGATGGTGTCGCGCAACACCATCAAGGGCACCAACGACAACGGCATCGAGATCCTGCGCACCGCGATCGGCGACGACGGCTCGATCGTCGCAGACAACCGCATCGAGGACATCAAGGCCGGCCCCGGCGGCTCCGGGCAGTACGGCAACGCCATCAACGCCTTCCGCGCCGGCAACGTGATCGTGCGCGGCAACCGCATCAAGAACTGCGACTTCTCGGCGGTGCGCGGCAATTCGGCCTCCAACATCCACATCACCGACAACAGCGTCAGCAATGTCCGCGAGGTCGCGCTCTATTCGGAGTTTTCGTTCGAGGCCGCGGTGATCGCCAACAACACCGTCGACGGCGCCGCGATCGGCGTCTCCGTGTGCAATTTCAACGAGGGCGGCCGCATCGCTGTGGTCCAGGGCAACATCATCCGCAACCTGCTGCCGAAGCGCCCTGCAGGCACCGACCCGAACGACGGCGCCGGCATCGGCATCTATGTCGAGGCCGACAGCACCGTGACCGGCAATGTAATCGAGAACGCGCCGACCTTCGGCATCGTCGCCGGCTGGGGCAAGTACCTGCGCGATGTCGCGATATCAGGCAACGTGGTCCGCAACGCCTTCGTCGGCATCGGCGTCTCGGTGGTGCCGGGCGCGGGCACGGCGCTGATCAACAACAACATGATCTCGGAAACCCCGCGCGGCGCGGTGGTCGGGCTCGACCATTCCCGCCCGATCACGCCGGATCTGTCGGCAGGCGGCGCCCAGCAATATGCGCAGCTCGTGGTCGGCGCGAACGCGGTGCGGCGCTAGAGCGTTTTCGAGCGAAGTGGATACCCGTTCGCGTGAAGAAAACGCGTCAAAACAAGAATCTAGAGCCCCGTTCCGATTCAATCGGAACGGAAAAGGCGCTAGATTCGGAAAAGGGCGAAGCGGCTTTTCCTCGCGACAAACGCGGAACGCGCTTGCGCGGAGATCATGCTCAAAAAATAAGCGAGAGCGGTCGCCTACAGCGCGTTGCGCAGCAGCGGATAGCGCCGCTGGATGGTGTCGAGATCGAGCACCGGCGGCGGCGCAGCCGGAGCGGGCATTTCCAGCGGCGGCGCGTCGGCCACCGTGGGCGGCTGCTCCAGCACCTCGGCCGCTGTTTCCAGCGCGGCCGCGACCGCCTTCATCGCCGCCTCGGCCAGGACCGCAGCCTCCGGCCGGCGCTCGGGCGGCGGCGAGATGGCGGCCGGCGGCAGTTTCGACCTGCCGCGGCCGAGCCAGGCCAGATCGATCGGCGAATTGTCGAGCGAAGCTTCGCGGGTCAGCAATTCGCGCCAGATGTCGACCGCGGCGCGGGCTTCCCTGATGTTCTCGAGAAAGGCCTGCTCGCTGTGATAGCGCCGCCAGCGCCCGGTATCGAACAGTTCGGTAAGGTGCTCCAGCCTTTGCTCGGCGAGGTTGCACCAGCGTGCAACGATCTCCTGGCCTCTGGCCACGTCGGTCCGATGTGTCATTCAACTTGCCCGCAGGAAAAGAAACGGACGCAGACGCAACCGAACGAACCGAACCGAATCAACTGGACGTGACGCCGATATTCTGTGGAAAAGGTAAATAAAGTCTAACTAAATTCTTAATCGCGAACGGGCGATCGAAGAAGTCCGCTCTACTACGGAGTTTCTCGCTCGAACTGCCTCAAGTCATCGACTTGCCGTGGTGGCGATGCGCACCGCTCCTGGGGCGGAATGATCCACAGCAACCGCCGCCGTCGCGCGCTTGCCCATCCCGCTGCGATCGGTCGACGCCATCGCGCCGCGCACCGTCGAGTCCGTCATGCAAGGGGTGCCCCCAAAATGAAAGACCCGTCCGGGGGGACAACCGGACGGGTCAAAGCCATATGGGCGCTTGGGGTGGATGGGCGCTCGCGCCTGATATAGCCGGGGAGGGTAAACCGCTCCCACACACATAAGTCGTGAGAGGAAGGCGGACGTTCAAATCGCCGGCGATTTTTTTAACCTTCTCGCGCCGCGGTTCTATCGCACCGTTGCAGGCGTTCGGCGTCGAAAATCACTGCGCAGCACGGCGATTTGCAGCGGAATCCTCCGATGCGATCGACGGCGCGGGTTCATTCGACGTGCGGCTCACGGAAGTGTTATTGCCGTCGGCCTGCTGTGCAGGCTGCGACGGTTTGTCCGCGGCAGAGGCAATGGGAGCACTGGTCGCCGCCATCACCGCGGCAAGCGCATCCGCTTCTCCCGCACCGAACAGATCGTCACGTCCAGGTGTCCCGAGATCGCGCGCCGTGCTGGTCAGGACCCGTCGCACCTCGGCGGGCTTCAATGCCGGATTGCGTTCCAGCACCAAGGCCGCGATGCCGCTGACGAACGCGGCCGAAAACGAGGTGCCCGACATCAGCTGGTATTTGCCGTCAGGCACCGGCACGAGGAGGTCGGCGCCCGGGGCCGCCAGCGCGATATGGCTGCCGCGGTTCGAGGCCGCCATGAGCCGGTCGCCGGCATCGGTGCCACTCACCCGCGATCACGTCGGGATGGGCGGCCGGATACAGCGGCGGCGATGTCGGACCGGCATTGCCGGCCGCGGCGACCAGCACGACGTCCCGTGCCGCGGCGGCTGCCACCGCACGCTCGACCAGGGCGTCCTTCGGTCCGGCAAAGCTCATGTTCACGATCTGCGCGCCATGCGCCACCGCGTAGTCGAGGCTCCTGAGGATCACATAGGAGGTGCTCCCGGCGCCGCCCGCGACCGCACCGAAGGCGCGGATCGCCAGGATCCGCACTTCCGGCGCGCTCCCCGTGAGCCTGACACGCGCCGCAATCGCGCCGGCAATGGCGGTGCCGTGGACGTATGGAGCATCGTTGCTGCCGAGCGCGTCGAACGTATCGGCGACCGTATTCGCCAATTCCGGATGGGCGGCGTCGACGCCGGAGTCGATCACGGCAATGGTGACATTCATCCCGCGCGCCAGCTTGTGGGCCGCGGGCAGATGCAGCTGTGTCTGGGCATATTGCGCCGGATCGCTGCCGCCCGACGCCTTCTGGTCCTGCAACGCGTAACGGTAGTCGGGCTGTACGGAGCGGACGCCGGCATCGCTTGCGAGCTCGCGGCTCGCCGTTTCGGCCGAACGATTGCCCAGGATGCGGAACAGGCCGATCGTCGCACCCAGCAGCGCGACATTCTGCGAGGCGATCCGCCTCAACCCATGACGGCGCGCGAGTGCATCGGCCTCCGCCTCCGTCAAGGCACCGTCGATTTCGGCCACGAGCTCATTCGGCACGGTTCGCACGCTCGACGCATCCTGTGCACGCAAACTGCCGCCACCGCCGGCCCTACCCTTCCGCGTTGCGCCCTTGCCGCCGCCGTTGCCGGCAACCGGCCGGTCGGAACATTGGCCGCGATCGCCGTCATCGCAGCTGGCAGAGAGACGGGGCGCGGGGCGCACGGGGGACGGCACGCGCAATCGCGGCCCATCGTAGGTCCACGACGTGGCCGGGCCGCGGTCCACCGTCGGCGGCATGCGGCCAACTGGGCCGCCGAACCCGCCGGCGGGATTGCCACCAACCCTTCCCATACCGGGATTGGCCCGCAACCCGGGCGAGACCTGTGGCGCGCCACCGGTCGGCGATCGCATGAAATTCTGGGCGGAGGCGGAGCCGGCAACACAGACCAGCAACAAGGCTGCGGCTGCGCCGATCGCGTGGTTCGTCAATCTGGTCCGGCCGTTGGCGGCCATGGTGACCTCAACTCGGCGCAGAACCGTCAGCCGCCGACTACGGCGTTTCGACCGCGAGGCTGACGATCTTCTCCTTCTGCAAACGCGCAATCAGCGCAGCGACGCTGCTCTTGTCCATTGCGCGGAACTGCAGCCGGAACATCCCGCCCTTCCCGTCGAGGATCGAGGCCTGGTAATTGTCGAGTAGCGACGTGATGTCGGCGACCCTGGCATCGGGTGTGAAGCGCACCAGCAGCCGGGTCGGCGTCGCCGCCACGCTGGCGCCGAGGTCGCGGGTGATCGGCGCACTGGGCGCGACCGGCGCACTGCGCTCGGCGACATCGAGCGACGCCGTCTGGAACAAAGCCGGCTGGCTGCGCATCAGCACCGCGCCGATCACGCCCGCCTGCAACAACACCACGACCGCACCGAGGCCGGACGACCACGCCAGCGTCCGCGGCGACAATTTCGAAAAGAACTCCGAGACAGAGGCCGACATGCGCGCGCCCATCGACGGCTTGTGCTCCGGCTCGGCATCGATCGCGGCGAACAGCTTCTGCATCGCGCGCGCCGAGGGCGCACCGAGGCTCTCGTTGAGGCCGATGGTCTCGGCATATTCCTCGCGAATGACAGCATATTGCCGGGCGAGCTCCGGATCGCTCGCAAGCGCGTCCTCGACGCGGCGCGTGTCACGCGCGTTCAGCGTGCCGGCCGCGTGCCAAGGCAGCAGCATCTCGATATCGTCAGGCTCTTGCACCTTTGTTCTCGCAGCCATCATGGCCAACCTCGCTCGACACCGGCTGCCTTCAGCAACTCGGCAAGTTTCTTGCGCGCATAGAACAGGCGCGTCTTCACGGTATTCTCCGGAATCCCCACGATCTCAGCGACATCTTCCACGGATTTCTCGTGATAGTAGACAAGATCGACAATTTCCCGATGTTCCGCCGATAGTCCCGTCAGGCACCTACGCAGCGTGTCACCGGTGTCCTTCTTCTGCACTACCGTTTCCGGATCGTCGGACGTGTCCTCGATCGCGTTCGCGGCCTCATCGTCCAGCTCGGCGTCCTTCCTTCGCCGCAGCGAAGACAACGCCTTGAACCGGGTAATCGCCAGAAGCCAGGTCGAAACGGCGGATCGTCCCTCAAACTTGCCCGCCTGACGCCACACGTCCAGAAAGACCTCGCTGATGAGATCTTCCGCCACCTGTTCGTCCCGCACGAGCCGAAGCCCGAAGCGGTACACCCTGACATGGTGCCGCCCGTACAGCACCTGCATGGCAAGCCGGTCGCCTTGAGCGATCCGAGCGATCAGAACGTCGTCTGAAGCCGCCTGTGTCGCGCTCAATGCCCGTCTCGCAAAGTTGGTCTGAAGGGGGCGGTGCGTGGTTCGACGCGAGAGCCAAGATTCTTCACATTACGGCAATGTCCGCACTGCATGTGTGATCTATGCCACAGTCGGCGCTTCCAATGAGGAAAAATCAGCCGAGGCTCGATAAACGGTATCATAATAGTGAAAACTCTCGCGGACAGGCACCATCCGGCGCGACCATACCAAGGCTTTATCGGCACGCCAGCACCGTCGCGAAATCCGCCACGGCGCAGGCTTGCCGCACATCGCTCCCGCCTCGCCTCCGCGAACGGATTCCCCTTACGAAACAAGGGCGATGACCGGGTTACACCGGGGTAGATTCGGTTCCAAAAGATACCAAACCTAAAGGCTTTCCCACGTAGATTTTCGCCGGATTTCACCAATGGCGGGACCATGGGCAGCGCTGCGTCGTCACTTCCCAGACCGATCGCGGGCGCATCGGAAAGCGGCCGTCCCAGGCTGACGGCCGAGCGCCTGGCGCGCCGGGCCAAGCAGCGCCGCCAGATCCAGTCGATGATCGCGGCCTGCTTCGTGCTCGACGCCGTCGTGCTGCTGATCTACGCGCATGGCGGCACCACGTCGGTTTGGGTGGCGGCCGCCTACGCGCTGACCGGCCTGTCTTTGGTCGCCGTCTACGTGGTGCTCTCCGAGCGCGGCCTTCACGAGCGATTCCGCGACCACTATCTGGTCGCGCCGCAATCGGCGATCAACATGGTGAACCTGCTGGTGTTCACCTACATCGCGCCGGAAGTCGGCGTGCTGTTTCTCTGCAACCTGTTCGTGGTGTTCGGCTTCGGCGCGCTGCGCACCTCGGCGCGGCAGACTGCGATAGTCTGGACCGTCATGGTGCTGGGCCTCGCCGCGCTGTTCCTCGGCACCGACAAGGCGATCGGGATGCCGACCGCGACCCGGATCGATCGCCTCGCCACCATGCTGGTGTTCGCGCTGACGATCGGGCGCTGCATGTGCCTCGGCATCTTCTCCAGTTCGATGCAGCAATCGCTGTACCAGAGCGGACTGAAGCTGAAGGAGGCCTACCGGCGCATCGAGGAGCTCGCGGAGCTCGATGAACTGACCGGCGCCTCCAATCGCCGCAGCATCATGCGCACGCTCGAAGAGGAGATCGCGCGCTGCGCGCGCAACGGCAGCTCCTGCGCGGTTGCGCTGATCGACCTCGACCATTTCAAGCGCATCAACGACGTCTACGGCCATCCGATCGGCGACGAGGCGCTGCGCACCTTCGCCATCGGCATGTTCGCCAACCTCCGCAGCGTCGATCGCTTCGGCCGTTACGGCGGCGAGGAATTCTTGCTCGTGCTGCCCGACCTGTCGCAGGATCAGGCGATGCGCGCGCTCGAGCGGCTGCGCGCGATCATCGCCGATCTCGACTGGAGCGCATTCTCGCCGGGCATGCGGGTGACGATCTCCGCAGGCGTCACGACGCTCAAGCCGCGCGAAAACTCCGATACGTTGCTCGCCCGCGCCGACGGCGCGCTGTACGCAGCCAAGGCCAGGGGACGCAACCGCATCGCCAGCGCCTGAAATCCATTTCCCTCTTCGGCGCCGGAGAAGCCGTCGCCACCGCTCCAGGACAGAGTCATGAGTTTGAAGCCCGAGACCGCCCCCGAAAGTCTGCTCGACGAGCTGCAGACGACGCTCGCGCACGGCACCGTCGCACGCCGCGTCGAGACGCTGCGCCGCGTGACCGACCTCTTCATCAACGGCTCGGTGAACTATTCCAACGAGCAGATCGTGCTGTTCGACGACGTTTTCCAATGCCTGCTCGAGCACATCGAGAACTCGGCCAAGGCGCTGCTCGCCGACCGCCTCGCCCCGATCGACACCGCACCGCCGCAGACCATCCGCACCCTTGCCTTCGACGACCTGATCGAGGTCGCGGGCCCCGTGCTGACGCTGTCGCCGCGGCTCGACGACGACACCCTGATCGAAACGGCGCGCAGCAAGAGCCAGGCGCATCTGCTCGCGATCTCGAACCGCAAGACGCTGAGCGGCGCCGTCACCGACGTGCTGGTGCTGCGCGGCAATGACGAGGTGATCCAGAGCGCGGTCAACAATCCCGGCGCGGAATTCACCGAGCGCGGCTTCACCCGCCTGGTCAGCCGCGCCGAGGGCGACGACAACCTGTCGACCTGCGTCGGCCTGCGCCCGAACATCCCGCGGCATCTCTATCTCAAGCTGGTCGCCAAGGCCTCGGACGCGGTCAGGCAGCGGCTCGAGGCTGCCAATCCGCAGCAGGCCAAGGAGATTCCGATCGCGGTGAAGGAAGCGACGCGACGCGCGCGCTCGGCGCCGGCGGCCGTGACGCCGGACACCACGATCGCGCATGCCTTGGTCAAGTCGCTCTACCAGGACGGCCGGCTCGACGAATTCCAGCTCGCAGCCTTCGCCGAGGCCGGCAAGTTCGACGAGACCAACGCCTCGCTCGCCGCGCTCGCCAACGTCTCGGTCAGCGTCGCCGAGAACATGATGATCGAAACCCGCGCCGAGGGCGTCATGATCCTGGCCAAGGTCTCGGGCCTGTCATGGTCGACGGTGCGGGCGATCATCAACCTGCGCGACGACATCTCGGGCGGCGAGCCGACCGATCTGCAGGCTTGCAAGGACACCTATGAGCGGCTGCGGCCGTCGACCGCACAGCAGGTGTTGCGCTTCCATCGCATGCAGCAGTCCGCGCCCGCGGCCTAGTATTTCTGCCGTAGCCCGGATGAAGCACAGCGCAATCCAGGCTACGACGTTCTCTTCCCCTTCCCCCTGAAAGGGGGAAGGTCGGGATGGGGGTGAGCCGCAGGCGACGCTGCCCTTGGAGAGAGCTGATCCCCACCCGCTTTGCTCTGACGAGCAAAGCGACCTCCCCTTTTCAAGGGGAGGTTAGGGCGCAGCCGGATTTCGCGGAACCTGTCATTGGGCGCGCGTTGGCGCGACCCGTTGGCTCCATCCGGGCTACGATTGCTCAATATCGTAGCGCCCGGTTTCCCATCAGCGCGCCGACGCTCGCGACGATCGCGGTCGCCAGCGTGTACCAGGTGGCGACGAACAGCGGCGAGTCATCCGTGCAGTGCGACGCGTAGACGGTTGCCGCGAGCCCTGCCGAGAGCAGGCCGGCTATCGCACCGGCGACCGCCGGCCGCGCAGGCGCGCCCTGCCGCAGCCCGTACAGCGCGCCGACCAGCAGCGGCAGCGACATCGCGGGGATCGCGGTCATGCAGGCCATCGAATTCTTGCCGATCAGCCGCGTCATCATCGGCGTACGCTGCGGCATCATCATCTCGCCGCTGATGGCGGCGACGAGGATGCCGGCGGGAATCAGCAGCCACCAGCCGAAGCCGCGCAGCGAAGCCTCCGGGCGCGACAGATGCAGGCTGACCGCGATCGCCGAGGCGGCAAGCGCCAGCGTCACGGCGAATTTCAGGTCGAAGAACGGATTGTGCATCGCGATCATCACGTCGGGCCGCACGCCGAGTTCGGCGAAGAAGATCAGGAGCGAGACCGGCGCCGCCGCCAGTAGTGCCAGCATCAGCGCAAGACCGATCGGACGCGCGCGATAGGCATTGTCGGCGGCCAGGGTTCGAATGAGTTGATCGGTGTCCATGCTCATCGATCCCGTAATTTCGCAGTGAGGCTCGCAAGCCCGCGATGCAGCGCGACCCGCACCGCGCCCTCGGTCATCGAGAATTTCGCCGCGGTGTCCTTGATCGAGGCGCTGTCGACCGCAATCGATTGCAGCACCTCGCGCTGCCGCGCGGGCAAAGCCTGCAACTGGGCGCTCACCTCGCCCGGCGAGGCCGTCGGTTCCGGTGTTTCCCCGGGCAGCGTCTCGGCGAAATCATCGATGTTGACGAAGATCCGCTTGCCGCGGCGGCGCAGCGCGTCGATCAGCTTGTTGCGCGCGATCGCGAACAGCCACGGCGCGAACGCCGCGCTGGTGTCCCAGGTCTGTCGCTTCAAATGTACCGCCAACAAGATGTCCTGCACGATGTCCTCGGACTGATCGACCGGTTGTCCCGCGCGCGCCAGGCCGCGGCGCGCCGCAGCACGGAGTACCGGCGTGATGGCCTTGAGCAGGCGATGGTACGCCGCATCATCGCCTGAAATGGCCGACCGCATCAGGCCGGTCCATTCATCCTCACGTTCGCGCACGCAGGCTCCTGAATTGCAATTCGGCCGATCTTTCAGTTCGTTACGCGGCATGCCAGACGATCACGAATTCGTGATCTCTATCCTCCAGCAAGACCGCGCCGAGGATCGGCCTCAAAGAATCGCTCCGGCGGGTTTCCAGACGTCACGGCTCATAACACCGATCGGTCCGACAAGCATCGGTGCTGCTGCCGTCGATGGGCCACTGGGAAGAAATTGCCCAGCTTTTGCCCCCGGATGCCCGAAGATTCCCTTTTTCTGCCCCGGTGTGGACACGCAGCGGGGTCTCTTTTCGCCCTTGGGCGGGCGACATGGGGAGATCATCAAAATGAAGATCAAAGCCAGCGGGCGCTTGGCATTGATGGTTGCGACAGGACTGACAGGGCTTCTTGTGTGTCTCGCGGCTCCGTTGCCGGCGCATGCGGCCGGATCGGACGCATCGGCATCGAAATCCGACAGCGCAACGACCGACAAGTCTGCCGAGCAGAGTTCGCGGCATGGCCGGCGCTCGGCACGCCACCGGTCCTCCAGGACCGCTGACAAGACCGCCGACAAATCCGACAGCAAGAAGGCCACCAATAACGACGCCGGCAGGGTCACCTCGGCAGGCATTCCCGCCACCGTCGCCAACGCCAATGCGGAGCTGACCTCCGGCGACGACAATGCAGCGGCGACGCCGGTGAAAGCCAATGTGTTGATTGCCGCGGCCGACAAGCCCGCAGACCAGTCCGACGGTAATGTGGTCGCATCCGACCAGCTCAACGAGGTCGACCGAGCCCTGCAGCAGGAGCAGCCGGCGGAACAGCCGCAGCCGGCCCAGCCGCAGACCGCTCAACAGGAGGCATCGCCGGCGCCGCCGCCGACGGTTGCCGTGGCTGCACCCAAGCCGGCCCCGGTTCTGGCGAGCAGCGACAGCGCGAGCTGGGACCAGACCTCGCTGATCGGGAAGATCTTCATCGGGTTCGGCGCTTTGCTCACGGTGGCCTCCGCCGCACGCATGTTCATGGCCTAGCGGAGGCACCTGCGGTGCGGCGCGGGGGGCGCCGCACCGCAGCCCAAAGCCTCGTTTCAGCCACTTGAAGCGCATCCCGTCAGCGGGCACATTGCCCGGCAAATCAGGCACGGGGTTTGCGTCCATGGCTACGTTCGAATTCATCATTGTCGAAAGCAAGGGACCGGTCGGCGTCATCACGCTGAACCGGCCGAAAATGCTGAATGCGCTCTCGTTCGGCGTATTCCGCGAGATCGCCGCGGCGGTCGACGATCTCGAGGCCGACGACAAGATCGGCTGTATCCTGATCACCGGCAGCGAGAAGGCCTTCGCGGCCGGCGCCGACATCAAGGAGATGCAGCCGAAAGGCTTCATCGACATGTTCAACAGCGATTTCACCGCCATCGGCGGCGACCGCGTCGCCCGTTGCCGCAAGCCGACCATTGCCGCGGTCGCGGGTTATGCGCTCGGCGGCGGCTGCGAGCTCGCGATGATGTGCGACATCATCATCGCCGCCGACACCGCCAAGTTCGGCCAGCCGGAAATCACCCTCGGCACCATTCCCGGCATCGGCGGCACGCAGCGCCTGACCCGTGCGATCGGCAAGTCGAAGGCGATGGACCTCTGCCTGACCGGGCGGATGATGGATGCGGCGGAAGCCGAGCGCTCGGGCCTCGTGTCGCGGATCGTGCCGGCCGACAAGCTGCTCGAGGAGGCGCTCGCGGCAGCCGAGAAGATCACCTCGATGTCGCGTCCGGCCGCCGCAATGGCCAAGGAAGCCATCAACCGCGCGTTCGAGACGCCGCTCGCGGAAGGCATGAATGTCGAGCGCAACCTGTTCCACTCGACCTTCGCGCTCGAGGATCGCTCCGAGGGCATGGCGGCGTTCATCGAGAAGCGCAAGCCGGTCAACAAGAACCGCTAAAGCATGATCCGGAAAAGTGCGAAGCGGTTTTCCGGACAAGATCATGCGCAGACAACAGGCTAAGGCGCGATGATCTCATCGCGCTTTAGCCGTTCGGCTCCGTTGCAATGCCGCGGTGACGAGCGCGCGATAGGCGCGCTCGGCGAAATGCGTCGGCTTGTCGAGACCGAGCCGCGCCAGGCATTCGCGGTCGGCGGCATCGGGCGGATGCCGCATGCCCTGCCACAGCAGGCCGGCGAGTTGCAGCGGCGTGTGCTGCGCCTGCTGCAATATCTGCAAAGCCGGAATCAGCCGCTGCTCGACATCGGTGAAGTCGCTGCCGAACGGGAATGACGGCAGCAGCCCGGCATCGCGCGCGGGCTTCAGCGCATCGCCGATGCGCTCGGGATAATTTTCGCGATGCGCCGCGGGAATCTCGTAGCTGCGCGGCAGCTTGCCGGCGTCCTTGGCCTGCCGCATCAACTCGCCCTGGAAGCGGGAGTCCGAGACCTGCAGCATCGCGGCGATCACGTCGGCATCGGATTTCCCCCTGACGTCGGCGACGCCATATTCCGTGACAAAGACATCGCGCAGATGCCGCGGGATGGTCTCATGTCCATAGGACCAGCGGATGTTCGACTGCGCTTGCTTGCCGGACTGACGGGTCGCCTCCAGCGCCAGCACAGAACGTGCGCCCTCGAGCGCGAATGCCTGCGCCACAAAATTATACTGGCCGCCGACCCCGCTCACGACCTGGCCGTTCTCGAGGCCGTCCGAGATCGCAGCGCCGAGCAGCGTCGCCATCATCGCATTGTTGACAAAGCGCGCATCGACCCGGGCGCGACGCTTGCCGTCCTCGTCGCCGAAGATCTCGTTGGTGAAGGAAACCGGCATCATCTGGATTCGCGCCAGCCGCTCCGGTGCCATCTCGCGCAGCACCCGGTAGAATGATGGCGGGCCCAGGAAGAATGCGCCGTGCAGGATCACGCCGCCGACCTCGCGCTTGAGGATGCCGGCGTCGATCAGCCCGAGGAACGCCTCGAACAGCATCTCGCTGACGCCGTAGAGCCCCTTTTCGAACGACCCAGTCTCGGCCGCGGCGAGTTGCCCGGTACCGGGCGCAAGGCGCTGCATGATGCCGTGGAATTCGGCGTTGTCGCGATGGCGGACCACGAGCCCCTGCGCCAGCGCGTCGCCGACCTGCCCGATGCCGATCTGCAACGTGCCGCCGTCGCGGACCAGACCGGCGGCATGCAAGCCGATCGCATATTTGGTGTCGCTGATCGGCTCGGATGGCGGCGCGAACAGCGGGAAATCGGTCTCTGGACTGTCGAGCACCGCGGCGAATTCATCCGCCGGCAGGTCGCCGGCGCCGGGCATGAACGGCAGCTCGGAATTGACCTGGCCGATCAGCTTGAACGACGCCCGCCCCTGCGCACGGGCGCGCAGCACGTCGAGCGTGGTGTCGGTGTTGCAGCTCAGGCTGTAGCGCGGCGCGCCGTCGACCATGCGCTTGGCAACTAGCTGAGGCACGACATTCAGTCCGCGCGACAACAAATATGACGCCGCATGGGTGTAGTTGGCGGAAATGTAGTGCTGTTGCGCGAATGGCTGGTGCAGCCACTGCCCCGCGAGGAAGAAGAACTCGATCACCTTGATGTTGGGCGGAAGTGCGCCATGATGCAGCGCATCCGCGTAGGCGAGATCCGGATAGCCGCCAAACAGGCGGTCGATCACCGGTCCGATGAAGCGCCGTTCGAGCAGGCTCTTCGGCTTCGGCTTTTCCAGCGTCAGCGCGGAGAACAGCGTCAGGTTGATGGAGCGGTCGGCCACTGCTCGCGCATACAGCGCGTTGACGATGTGGTTGGCCTTGCCGAGGCCGAGCGGCAGCCCGACCACCAGTTCGGTTCCGACGTCACGAATGATGTGCTCCGCGATCGCCTCGGGGTCGGAGAAGAATATCGGCATCAGCAATGGACCCGGACGAGACGGTGGATAACCGGCATCGTTGAATCGACGGCCGGCGGTTCAAACTTATACTTCATATGACCGATACGTGCGCCTGTGACGAACCGGCAACAGACAAGAACTGAAATGATGTGCAGATGTCGCGCGGCGGTTTGTCTGTGGCGGCACCGCCCCGTAAACAGGTAGATGTGTCGGCGGCGTCGGCGGGGGCGCACTGCCGGAGTTTTGGTTTGCGGGATCACATG
The DNA here is from genome assembly GCF_020329495.1 of Bradyrhizobium australafricanum. Taxonomy (NCBI): domain Bacteria; kingdom Pseudomonadati; phylum Pseudomonadota; class Alphaproteobacteria; order Hyphomicrobiales; family Nitrobacteraceae; genus Bradyrhizobium; species Bradyrhizobium australafricanum. The sequence goes on along the minus strand of NZ_JAGKJL010000002.1, from coordinate 121,789 downwards.
GTTGAGCGTGCCGCCAGGGTTGGCGACGTAGCGAGGCGCGTGCTTTTGTCGGGCATCGGCCTTGGCGTGCTGGCATGTGCGCTGCTGACGGATACCGCGGCCCGCGCCGAGAGCCTGCCGGAAGCCTTGGTCAAGGCGTATCAGACCAATCCGCAACTCAACGCCGAGCGGGCGCGCCAGCGTGCGACCGACGAGAACGTGCCGCAGGCGCTGGCCGGTTACCGTCCCCAGATCATTGCCGGCCTGTCGGTCGGCCTGCAGGCGGTGCGCGATCAGCTGCCCGGCAATGTGATCCAGACCGCAACGCTGAAGCCGTGGCAGATCGGCGTCACGGTGACGCAGACCCTGTTCAACGGCTTCAAGACCGCCAACAGCGTCCGCGTCGCCGAGTTGCAGGTGCAGTCCGGCCGCGAGGCGCTGCGCAATGTCGGCCAGGATGTGCTGCTCGACGCCGTCACCGCCTACACCAATGTGCTGGCCAACCAGACCCTGGTCGAGGCGCAGCGCGCCAACGTCGCCTTCCTGAAGGAGACCCGGGCAATCACCGAACGGCGCCTCAATGCCGGCGACGTGACGCCGACCGATACCGCCCAGGCCGAGGCACGGCTCAACCGCGGCCTCGCCGACCTCAACGCCGCAGAGGTCAATTATGCGATCAGTCAGGCTACCTATGCGCAGGTGGTTGGCAGCGCGCCATCCCAGTTGCGTCCGGCCGAGACCATCGACCGGCTGCTGCCGCGCAGCCGCGAGGATGCGATCGCGCTCTCGCTCCGCGAGCATCCCGCCGTCACCGCGGCAGGCTTTGACGTCGACGTTGCCTCGACCTCGATCCGCGTCGCCGAGAGCAGTCTGATGCCGAATGTCTCTGTGCAGGGCAGCGTCAGCCGCAGCCGCGACACCGACACCACGCTCGGCAGCTTCGGCACCGATCAAGCCTCGGTGATCGGTCAGGTCACGCAGCCGATCTATGACGGCGGCACCGCCGCATCGCAGACCCGGCAGGCCAAGGAGGTCGCGGCGCAGAGCCGGCTGGTGCTGGATCAGGTCCGCAATCAGGCCAAGACCGCCGTGGTCAGCGCGTGGGTCGCCAATGAGGGCGCCAAGATCGCGGTGTCGGCCTCGGAGTCCGAGATGAAGGCCGCGGAAGTTGCGCTCGCCGGCGTGCAGAAGGAAGCCGCGGGCGGCCAGCGCACCACGGTAGACGTGCTCAACGCGCAGCAGGATTTGATCACCGCGCGGGCGCGGCTGATCGGTGCGCAGCGCGACCGCGTGATCGCCTCCTACACGCTGCTCAGCGCGACCGGGCGCCTCGACGTCAAGACGCTGAACCTGAAGACGCCGGACTATCTGCCCGAGGTGCATTACCATCAGGTGCGCGACGCCTGGCACGGCCTGCGCACGCCGTCGGGACAATAGGCATTACGGAACCGTTCGCACCGCGAACTTGCCCTTCCCGCCTGCTCTCTCCGCCGATAACCTCCGCCCCCGCCGGCAACCCATAATGCCGGCGCGCGTATGACGCGCATAACAGCCGAGCACGCAGGGAGACATCCAATGCTGACGCGACGCGATATGATGCTGGCTTCCATCGCAGCCGGAGTGACCATGACCAGCAGCAACGCATTTTCCAAGGCAGCGCAACCATCGACCGCGGTGAATTTCGACATGCCTGCCGGGGCGTGCGACTGCCACACCCACATCCATGGCGACCCCGAGAAATTCCCGTTCTTCGCCGGCCGCGTCTACACGCCGGAACCGGCCTCGCCGGAGGAGATGAGCGCGCTGCACAAGGCGCTCCATGTCGAGCGCGTGGTGATCGTGACGCCGAGCGTCTACGGCCCCGACAATTCGTCGACCCTGTTCGGCATCACGGCCCGTGGGCCGACCGCACGCGGCGTCGCCGTGATCGACGACAAGACCAGTGAGAGCGATCTCGATGCCATGAACAAGGCCGGCTTCCGCGGCATCCGCCTCAACCTCGCGACCGGCGGCGTCAACGATCCCAATGTCGGCCGGCAGCGCTTCTCGGCCGCGATCGAGCGGATGAAGGCGCGCGGCTGGCATGTGCAGCTGTTCACCAGCCTCGCGATGATCTCCGCAATCAAGGACCTCGTCGCCACTGCACCGGTGCCGGTCGTGTTCGACCATTTCGGCGGCGCCGAGGCCGCGCTCGGCACAGGCCAGCCGGGATTTGCCGACCTGCTCGCGCTGGTCAAGTCCGGCAAGGCCTATGTCAAGATTTCCGGCGCCTACCGCGCCTCCAAGCTTGCGCCCGATTATGCCGACGCCACGCCGCTGGCGCAGGCACTGATCGCAGCCAATGCCGAGCGCATCGTCTGGGGCACCGACTGGCCACACCCGGATTCGGTGACGCCGCAAGGCAAGAAGGTCACCGATGTGACGCCGCTGTTTCAGATCGACGACGGCCGCCTCCTCAACCAGCTTCCGGTCTGGGCGCCGGACGCCGCGGTCCGCAAGGCGATCCTGGTCGACAATCCGGCGCGGCTCTACGGCTTCACCTGAGGCTGTCTTTCGGCCGGCGCGAGAAGTAGGAGATCAGCACCGGTAGCGTGATCAGGATCACCAGCGGCGCCAGCATCATGCCGGTGACGACGACGATGGCGAGCGGCTTCTGCACCTGCGAGCCGATGCCCTCCGATACCGCCGCCGGCAACAGGCCGACGCCCGCCACCACGCAGGTCATCAGCACCGGACGCAGCTGCAGCTCGCCGGTGCGGATCACCGCGCGCATCCGGTCGTAGCCTTCGTCGATCAGCTGGTTGAACTGCGACAGGATGATGATGCCGTCCATCACCGCGATGCCGAACAGCGCGATAAAACCGATCGCCGCCGACACGCTGAACGGAATCCCCGAGATCAGAAGCCCGAGCACGCCGCCGAAGATCGCCATCGGGATCACGCTCATCGCGAGCATGGTGTCGACCATCGAGCCGAAATTGAAGAACAGCAGCACGGCGATCAGCGCGAGGCTGATCGGCACCACGATCGACAGCCGCCTGATCGCATCCTGCAGATTGCCGAACTCGCCGACCCACTCGACACGCGATCCCGGCGGCAGCTGCACCTGCTCGTCGATCTTCTGCTGCGCCTCCCGGATCGCGCTGCCGAGGTCGCGCTCGCGCACCGAGAACTTGATCGGCAAATAGCGCTCCTGCTGCTCGCGGTAGATGTAGGCCGCGCCGGAGATCAGGTTGATCGAGGCCACTTCGGAGAGCGGGATCTGCGTAATGCCGCCATTGGCGTTCGCCACCCCGATCCGCAAGTTCTGGATCGCCTCCGCGCTCTTGCGATATTCCGGCGCGAGGCGGACGATGATCGGGAAGTGCCGGTCGCTGCCGGGCTCATAGAGGTCGCCGGCGCTGTCGCCGCCAACCGCAACCCGGATCGTGGCGTTGATGTCGCCCGGTGACAGGCCATAGCGCGCGGCACGCGCGCGATCGACGTCGATCTGGATGGTCGGCTGGCCGAGCGAGGTGAACACCGCAAGGTCGGTGACACCCTGCACCGTCGACAGCACCGACTTGATCTTGTTGGCGGTGTCGGTCAGCGCCTGCAGATCATTGCCGTAGAGCTTGATCGAGTTCTCGCCCTTCACGCCGGACACCGCTTCCGACACGTTGTCCTGCAGATACTGCGAGAAATTGAACTCGACGCCCGGGAATTTCTCCTGCAACTGCGCCAGCAATTGCGCGGTCAGCACGTCCTTGTCGTGAGTATTTGGCCATTCGCTGGCCGGCTTCAGCGGCGCGAAGAATTCGGCGTTGAACAGCCCGGCCGCATCGGTGCCGTCGTCGGGACGGCCGTGCTGCGACACCACCGACACCACCTCGGGACGGCTGCGGATCAGCTTCCGCATCTCGTTGACATAGGCGTTACCTTCCTGCAGCGAGATCGTCGGCGGCAGCGTGGCGCGGATCCACAGATTGCCCTCTTCCAGCTTGGGCAGGAATTCGAGGCCGAGGAAGCGCGCGAAGATGATGGTCATGACCACGAGGCCGGCCGCGCCGGCCATCACCAGCTTGCGGTTGGCGATCGCCCAGTTCAGCACCGGCAGGTAGATCGCGTCGAGCTTCTTGACGATCCAGGTCTCGGTCTCGTGGATATGCGCCGGCAGGATGATCGCGCTGAACGCCGGAGTGACCGTGAACGTCGCCAGCAGCCCGCCGGCCAGCGCGTAAGCATAGGTGCGCGCCATCGGGCCGAAGATGTTGCCCTCGACGCCGGACAGCGTGAACAGCGGCAGGAACGCCGCGATGATGATCGCCGCGGCAAAGAAGATCGAGCGCGACACGTCGGCAGCTGCCGACAGGATCGCGTGGCTCTTCATCCCCATCACCGTGTCCTCGGAGATGTGGCTTCGCTCGTCTTCCGACAGCGCGGTGGTCTGCGACAGCCGGCGGAAGATCGCCTCCACCATGATCACGGTGGCATCGACGATCAGGCCGAAATCGATCGCACCGACCGACAGCAGATTGGCGGATTCGCCGCGCAGCACCAGGATGATCACGGCGAAGAACAGCGCGAACGGGATCGTCGCGCCGACGATCAGCGCGCTGCGGAGGTCGCCGAGGAAGATCCACTGCAACAGCACGATCAGGAGGATGCCGACCACCATGTTGTGCAGCACGGTGTGGGTGGTGAGCTCGATCAGGTCCTTGCGGTCGTAGATCCGCTCGATCTTCACGCCGGGCGGCAGGATCGAGGAATGGTTGATGTCGTGGACCAGCTGCTCGACGCGGGAGATCGTCGGCGAGCTCTGCTCGCCGCGGCGCATCAGCACGATGCCCTGCACGATGTCGTCGTCATTGTCGAGGCCGGCGATGCCGAGCCGCGGCTTCTCGCCGATCGTGACATGGGCGATGTCGCGCACCAGCACCGGATTGCCGCCGGACTGCGAGACCATGGTGTTGGCGAGGTCGTCGATCGAGCGGATCAGGCCGACGCCGCGCACCACGGCCGATTGCGAGCCGATGTTCACGGTGTTGCCGCCGACATTGATGTTGGCGTTGGACACCGCCTGCAGCACCTGCGGCAGCGTCAGGCCGTTGGCGACCAGCTTGTTGAAGTCGACCTGGATCTCGTAGGTCTTGGTCTTGCCGCCCCAGCCGGTGACGTCGATCACGCCGGGCACCGCACGAAAGCGGCGCTGCAGCACCCAGTCCTGCAGCGTCTTGAGGTCGAGCACGCTGTAGTTCGGCGGTCCCTTCAGGCGGTAGCGGAAGATTTCGCCGATCGGGCTGAGCGGCGAGATGCCGGGCAGCACGTTGCCCGGCAGCGGCGCGAGCTGCGACAGGCGGTTGAGCACCTGTTGCAGCGCCTCGTCATAAGTGTAGTCGAAGGAGAACTGCAGCTTGACGTCGGAAAGGCCGTACAGCGAGATGGTACGGATGGTCTTGAGGTTCTTGATGCCCGCGACCTGCGTTTCGATCGGGATCGTGATGTAGCGCTCGATCTCCTCGGCCGAGAGGCCCGGGCTCTGCGTCACGATGTCGACCATCGGCGGGGTCGGATCGGGATAGGCCTCGATGTTGAGCTGCTTGAACGCGAGCAGGCCGCCGATCAGGACGGCCACGAACATGGCCACCATCAAGTAGCGGCGATTGACGGCAAGGGCGACGAGGCGATCCATTCAGATCGGCGCTTTCAACTGGATGGGAATTTTCTTATTGAGCGTGATCTCCGCGCAAACGCGTTGCGCGTTTGTCGCAAGGGAAAACCGCTTCCCGCTTTTCCGGATCATGCGCTTAGGTGCCTGATGCGGCGCGGTCGATGAAGAGGCTTCCCTTCGTCACGATCTGCTCGCCCGGCCTGAGGTTGCCGGCCACCTCGACGAGGTCGCCATTGATGAGGCCGGGCTTGATCTGGCGCAGCTCGATGGTCTTGTCGTCGGCCCTCGCGACCCAGAGCCGAACCTGGTCGCCCTCGTAGATCAGCGCCTGCTTCGGCACCCCGACTGCCGGGTGATCGCCCTTCGAATACAGCGTCACATTGGCGAACATCTCGGGCTTCAGCCGCTTGTCGGCGTTGTCGATGGTGGCGCGAACCAGGAGCCGGCGCGAGGTCGCGTCGATCGCCGCGGCGACATAGTTGACCCGGGCGTTCAGCGTCTTGCCCGGCAGCGCCATCACGCTGAAGGTGAGGTCCTGGCCGACCGCGACATTGTCTGCGTCGGATTCGCGGACAAAGGCGATCAGCCAGACCGTCGATAGATCGCCGATCACGTAGACCGGGTCGCTGGCACCGGTCGAGACATACTGGCCGGGACCGGCCTTGCGCTGGACCACGGTGCCGCCGATCGGCGCGAACACCGTCGTCTCCGGATTGAGGCGGCCCTTCTGCCGCAGTGTCGTGATGTCGTCGTCGCCGAAGCCGAGAATGTGCAGCTTGTTCTGTGCCGCTTCCAAAAGCGTCTGCGCCGAGCGCGCATCGTTCTGCGCTTGCACCAGCGCCGCCTGGGCCTGCTGATAATCCTTCAGCGGGATCGCCTTGCCCTCGGACAGATCCTTGGCGCGCTTCTCCTGGATCTGCGCCAGGTCGAGCGCCGACTGCGCCTTGTTGAGGCCGGTCATCGCCGCGATGTAATCGTTCTGCGCCTGCACGGTGTCGGCCGCCTCGATCACGAACAGCGGCTGGCCCTTCACCACGGCATCGCCCGGCCGCACCATGAGGCGGGTGACGCGCCCGGTATAGGGCGAATAGACCGGGGTGGAGCGGTCCTCATCGATGCCGATCTTGCCCTCGGTCACCAGCTCGGAGCGGAAGGTGTGCTCGCTCACGGTCTGGAAGGTCAGGCTGGCCCACTCGGCCGCCGACGGCGCATAGCGCGCGCTGCCCTTGCGCGACTGGCTGGAGACTTCCGAAGATGTCTGCTTTTCCGAGCCGAAACGCGTGTAGCCATAGGCTCCCGCGCAGGCAACCGCCAGCAGCGCCGCGGCCACGACCAGGCGCGGGCGGCTAAAGCTCTGCATTCTCTTGGTAAACTCTTTCACCATGCGGTCCGCGGGGTCGATCGTTGCAGCATCCGGCGGGACGGCCCCAGCGGTGCGCTAATAGTGCTGAATTGGCGTCTCAAACAACCTAAAAATCGCCCTTCGGCGATGCCTGTCGTTAAAGTTTGCATAGCCTGAACGGCAGCTGAATGTCTCATCCGGGAAACTCCGGGGCAGGAAACTCCGGAGGGTGGCTACCGAGCGGCATGGCCGGACGGGACCAATGGGCCGGGGTCCTGGACAGCACGGCGGCATGCCGGACCGAGCTCAGCGTGCCAAAGCCGGACGGCAGCCGTTCGATGAAGGGCTGCACCGCATCCGCCGTCAGGTCCTCGGTCGCAAGGCCTCCTTCGACGCGGCCGAGATTCCACAGCCAGCGCCCGGTCTGCGCCAGCGATACCCGGACGTGCCAGCTGCCGCCTTCGCGGGCCTGACGGGCCTTCGCCATCATGGCACCGAACGCCATGAAATATCCGGTGGCGTGGTCGAGCATCTGGGCCGGCAATTCCTTCGGCCCATCCGTGCCGGCCGCCTGTCCTTCGGCGTGGTTGAAGCCGGTCGTGGTCTGCACCAGCGAGTCGAAGCCGCGGCGCCCGGCCCATGGTCCGGCATGGCCGTAGGCCGACAGCGTCACATAGACGATCCCGGGATTGATCCGCGCCGCTTCCTCCGGCGAGAAGCCGAGTCGTGCAATCGCCTGCGGACGATAGCCCTGCGAGAGAATATCGGCCTGCGCCACCAGCCCCTGCATCACACCGCGCCCCTCTTCGCTCCGCAGCTCGAGGAAGCTCGTGAGCTTGCCGCGGCCGGTGTCGATGGTGAGCCAGGGGATCGCCGGCAGATCGGGACCGGAGATCAGCAGAACGTCGGCACCATGCGCCGCGAGCGTGCGGCCGGCGACGGGACCAGCGATCACGCGCGACAGATCGAGCACACGGATGCCGGCCAGCGGCCGGTTGCCCGCGGGCCACGGCTTCGGTGCGGCCTCGCCGATCTTCTCGATCGAGATCAGCGGCAGCTTTGCCAGTTCTTTGGCATGCGGCGTCGCCGACCACTCGTCGTGCGAGCGCATCAAGGCGACGACGCCGCCGGCGGCGTAGGCCGCGGTCTCGAACGCCTCGCCGTCCCATTGCAGCAGCGCGGCCTGGACCTCGTCACGCTCGGCGTTGCAGCCGAGCACCTTGCAGACGGCGTCGCGATGATGCGGGAAATTGGTGTGCAGGCGGACGAAGCGGTTGTCTTTGACACGATAGACGCCGGCGATCTTGTCCCAGGCCGGCGGCGGCGGCTTGTCGTCGACGCGCAAATAGCGCTCGCTGCGGCATTCGACGACGGCATGGCGGATGTCGACCGCGACGTCCTGCTGCTCGCCGCTGCGGGCCTTCCAGATCTCGGCCGCGGCAAGGCCGGCTGCAGCGATCGGCGCCTGCGCTGCGGCTGCGACCCGAAACGACGACGGCAGCTGCGGCTCGCTGCCGGTCAATGTGACCGCATCGAGCGCGGCCGGCGCGCCGCCGGCGCCGGTCCAGACATCGGAAAGGATTTCACGAATGTCCTGCATGCGCATACCCGTTTGCGATTATCCTATGCCCGAGCATGATGACAAAAAGGCGGTGCCCGATCCCAACCATCATTTCCGGCCCTGCTTATATCCAGCTCTGCCCGACCCACACAGGAGTTGCAATGGCTGCCATCGATCCTCTCACCGCCGGCGGTGTCTTCCTCGCGACCGCAGCGACCGACGCGGTCTATGTCATGTTCACCTCGGCGGTCGTGGCGCGCAAGCGCGTGCCGGCGGCGACCTGGAGCAGCGTCTGGTATGTGCTGTCCTCCTATGCGGTGATCAGCTACACCGAAAACTGGCTCTACGTCGCCTTCGCCGCCCTCGGCTCGTGGGTCGGCGCCTATGCATCGATCACCTTCCTGCACCGCCCGCCGGGCGGACCGCCGGTCGGCGCCGCGGTGGAGTAGCATGCAGCGGCCGAGGAAGTCATCCGTCGTCGATGCGACGTGGGGCCCGTCCGACAGGGACCAGCTGTAAGCTACGTGTCAGCATTGGCGTGTAGGCTACACGTTCGCATTCGCGCGACATCCGTCGATGGACCGATTGGATGGACAATGCGCGTTCGCGCCGCTGGACTCAGAGAACCCATACGCCGCAGCGGATGTTGTAGCGGGGCTCGCCGTTGCAAGAGTGCATAGCAATTTGCTTCGGTGGTTATGGGTCCCGGCCTTCGCCGGGACAACGGCGAGGATGAGTCGCAATTCAAGATGTCAAACAGCGTGGTGTCATCACCAGCGCATGCGTATGCGGATGATCCAGTATTCCAGCGGCGTCAGTGCTTGAGCCGAGAGGCCGCAGCGTACTGGGATCGCCCGCATGCGCAGGCCCCCCAGGGAGAATGAGAGTCCACGGTGCTTCCCAGGCGTCGTCCCGGCGAAAGCCGGGACCCATACGCCGCGGCGGATGTTGTGGATGGCACTCGTCGTTCCAGCATCGCGTAACCATTTGCAACGGTGGTTATGGGTCCCGGCCTTCGCCGGGACGACACTCAATTTGTTGCGCGACTTGTGAGTCATACGTTTGCGTTCTCGCGACATATTTTGTCCGAGCTTTGCTCTTCTTTCCGCCCTCTCTTGAACAGAGGGCGCAGGGAAAGCCGGGTGCCGATCGCACCCATGGGCCCCGAGCAATGGGTAGAAAGCTCGGGGGTAGGACCACAGGTGTAACCGGAAACAACCCGGCTTTCCCTGCGCGATGGCTTACGGCTTATACGTGCTCTCCCCGGCGAGACTGGGCTTTGTTGTCACCGTCTTCGCAACGCGCATCGCGCAATGCGAAAAGACACCTGCCGCTAGGGCGTCAGGCCTGCACGATTTCGCCGTCCGCCTCATGCGCACTCGTCAGTTGCGCAATCAGCGTCCACCGCATCTCGACCCACGTTCGTGACGACCGCGAAGCGCCCCTCGATCGGGTGAGACGGGCATATTGAACATCTGAGTTGGGTCTGCCGTCAAGTCAAATTCCGAAAAGCCGAAGAAAATATTCGGGGATCGACGGCAGAGGATGGGATTGTTTCGTTTCGCTCGCGATAACGTGGATAGAGGATACCGTCATCCTGAGGTGCGCGCGCTTGCGCGCCTCGAAGGATGCACGGCCCCGCTGGCAGTCGCGCGGAAAAAGCCGGGCCGTCGCCCTTCGAGCGGCCGCTCCGCGGCCTCCTCAGGGTGACGGTGAGAGAGCCGTCGCACGCGGTTCAATGGAAATCGCGGGACGGCGGCAGGATGCGGACGTTGCGCGGGTGGCGAATCTTTTGCGGCGAGTTGTCGCCGTGATCGCGGCGGTCGTCGTTGAGCGGCTCGATCAGCGCGGGGCCCGCCGGCACCGGATGCTTGCGGCTCAAGGATTCATTGGCGAGGCCGATCAGATCGTGGGAGCGATCGGTCATGCGCTGCGCCACCAGATGCGTCACGCCCTCCGGGCTGCTCTGGATATAGCCCTCGACCAGGATCAGGCGCGCGCCCATCACCTCCTTGCGGTACTGCTCCATCACCTTCGGCCACACCACGATGTTGGCGATGCCGGTCTCGTCCTCCAGCGTCATGAACACGACGCCCTTGGCGCTGCCCGGCCGCTGCCGCACCAGCACGACGCCGGCACAGCGGACGCGGCGGCGGTCGTTGCTCTGGTTGATGGTGTGACAGGCGACGACGCGCTCCTTCGTGAAGGTGTCGCGCAAAAACTCCATCGGATGGCCCTTCAGCGACAGGCGAATGGTCTGATAGTCGGCGACCACCTGCTCCGGACGCGGCATCTCCGGCAGCGGCTTGGCGCCCTCATCCGGCTGCTCGCGTGCGGTGGCGGCCTCGAACAGCGGCAGCGGCACGTCGTCGGGCAGCCGCCGCACCGCCCACAGCGCCTCGCGGCGGTCGAGCCCGAGCGAGCGGAACGCATCGGCGTCAGCGAGCAGGATTAGCGCGCGCTTGGGCAGGCCGGTGTCGCGGGCGAAATCTTCCAGCGAGGTGAACGGCCGGCGGTTGCGCGCGGCGACGATGCGGTCGGCCCAGTCTGTCTCAACACCGTCATTCCGGGGATCGCGAAGCGAGAACCCGGAATCTCGAGATTCCGGGTCTGGTGCTAGCGCACTATCCCGGAATGACAGTTGAAGCTGTTTCAACCGCTCCTCGTCCTCATCCAGCCAGTGAAATCCGTCGATCTGGCGAAAGCCGAGCCGCACCGCGCAATGATCGCCGACCTTCTCCTCCAGCGTGTTCTGCGCAAAGCTGAAGGAGACATCGACCTCGCGCACCGTGACGCCGTTCTTGCGGGCGTCGCCGATGATCTGGGCCGGTGCATAGAAGCCCATCGGCTGCGAGTTGAGCAGGCCGCAGCAGAACGCATCGGGATGATGGTGCTTCAGCCATGAGGAGATGTAGACGAGCTGCGCAAAACTCGCGGCGTGGCTTTCCGGGAAGCCGTAGGAGCCGAAACCCTTGATCTGGTCGAAGCAGCTGCGGGCGAAATCCGGATCGTAGCCGCGCGCCACCATGTTGCCGACCAGCTTCTCCTCGTAGCTGCCGATGGTGCCGAGATTGCGGAAGGTCGCCATCGAGCGGCGCAGGCCATTGGCTTCCTCAGAGGTGAAATGGGCCGCCTCGATCGCGATCCGCATCGCCTGCTCCTGGAACAGCGGCACGCCGAGCGTCTTGTGCAGCACGTTGTAGAGTTCGTCCTTGTCGCCCTGGTCGGGCGCCGGCGATGGATAAGTCACCTGCTCCTGCTTGTTACGCCGCCGCAGATAAGGATGCACCATGTCGCCCTGGATCGGACCGGGGCGCACGATCGCGACCTCGATGACGAGATCGTAGAAGGTGCGCGGCTTCAGCCGCGGCAGCATGTTCATCTGGGCGCGGCTCTCGACCTGGAACACGCCGAGCGACTCGCCGCGACACAGCATGTCGTAGACTTCTTCTTCGTCCTGCGGGACCGAGGCGAGCTCCCAGCGCTTGCCCTTGTGGCCATCGATCAGGTCGAAACATTTGTGGATGCAGGTCAGCATGCCGAGCGCCAGCACATCGACCTTCATCATGCTAAGGGCGTCGACGTCGTCCTTGTCCCATTCGATGAAGGTGCGGTCGTCCATCGCGGCGTTGCCGATCGGCACATAGGTGTCGAGCCGGTCCTGGGTCAGCACATAGCCGCCAACATGCTGCGAGAGATGGCGCGGAAACTCGATCAACTCGGTGGCGAGCTCGACCGCGAGGTTGATCATCGCATTTTTGGGATCGAGCCCGGCCTGCCGCACCTGCATGTCGTTGAGGCCCTTGCCCCAGCTGCCCCACACGGTGTCGGCGAGCGCGGCGGTGACATCCTCGGTCAGCCCGAGCGCCTTGCCGACGTCACGGATCGCGCTGCGCGGCCGATAATGGATCACGGTGGCGATGATCGCGGCGCGGTGGCGGCCGTAGCGGCGGTAGACATATTGCATCACCTCCTCGCGCCGCGAATGCTCGAAATCGACGTCGATGTCGGGCGGCTCCAGCCGCTCCTTGGAGATGAAGCGCTCGAACAACAGATCGACCTTGGTCGGATCGACCGAGGTGACGCCGAGCACGAAGCAGACTGCGGAATTCGCGGCCGAGCCGCGCCCCTGGCACAGGATGTTCTGGCTGCGCGCATAGTGCACGATGTCGTGCACGGTGAGGAAGTAATGCGCGTATTTCAGCTCGGCGATCAGCGCGAGCTCCTTGTTCAGAGTGGTGCGAAGCTTTTCGTCGATCTCGCCGCCGAAATATTTGTCGACACCGGCCCAGGTCAAATCTTCCAGATGCTGCTGCGCGGTCTTGCCCGGCGGCACCGGCTCGTCGGGATACTGATATTTGAGCTGGTCGAGCGAGAAAGAGATGCGCGCAGCAAAGCGCATGGTTTCCGCGATCGCGTCCGGCAGATCGCGAAACAGCCTGATCATTTCATGCGCCGGCTTGAGATGCCGCTCGGCATTGGCCTCGAGCCTGCGGCCGACCGCCTCGATCGTGGTCTTTTCGCGGATGCAGGTCAGCACGTCCTGCAGCGGGCGGCGCGCCGGATGGTGATAGAGCACCTCGTTGGTGGCGATGAGCGGCACACCGGCGTCGGTGGCGAGGCCATGCAGCCGCGCGAGGCGGCGCCTGTCGTCGCCGCGATAGAGCAGGCTTGCGGCGAGCCAGACGCCGTCGGCGGCGCTTGCCTTCAGCTTTGCAAGCAGATCGAGCGTGCCTGCCTCCTCAAAGCGATGCGGCAGCGCCAGCACCAGGAGCTGCCCCTCGACGAAGTCGAGGAGGTCGGCGAGCTTCAGATGGCACTCGCCTTTCTCGATCCGCACGATGTCGTCGCCGCGCTTGCCGCGGGTCAGGAGCTGGCACAGCCGGCCATAGGCGGCGCGATCGCGCGGATAGACCAGGATGTCGGGCGTAGAGTCGATGAAGACGATGCGGGCGCCGATCAAAAGCTTTGGCGGATGGGCAACCTTCTCGCTGTCGAGCTCCTTCCAGGCGCGCACCACGCCGGCCAGCGTGTTGTGATCGGCGAGCCCGATCACGGGAATCCCGAGTTCGCTCGCCTGATGCACATAGGCGCGCGGATCGGAACCGCCGCGCAGGAAGGAGAAATTGCTGGTGATGCCGATCTCGGCATAATCAGGTGGAGGTGCGCTCATGCGAACAGCCCATGCACATACCAGTTGGCCGGAACGGGCTTGCCCTCCTCGTCGCGCAGCTCGCTCTCGTAGAGACCGTCGCGAAAGATCCAGAAGCGCTGGCCTTCGGCATCCTCGACGCGGAAATAATCGCGCGTCAGCGACGCGCCGTCCTGCTTCCACCATTCCATCGCGATGCGCTCGGGGCCCTCGACCCGCACCACCTCGTGCTGCGCGCGCCGCCAGGTGAATTGATGCGGCGGACCGTCGGGCACGGTCGCGAACGGCACCTTGATCGGTTCGGGCTGCTCGAATAGCCGCAAGGGACGCAGCGGTGGTTCGCTCGCAACGTGCTCCGGCCAGGCGGCGGCGCTGGCCGCGGCCAGATGATGCTGCGCCGGCAGCGCGAGCGCCGATCGTTCGGGGATGTGGCTCTCCAGCGGCAGATGCACGACGACGCGTTTTCCGCCGATGCGGGCGGCGATGCGATCGATCAGCACCGAGAGCTCGTCATTGTCGTGTATGGTGGCGTCGAGATCGCGCTGCTGCTGCACCACAATCTCGGTGCGGCCGGCGGCGAGGCGAATGAGATCGAAGCCGAAGCCGGGATCGAGCGGATCGTTCAGCGCATCGAGCCGCTCGCGGAACAGGCGATCGATCATCTCGGGCCGCGTCACCGGACGCCCGGTCTCGACCATGATCGCCGCGACCTTGCCGTCGGTGCGGAAGAAGCTCGCCTCCAGCTGCCGGGCGCCCTTGCCCTGCTTGTCCATCGCCGCAACCAGCATCTTGGCGAGGCTTGAGAGCGTCAGCGCGATCACGGTGTCGGTCGCGATCGGCTCGGGGAAACGCTTCTCGACGATGTAATCGGGCAGCGGCTTGCGCGGGCTGATCGGGGCATCGCCCTGCCCGAGCGCGTGGCCGAGCAAGGTGGTGAAGGCCGCACCGAACCGCGCCGAGATTTCATGCGGCGCGCGCGAGGCAACATCGCCGATGGTCTTCAAGCCGGCGCGGCGCAGGCCGGTGGTGACAGCGGCATCGGCACCGAGCGCCGACACCGGCAGCGGGCCGACCGCCGCCGCTTCCTCGCCATCGGCGACAATCCTGCCCGAGGCGGTGCGCGTCAGCGTACGCGCCGCGATCGAGGTGCCGGCAATCGCCGCGCTGACGGCAAAGCCGCGCCGGCTCAGTGCCCCCGTCACGGTCTGCAGCAGCACGCGCTCGCCGCCGAACAGATGCGCGCAGCCGGTGATGTCGAGAAACAGACCGTAAGGCAGATCGAGCGCGACCAGCGGCGTGAAGCGGTCGCACCAGTCGGCGATGTCGTTCAGCGTCTTCAGATCGGCGGCGGGATCGGCATCATAGACCGTGAGCTCCGGACAGATCGCCCGCGCATTGGCGAGCGGCAGCCCGATCGACAGCCCGGCCCGCACCGCGGCCTCGTCGACGGCATGCAGCAGGATGGCGTTGTGGTCTTTTGCGACGACGACGCTGGGGAGTTCTTGCGCCGTTGTCGTTTGTGAAAAAAGTCGATGGTCTTTCTTCGCCTCTCCCGCTTGCGGGGGAGGCCGGATCGCATCGTGAGATGCGATCCGGGTGGGGGCTCTCTCCTCAGCGGGACTCGTGGCGAGACCCCCACCCCAGCCCTCCCCCGCAAGCGGGAGAGGGAGTCCTACCACCGCCCGTGTGTCGGTTGGCACAACGGCATGTGCATCAGCTTGCGAGGCGATGTCCTGCGCGAGCTTGCGCTTGATGCGGTCGATGGGCAGGCGTGGCAGCCACAGGCTGAGGATACGCCGACGGTTCACTGAATTGGCACTCATCACATTTCCATTCCATGATCCATCGCCCGACCGGGCCATGACGATTGCGCACGAGTTCGGCCTCGAAGCGCGGCGCGCCCCACACGCTCGCGGCATTGCCCGGCGGCGAATGCGCCGCGCGCACGATCCAGCGCGTCTCCGCGGTCGAGGGGATCGGGGTTGCCGCGATCCGCAGCACCAGCGCGGTGACGCCGGAGGCCTGCGCGGCCAAGGTCAATTTGCGGCTGGCGACGAGATCGAGCTGGCGCGCCTGGCCCCAGACCTCGAGCACGACCGCGCCGAGCGCATCGCAGGCGAGCGCGTCGGCCGCGGTGCGCAGGCCGCTGTCGACATCGGCGGCGCGCACCGTGACCAAGAGGCGCGGATCGAGGCCGAGTTCGGCAAGCCCGCGCATCGACAGCGCGCCGTTTTCGCGATCGGAAAAATCCTGCCGCACCCAGACCAGCGGCTTGCGTGCCGACAGCCGTCCGGCGAGCCCCGCGATGAAGCCGGTCGCCGCGCCGCCCTGATAGCCGGCCGCGAACACCTCGTGCAATGCCGCCGGCGCAAGCCCGCCGCGCAGCATCGCATCCGCGCCGGCATGGCCGAGCGCGACGCGGTTCGGCATCGCCGCATCCGATGGCGTCTCGATGCGCGCGATGCTGCCGCGCAGAGACGCAAGCGTACCCATGCGTGCGGCGGCGCATGATCCGCCAAAGTGTGAGCGGTTTGGCGACAAGATCATGCGCCTTTCTTAAAAAAGAGGAGCGCGATCGGACGCAAAACCGGCGACCACTTTTGCTGATCGCGCTCCGGCATATGCGCCGCTCCTTCAACTTGAAAATTTGAGGTCGTCACTGGTCTGAACAGAGAACCAGGGACTGGCTCATTTGTTCATGATATGTTCTAATATAAAGCTAACAGGGCCCGCGGAGTCAATCGGATTGGTGAGCTCATCGATTCATGAGTGGAATCAATGGGATTCAGCAGCCGCCGAACCGGACGGGCCCTGATCTTCCGCAAGTCAGGCACGCAGGCCGCGAAAATGGCGGCGTGACGGAAACGGAGCAATCGCATGCGCATCATCGTGCTCGACAACGACACCGATTTCGAGGGCTGGCGCAAGGCCGCGCGGCGATTGGCGCTGAACGATGTGAAGCCCGCGGAGATCACATGGACCGTACGCAGCGACGACGAATTGTCGTCGGCGTCCTGCGTGAATGACTTGCCGGATACGCCGCAGGCGCGGTTCAATGTGTCGGCCAAATTCGTCGAGCTCGCAAAGGCCGCGATCCTGCATCGCAGTGACGAACGCTTTGCCCTGCTCTATCGCCTGCTGTGGCGGCTGCGCAGCCATCACGATCTGCTCAGTGCGACCGATGATCCCGATGTCGCCGAGGTCCACGCGATGGCGCGCGCGGTCTATGTCGATATCGACAGAATGCATGCGCATCTGCGCTTCCGCGAGATCGGCCGCGAGCGGACGGCGCATTACGTCGCCTGGTTCGAGCCGGAGCATCGCATCGTCGAGCTTGCCGCGCCGTTCTTCGCCGGCCGCTTCGCCGACATGCCGTGGTCGATCCTGACCCCCGACGTCTGCGCACATTGGGACGGGCACGCGATCTCGATCACGCCGGGCGTCGCCAAATCCGAAGTGCCGACCGAGGACCGGCTCGAGGAGGCCTGGCGGCGTCACGACAACGGCCACTTCAATCCCGCACGGCTGAAAGTGATGGAGATGCCACAGGCCTATTGGAGGAACCTGCCCGAGGACTCGATCATTAAACCCCTGATCGAAGACGCAATGCGCATGACCAGCGGCCCCTTCATCGCACGCAAGGCCGCCGAGCCGCAGGAGCGGCAGGATACGCCGATGCCCCGCAAGGAAGTTCAAGGCAAGCAAGTTCAAGACAGGCAAGCTCACGACACGATCGCGGCCTTGCGCGACGAGGCCGCCGATTGCCGCGCCTGCCCGCTATGGAAAGACGCAACCCAGACCGTGTTCGGCGAGGGACCGCAGAGCGCAACGCTGATGCTGGTCGGCGAGCAGCCCGGCGACAAGGAAGATCTCGCAGGCCACCCCTTCGTCGGACCGGCCGGCCAGATGCTCGATCGCGCGCTGCAGGAAGCCGGCATCGATCGTCGCAAGGTCTATGTCACCAACGCAGTGAAGCACTTCAAATTCGTGCCGCGCGGCAAGATCCGGCTGCACCAGAAGCCGAGCACACCGGAGATCCGCGCCTGCCGCCAGTGGTACGAGCGCGAGCTCGCCACCATCAAGCCGGACCTCGTGATGGCGCTCGGCGCCACCGCCGCGCAGAGCGTGCTCGGCAAGATCACGCCGATCAACAAGAACCGCGGTCATCTGATCGACCACGACGGAACCAAGGTGCTCGTCACCGTGCACCCATCCTATCTGTTGCGGCTGCCGGATGAAAAAGCCAAGGCGCTGGAATATCAGCGCTTTATCGACGACCTGAAAATCGTCGCACATCAGTTGCGCAGATCAGTCGATGCAGCTTGAGTTCCGTAAAACCAGCGGAACCGGAGGAACCACATCGCAACGAGAAATTGTTCTAAACGCAGACAAATACCTACAACCTTTAATTGATCCGTGGTAGGGTAGCATGTTCCGCAGGTATCGGGCGTCATGTTCACGCCATGACGTACCCTGAGGCGGGCGCGCTGCGCGGTTTGCTAGCCCCGATCGTGCGGCGCGCCACCTTATCTCGCAATCCTCCTTCCTCATTCGCGATCCTCCTACTCGCAGGCGCCCGCCGAATTCTCCGGCAAGCCTGCCGGTGTGACGTCCTCCGCACATTATCTCGCCCTGCGAAACGCAGGCCACAGCTTTCCGTCGCGATCCGCGATCCCTTTTTGCTGAAGATTGCCACGAGGCCGCGAAGCCACGTGCGCGCTCAATGCGTTGCACAAAACTTCGGCTCGATGTCCACCGCCACGGGAGACCGGCGCGGCTCGCGGGCCGGATTTCAATTGCTTGTCATATGCATCGATCAAAATCGGGAGCATTGGGACAGGAGTTTACCATGAGCGATATGGCGTTACCCGGCTCGATCGAGCCCGCCCTGAAGAAGGGTCCGGACCTCGACAAGGGCTTTCATCCTCTCACCGGGGTTATCTATTTGGGCGTGGTTGCGGCCGCGCTGCTGTTCGTTGCCTACAGCATCTATGCCGATGTCGACGCCACCGGCACGCGCATCACCTCGTTCCTGCCGTATATCCTGCTGTTCGTCGCGCTGCTGATCGCGCTCGGCTTCGAATTCGTCAACGGCTTCCATGACACCGCGAACGCGGTCGCCACCGTGATCTACACCCGCTCGCTGCCGGCGCATGTCGCCGTGGTGTGGTCGGGCATGTTCAACCTGATCGGCGTGCTGCTCTCCAGCGGCGCCGTCGCGTTCGGCATCGTCTCGCTGCTTCCGGTCGAGCTGATCCTGCAGGTCGGCAGCAGTGCCGGCTTTGCCATGGTGTTCGCGCTCTTGATCGCCGCCATCATCTGGAATCTCGGCACCTGGTGGCTCGGCCTGCCGGCCTCGAGCTCGCACACCCTGATCGGTTCGATCATGGGCGTCGGCATCACCAACGCGCTGCTGCGCGGCCGTGACGGCACCTCGGGCGTCGACTGGTCGCAGGCGACCAACATCGCGAAGGCGCTGCTGCTGTCGCCGCTGTTCGGCTTCGCGCTCGCCGCCGGCCTGCTCTACCTCCTCAAGATCGCGCTGCAACGCGCGACGCCAGCGCTGTTCGGCGAACCGGTCGGCGACCAGCCGCCGCCGTGGTGGATCCGCGGCATCCTGATCCTGACCTGCACGCTGGTCAGCTTCTTCCACGGCTCCAACGACGGTCAGAAGGGCATGGGCCTGATCATGCTCATCCTGATCGGCACCGTGCCGACCGCCTATGCGCTGAACCGCGCAATGCCCTCGAGCCAGATCGAGCTGTTCACGGCGCACTCGACCGCGGCCAGCAAGGTCATCGAAGGCAAGGCCGCCGGTTACAACGTGATCGGCAATCCGCGCCCGGCCGTGACCAACTATGTCGCGCAGCACCAGATCAACGAAGGCACCTTTCCGTCGCTTGCGGTGCTGGTGCGCGACATCGGCCAGCAGGTTGCCCAGTATGGATCGCTGGCCAAGTTCCCGGCTGACGCAGTCGGCAACACTCGTAACGACATGTACCTGGCGTCCGAGGCGATCCGTTTCCTGATGAAGGACAAGGAAGCCGAGCTGACCGCTGCCGACATCGCCACACTGAACCAGTACAAGGGCTCGCTCGATGCCGCGACGAAGTTCATCCCGAGCTGGGTGAAGTTCGCCGTCGCCATCGCGCTCGGCCTCGGCACCATGGTCGGCTGGAAGCGTATCGTCGTCACCGTCGGCGAGAAGATCGGCAAGACCCACCTGACCTACGCGCAGGGCGCCTGCGCCGAGATCACGGCGGCCGCGACGATCGCGGCGGCCGACGGCTACGGCCTGCCGGTCTCGACCACGCACGTGCTGTCGTCAGGCATCGCCGGCACCATGGCCGCCAACGGCTCCGGCCTGCAATGGGCCACGATCCGCAACATCGCGATGGCCTGGGTGCTGACGCTGCCGGCGGCGATGATCATCTCGGGCGTTCTCTACTACGTGTTCTACCACCTGTTCTGACGCCCCACGCTTTCGGCGCAGCAACGCGCCGGACAAAGGCCCGCACTCCGGTGCGGGCCTTTTGCTTTGGACCTGCAGCCCGGCTCCTCGCTCAGGCGGTATACACCCTGGCAACCTCGGCCAGTAGGCCGCGCGCCCATTTGTGCAGGCCGGATTTGGCTGTCCTGGCGCCCCAGTACATGTCGATCGAGATCGGCACGCGGAACGGCAGCGCAGCGACATGGAGGCCGCCGCGCATCGCCCGCGCCAGATGATACGGGATGGTCGCAACGAGCCTGGTGCCTGTGATGATGCGCTCCAGACTGTCGTGGTTGGGCAGGCTGACCACCGCCTCGATCTCGATCTTCCTCGCCCTCAGCGCCGCGAGATAAAGCGGCTGCCACTCACCGCTGTGGGTGATGAAGACATGCTCGGCCCTGGCATAGGCCGATAGCGCGATCCGGCCGCGCGCGAGCGGATTGGCCGGATCCATCACGCAGACATAGTGGTCGGCGAGGATATGGCGCCGGAAGAAGCCTTCACCGGCGATCCCGACCGGACCGAGCACGATGTCGCACTGGTTCTGCTTGAGATGGACGTCGCCGTGGCCCGCGGCATCGAGCAGGACGAAACGGACCTGCGGCGCGCCGGCGCGCAGCCGCGTGCTGAACTGCGGGATCAGGGTCTGGCGTTCGTGATAGTTGCAGGAGATCGTCACGCTGCCCTGCGCCGTCGCCGGATCGAATTCCGCCGGTGCGGCAAGCCCGTCGATCTCGCCGATCATGTCCCGCGCCCAGGTAACCAGCGCCGCGCAGCGCTCGGTCGCCATCACGCCATTGCCGCTGCGAACGAACAGCGGGTCATGCAGCGCGCCGCGCAGCCGCTCGATCGCATAGCTGATGGTGGACTGATTGACGTCGAGCCGCTTGGCGGCGGCCGAGAACGACTGCAGGTCATAGACCAGCACAAGGGTCCGCAGAGTCCCGATGTCGACCGGATCGATCGAGGAGTTGGCCGCCACGCTGTACCTCCCGCATTGCTGGCGGCCCAGCCTAGCACAATGTCATGGAATATTTCGATGGAGCAAATCAATCTCATCGAATTGAGCGATCGTGCACCCGGGGCTAGCCTTCGCGAAAAAGCGCTTCCGGGAGGACCAATGACCAGCGCCGTGCCCGTCATCACCGATATCGCGTATCAGGATCTGCTCGACGACCCCTATCCGATCTTCCGCCGCCTGCGCGAGATCGCGCCGGCGGTCTTCGTCGCGCCCGCGAAGCTGACACTGGTGACGCGCTTCGACGACATCATGCGGATCGAGCGCGATCCCGCGACCTACTCGGCCGACAATCCGGCCTCGCTGGTCAACAAGGTGATGGGGCCGACCTTCATGCGCAAGGACGGCGCTGAACACGCGATCGGCCGCAAGGCGATCGAGCCCTCGTTCCGACCGGCCACGATCAAGGAGCATTGGGCACCGAAATTCACCGCGATCGCAGAAAAGCTGATCGACGAGCTGGCCGCGAGCGACGGGGCCGATCTGTTCTCCGCCCTGGCCGCGCCGATGGCCTCACTCAGCCTGATGGCGATGATCGGCTTTGGCGCGATGCCGTGGCAGACACTCGCCGAGTGGTCGCAGGCGCTGATCGACGGCGCGGGCAATTACGCCGCCGACGCCGAGATCGAGCGCAAGGCGATGCAGGCGAGCGCCGATGTCGATGCCGCGATCGACGCGGTGCTCGACGATCACCGCCGCCAGCCGAATCCTTCGATCCTGTCCTCGATGGTCAATGCCGATCCGTCGATGCCGATCGAGGGCATTCGCGCCAACATCAAGGTGATCATCGGCGGCGGCCTGAACGAGCCGCGCGATGCGATCCTGACGCTTGTGCTCGGCCTACTGGAAAACCCGGCACAGAAGGACGGCGTGCTGGCGAAGCCGGAGCTGTGGCCGGCCGCGCTCGAGGAAGCGGTGCGCTGGATCTCGCCGATCGGCATGTATCCGCGCCGCGTCACCCGCGATGTCGGGCTCTCCGGCACCACGCTGCCGCAAGACCTTCAGATCGGCCTCTGCGTCGGCGCGGCTAACCGCGACGGCAGCCGCTTCGCCGAACCCGATCGTTTCGACGTGACGCGGCCCAAGCAATCGCATCTGGGATTCGGCGCCGGACCGCATTTCTGCGCCGGCACCTGGGTGTCGCGGCTCGCCGTCGGCAAGATCGTGGTGCCGATGCTGTTCGCGCGCTTGCGCAATCTGCGCCTGCGCGCGGAGACACCGCCGGTCGTGCGCGGCTGGGTGTTCCGCGGTCCGGTGACGCTGCCGGTCAAATGGGACGCGTGAACCTCACGCCGCCAGCGCGTTCTCGACGATCTTCACGAAATACGACGTGCCGAAGACGATCGCCTCGTCGTTGAAATTGTAGGCAGGGTGATGCAGGCCGGCGCTGTCGCCATTGCCGCAGAAGATGAAGGCGCCGGGTCGCGCTTCCAGCATGTAGGAAAAATCCTCGGCGCCCATCAGCGGCGGCATCTCGTGCACGTTGGACGCGCCCGCGACCTCGCGCGCGATGCGGCTCGCGAATTCGGTCTGCGCCTCATGGTTGACGGTGACGGGGTAGCCGCGCTCATAGGTCAGATCGATCTTGGCGCCGGTCATCTTGGCAACGCCGTCGACCACCTCGCGCACGCGCTTCTCGATGAGGTCGCGCACCTCGCGGGTCAGCGTGCGCACTGTGCCGCGCAGCTCCGCGGTCTGCGGGATCACGTTGCGAGCGTTGCCGGCGTGGAATTCGCACATCGAGATCACGGCGGAGTCGAGCGGATCGACGGTGCGCGCGACGATCTGCTGCAAGGCGGTGACGAGCTGCGCGCCCACCAGCACGGAATCGATGCATTTGTGCGGCCGCGCCGCATGGCCGCCGAGCCCTTCGATCTTGATGTCGATCGCATCGGTCGCGGCCATGATCGGGCCGGTGCGGATCGCGAACGAGCCGATCGGAATCCCCGGACCGTTGTGCATGCCGTAGACCTGCTCGATGCCGAAGCGATCCATCAGGCCGTCCTTGATCATCGCGGCGGCACCGGCCCCGCCCTCCTCGGCCGGCTGAAAGATCACGACCGCGTCGCCGGCGAAATTGCGCGTCTCGGCGAGATAGCGCGCCGCCCCCAGCAGCATTGCGGTGTGGCCGTCATGGCCGCAGGCGTGCATCTTGCCCGGCGTCTTCGAGGCGTAGGGCAAATTGGTCTGTTCGTGAATCGGCAGCGCATCCATGTCGGCGCGCAGGCCGATCGCCTTGACGTCGCCCTTGGCCGGCCCCTTCTTGCCCTTGATGACCCCGACCACGCCGGTCTTGCCGAGCCCGGTCGCGACCTCGTCGCAACCGAACTCGCGCAACCGGTCGGCGACGAATGATGCAGTGCGGTGCACATCGTAGAGCAGCTCGGGGTTTTCATGGATGTCGCGGCGCCAGGCCTGGATATCGGGTTGCAGATCGGCGACGCGGTTCACGATGGGCATGAGAATTCTGGCCTCAGAGGTTGGACGTAAGTCATCTCTAGCATGCAAGAGCCGGTCCACCCAAACAGATGTGGCATGCTCGCGGCTGGGGCCTGCATTCGCAATCGGGATGCAGGCCGTCCCTCGCTGGACTTTGCGCAGACCTCGGGCCTGATATCATCGCATCCGACCAAAGCCTAATAGTGCGGGACATATCCCGCACGGATACTACCCCAGGGTTTTCCGCACCGAAATCCTCTCGCCTTCCAACAGGGAGCGGCTGCATGACGCCGGATCAGGCGGTGTTGTTTTCCACCATCATCCTGCTGGTGCCGATGGGATACTTCCTGCTGGCGGCGCCGGCGTTCCTGCTTGTGAAGCTCGACGTCCCGCCGGTCACCCGGCTGCTGCGCGGCATGTTCAATGCCTACTTCCTCGTGCTCACTGTCTCGGGCGTGATCGGCATGCTCGCCTTTGCCGCGGCCGGCCGGTTCGCCGTTGCGCTTTGCATCGCCTCGATCGCAGGGTTCGCGGTGCTGGCGCGGCAGTGGTTTCTGCGGCGGCTCGATGCCGAGGCGGACGCGAGAGACGCCGGCGATCCGACCGCGGTGCGGCGGCTGCGCCAGCTGCATTGGGGCGGCATGCTGTGCAACGCGGTGCAGGTGTTCGCTCTGGTCGGCAGCATTCCTTACATGGCGCCGCTGCCCTGATCGCGGTTTGCTCGCTCGTCCGGATCCGGTTCCCGGCTGTCCGCTATGCGTCACGTTTCCGATGCGGATCGTACTTCGAAAGGACGTCCTTGAGGTAATCCCGGCTTTTCCATTCCGGAGCGGGCGGCTCGTACCCGGGCCGAGGCACGTAAAGATTCGCCGGTACGTCCGCTGAGGCGCCCATCAGGTCCGGAACGTAGCGCGGGCAATTTGGAAAGATCTCGCATTTGACGCGCACGACGACCTTCGCGGCATGATGCCCGGCAAGCACTTCGGCGCTGTCGTGGATCGTTGCCTTGCCTCGGATGCGCGTGCGAAACGTCTTGCCGTCGAGCCGTACAAACAGCAACCCGACGTTCGGGTTGCGGTGAATATTGCCGAGCGTGCGGTACATGTTGTTGCCGTCGTATTCAGGGAATTCAAGCGTATCGGGCCCTGTGATCCTCACGAAGCCGGGATCGCCGGAACGCATCGAGCAATCGACGTTGTCCTGGTAGCTGGTCGCGATGAAAAAGAAGCGCGTCTCCTCGATGAGCTTGCGGTCCTGTTCCCAGAATTCGAAGTGGAGGCGATGCTTCTCGAGGCCGTCGGCGACACGCCGACCGTCGAAGCGGTCCTGCAACTCACGCATTCCGTCGTGATAGAAAGGGGCGCGGACTGGGTCGGCCACGGCAATCCTCCGGCAAGTTGAGCAATCGATCTGCACTTTGACGTGGCCGCGATTTTCCTTGGCAGTTCACCCGGCCAGCAAGGCGAAAGACTATTCATTCGGCATGGGCGTGGAAAGCCATCCAGGTCCGGAGCGGGTGAAAAGGCGTCGATAACGGCCGTCCCCTACCCTGATGTCAGCATCTGGCTGCGGATCTCCTGCGCGGTGCGGCGCAGCGGCAGCAGGAACTTCTTGCGCGCGCCGGCTTCGCTCACCGTTCCCGAGATCGTGTTGACGCTGAGCGCGGCGACCACCGCGCCCGCGGGATCGCGCAACGGCACCGCGATGCCGCAGATCGCCGGATCGAGCTCGCCATCGACCCAGGCATAGCCGTCGCTCTCGACCCGTGCGAGCAACTCGCCAAGACGCTCCGGATCGGTGACCGTGCGCGGCGTGACCTGCCTGAAGCCCCCGGTCGCGAGATAAGCCTCGCGGGTGCCGGGCGGCAGCGCCGCGAGCATGACGCGGCCGAGCGACACCAGATGCGCGGGCAGCCGGCTGCCGACGCCGAGATTGGCCGAGAGGATCCGCCGCGCCGGCAGGCGCAGCGCATAGACGATCTCGTCCTCGTCGAGCACCGCCATCGCGCAGGACTCGCCGATCTCGTTGCGCAGATTTTCCAGCGCGCGCTGCGCATGACCCCAGTATGGCAGCGCGTTGAGATACGACAGGCCGAGCCCGAGCGCGCGCGGCCGCAGGCTGAAATAGCGTCCGTCGGACGCGCAATATTTCAGCGCGACCAGGGTCGCGAGGATACGCCGCGCGGTGGCGCGGTTGAGGCCGGCAGTATCGGCGGCCTCCGCCAGCGTGTGCCGCCCCGGCGGCTTGCCGAGTGCCTCGATGATCGAGAAGCCGCGCGCAATCGCGCGCACGAAGCCGTCACTCTCTTTGCTCATGGCGGGCGCCCAGTTGGTTCCGTCATCGCGCTCACGACATCGCAGCCCGCATGGCTGCCTGCACATGACGCGGCTCTGCGCGCTTGTCAGGGGCTCCCGACCACGCTAGCGTCAATTCATACAGCGAATTAATTGTTCGCCTGGCGAACTCACTAGCAGGAGGATGCACGATGGCGCAAGCAGAAAGTTCTGCGGCCACCCCGTTCGAAACCGATTTCTGGAAAGACGCGAAGCTGCGCAAGGTGTGGGACGACATCGTCCCCGGCGAGCCGCGCAAGACGCTGCCCTACAAGCTCACGCAGGAAGCGATCGCGCTGTACTGCCGCGCAGTCGGCGAGACTAATCCGCTCTATCTTGACGAAGCAGCTGCGAAGGCCGGGCCCTATGGCGGGCTGATCGCGCCGCCCGCGATCCATATCCTGCTGATGTTCGCCTGCACGCCGGCCGACGACTGGATGCGCTCACCGGGCACCGTCAATGCCGGACAGTCGTGGAGCTACAACATCCCGGCCCGCCCCGGCGACACCATCACCCTGCAGGCTCGCGCGCTCGACAAGTTCATCAAGCGCGAGCGGCTGTTCGTGGTGCACGACAACGTCTTCTTCAACCAGCATGGCGACGTGATCTGCTCGGGTCGCGGCCAGACCATCCGTCCGATGTAAGGAGGATCACCATGACCACGGCGAATTTCGAATCTCTCAAGGCCGGCGACACCATCGACGGCCCGGCATTCGCGGTTTCGCGCGAATCGATCCGCCTGTTCTGCGATGCATCGCTCGACTACAACCCGCTGCATCTCGACGACAACTACATGAAGGGCGATTTCGGCAAGACCAATTTCGGCGGCATCATCATGCACGGCATGAACAATTTCGGCCTGATCTCGCGCATGCTGACCGACTGGGCGCTTCCGGCCGGCGCGATCCATCGCAGGCTCGAAACGCGCTGGCTGAAGCCGGTGAAGCCCGGCGACACCATCCGCCCGACCGGCACCATCAAAGCCAAGCAAACGACCGCGAACTCGCGCTGGGTGCTGGTCGACGTCGCCGTACAGAACCAGCGCGGCGAGACGGTCGCGGCCGGCGAAGCGATGCTGGAGTTTCCGCCGAACGCGAAGGCGGGCTAGCCGCGCGCACTCGATCGGAGCAACGGGCTCGACTTACCTCGCCCCGCCTGCGGGGAGAGGTCGGAATGCATCGCTAGATGCATTCCGGGTGAGGGGGAGCCTCCGCGGACACAGCTATCGCCGCATTATGCGGAGGCAGCCCCTCACCCCAGCCCTCTAAGAGCGAGCTTCGCTCGTCTCGACCCCGTAAGAACGGGGCGAGGGAGCCTACCGCCGTCGCGGCACCAACAAACAATCAAATAATCATTCGAGGAGACTTTCATGCAGGATGCGGCCCATTCGCGGCTCTATGGACGGATCGCCTGGCGCCTGATCCCGTTCCTGCTGGCGTGCTACACGGTTGCGATTATCGACCGCTTCAACATCGGCTTTGCCAAGCTGCAGTTCCTGCACGACCTGCAGATCGACGACGCGGTGTTCGGGCTTGCCGCCGGCATCTTCTCGGTCGGCTATGTCGCGCTCGAAGTGCCGAGCAATCTCCTGCTGGTCAAGGTCGGTGTCCGCGAGACGCTGCTGCGGATCATGGTACTGTGGGGCGCAGTCACCGTGCTGCTCGCGCTGGTGCAGAACCAGTATCACCTCTATCTGCTACGCTTCCTGCTAGGCGCCGCCGAGGGCGGCTTCTTCCCCGGCATCCTGTATTATCTGACGCTGTGGTTCCCGGATCGCGTGCGCGGCCGCATGACGAGCCTGTTCGTGATGGCGGTGCCGCTCGGCGGCGTCATCGCGGGTCCCTTGTCGGGCCTGATCATGGATCACATGCAGGGCGTCCATGGCCTGCATGGCTGGCAGTGGCTGTTCATCCTCGAAGGCGGCCCGGCCGTGCTGCTCGGCATCGCCGCCTATTTCTACCTCGCCGACGGACCGCAGGTCGCGAGCTGGCTGAGCGCCGACGAGCGGCGGCAGGTCGCAAGCGACCTCGCCCGCGACCGCGCCGCTGTTCCCGGCACCACGCGGAGCTTCGCGGCGGCGCTGCGCGAGCCGCGCGTCTATCTGCTCTCCTTCATCTACTTCGCGTTCTTCTGCTCGCTCAACACCATCCTGTTGTGGACGCCAACGCTGCTGAAACGCGTCGGCGTGGCGACCACCACCGAGATCGGCTGGCTGAGCGGCGCGATCTCGGTTGCATCCGCGATCGGCATGGTGGCGATCGGCTACAGTTCCGACCGCACACGGGAACGGCGCTGGCACGTGGTCTGCTGCGGCCTCGTCGCGGCGGCCTGCTTCATCGCCTTGCAAGCCGCGCAAGACAGCGTGCTCCTGACCGTGACGCTGCTCGCCGTCGCCTCGATCGGCATCTTCGCGATCCTGTCGCTGTTCTGGACGATTCCGAACGCGATGCTGGAGGGCAGCGCCGCGGCCGGCGGCATCGCGCTGATCTCAGCGATCGGCTCGTTCGGCGGCGCGGTCTGCCCTGCCCTGATCGGCTGGATGACTGCCGCAACCGGGAGCATCTACGCACCGCTCGCCCTCGTCGGCGCCGTGCTCGGCATCGGCATGCTGACGCTGATCGTCTGTGTTCCCCGCGCGAGACATGAGGTCACACTGGCCGAACCGAGCCGCCCCTGATCATCCAGCGCACGCCCGGCATCCACTGCCGGGCTTGTGTCGGCCCGCTGCGTCTGGATAGAACTCGGTCCTGACTCTGTCAGTACCGAGTTCTATTTTCTTGTATTGACGCGTTTTCTTCACGCGAACCGGGCTCCACTTCGCTCGAAAACGCTATAGAAGGAACCCAACAAAAGACGCTTGCCGGGAAAGAGGACATGCCGCGAAGGCTCGAGGGTGATTTCGACTACATTATCGTCGGCGCAGGCACGGCGGGCTGCATCATGGCCAACCGCCTGTCGGCCGATCCGAAGAAGCGCGTGCTGCTGCTGGAAGCCGGCGGCAAGGACAACTGGATCTGGTTTCACATCCCGGTCGGCTATCTCTTCGCGATCGGCAACCCGCGCTCGGACTGGATGTTCAAGACCGAGGCCGAGCCCGGCCTCAACGGCCGCGCGCTCGCCTATCCGCGCGGCAAGGTGATCGGCGGCTCCTCCGCTATCAACGCCATGATCTCGATGCGCGGCCAGGCCGCGGATTACGACCACTGGCGGCAGCTCGGCCTCACCGGCTGGAGCTACAGCGACGTGCTGCCGGCGTTCAGGCGGCTGGAGGATCACTTCCTCGGTGAAAGCGAGCATCACGGTGTCGGCGGCGGCTGGCGCATCGAGGCGCCGCGGCTGTCGTGGCAGATCCTCGATGCGGTCGGCGATGCCGCCGAGGAGATGGGCATCAAGCGCATCCCGGATTTCAACACCGGCGACAACGAGGGCACCAGCTACTTCCATGTCAACCAGAAGCGCGGCCGGCGCTGGTCGTCGGCGCGCGGCTTCCTCAAGCCGGTGCTGAACCGCAGCAATCTCAGGCTCGAGACCGACGTGCTGGTCGACCGCCTGGTGATCGAGAGCGGCCGCGCCGCCGGCGTGCTGTTCCGGCAGGGCAATGAGACGGTGGAGGCGCGCGCCCGGGGTGAAGTGATCCTTTGCGCCGGTTCGATCGGAACCACGCAGGTGCTGCAGCGCTCCGGCATCGGTCCGTCCGAATGGCTGTCGCCGCTCGGCATCGACATCGTGCTCGACGTGCAGGGCATCGGCCATAATCTGCAGGACCATCTGCAGCAGCGCGCGATCTACAAGGTCTCCGGCGTGCGCACGCTGAACGAGACCTATTACAATCTGGTTCGCCGTGGCCTGATGGGCCTCGACTACGCATTTCGCCGCCGCGGGCCGCTGACCATGGCGCCGTCGCAGCTCGGCATCTTCACGCGCTCGGACGCGACGCGCTCGCGCGCCAACATCCAGTTCCACGTGCAGCCGCTGTCACTCGACAAGTTCGGCGATCCGCTGCACCGCTTCCCCGCGATCACGGTGAGCGCCTGCAATCTGCAGCCGAGCTCGCGCGGCACCGTGCGCATCAAATCGTCCGTTCCCGACGACAAGCCGTCGATCGCGCCGAATTATCTGTCGACCGACGACGACCGCCAGGTCGCGGCCGACGCAATCCGCACCACGCGCAGGCTGATGAAGCAGAAGGCGCTGGAGAAATATCATCCCGAGGAATTCCTGCCCGGCCCCTCGGTCGGCGACGACGATGCTTCGCTCGCCAAGGCTGCCGGCGACATCGGCACCACGATCTTCCACCCCGTCGGCACCGCGAAGATGGGAACGGCCAACGATCCGATGGCCGTGGTCGACGAGCGGCTGCGCTTCTACGGCCTGCACGGCCTGCGCATCGCGGATGCCTCCGTGATGCCGACCATCACCTCGGGCAACACCAACACGCCGACGGCGATGATCGCCGAGAAGGCGGCCGCGATGATCCTGCAGGATGCGCGATAGAGCGACGATGAACGCCCCGAAGCGCTTTCTGGTCGGCGATGCCGGTACACAGGTTGCGGTGGCCCAATGGGGCGAGCCGGCCTCGGACAAGCCGCCGGCGCTGCTGCTGCACGGCACAGGCTTTGTCGCGGAGGTGTGGACCGAGGTCGCGGAGGCGCTTGCTGCCGATCACACCGTCTATGCGCTCGACCGCCGCGGCCATGGCTTGAGCCACAAGCCGCCGGCCGATTGCTATCACTTCCAGGATTTTGCCGAAGACGTCCGCATGGTGGTGGAGCGCCTCGACCTCCATGACATCTACGGCATCGGTCACAGTGCCGGCGCAACCGACCTGCTGCTCGCAGCCAGACTGATGCCCGGTCGCTTCGCGCGCCTGCATGTCACGGAGCCGACCGCGATGGATCCGCGCGCGCCGCGCGCCGGCGGCCTCAGCGACATCGCGAACGGCTCGGTGCAGGGCGTGCTGCGGCGCCGGTCCGAGTTCGACAGCGCCGACGACCTGTTCCAGCGACTGCGCGCCGCACCGGCCTTCGCGCCATGGACCGAACGGTCGCTGTGGTCCTATGTCCATCACGGCTTTGCCCGGCTCGACGACGGCCGCATGCGGCTGCTTTGCACGCCGGAAATCGAGTCGGCCCTGCTCGGGCCGATCTTCCAGGCCATGGAGCAGATCTACACCGGCGACGCCCGCGGTAATCCGTTCCCCTGGTTCTCCGACATTGCCTGCCCGGTCTGCATCGCGACCGCCGAGCAGTCATGGCCGATCTACAAGGAAATGGCCGACCGCGCCGCGGCGCTGATCCCGCATGCGGGCCGCTGGACCTTCGACGGCGTCGGACATTGCGTCGCGCAGGAAGCGCCGGAGCTGATGGTGGCAGCGCTCACGACGTTTGCCGCGCGTGCGCGTTAAGGCGTGAATGTATCAATGCGTTGCGTCTAGCCGTAGTGATCGAGCTCGCTCAGGGCAATTCGGACCTCTCGCGCGAAATCGACCAACGACACGATGAAAGCCACAACGGCAACAATGAAGAGGATGGCAACGCCGCGCTCGTGTTGGATGTGAAAGAACGCACTCACAAAGCCGACGACGATGACAATGCTGATCGAGATGCTTCCCATGATGGACCAGAAGATCGCACGATTGATCATGGTGGCGCGCCGAGCAAGACGCGGCAGGTCTGCCTTGAGCCGGCATCTCGCCTGATCCTGATCCGAAATTTGGTTCAGGTAAATCGATCTGTCGATGATCCGGTTCAGGCGGGAAATCAGCACCGCGATAAAGGCCGCCAATGCGCCAAGCAGAAATGCGGGCGCAGCCGCTTGAGAAATCACTTGAGAGAGCTGACTGACCGACGGCGTATCTGGCAGCATCAACTCAACTTTCGGGTTACACAATCGAAGCCAGCAACAGCGCTGCTATTTTGTCACGACCCGTCGGGTCGGCGTCACGGTGCTGGTCGGCGCCATCGGAGAGATCGAGAACGTCAACCAGGTATTCCAGCCGGCCGGGCGGTTCTCTGCTGCAAATTCTCCATACCCTTTGAGATTCAGATAACCCTGCATGTCGCCTACGGGAAACAGGAAGCCGATCTGCGGACCAACGCCAAGCACGCGGGACCGGAAGCCTCCCAGGACAGGGTGCTGGCCGAAATCGTCGGTGACCTGCTGATAGGCATAACCAACCAGGCCAACGAAAACCTGCTGTGACAGGAATTGGGACGCGCCCCAATCCAGATGGAAGTCAATCCCGTTCTGGTACTGGGTATCCGGATTCTTGAAATTATAGGTGAAGCCCGCGACCGCAGAGAATTCGTGGCCCGCCTGCTGGTCGAAGTAGGTGTAGCCGCCGCCGGCGTCGATGGCGCCGTGGCCGATGCCGAGATTGGCAAGGCTGCTCGGGCTGTATGCTCCGACCGGGATGTCTCCCGTTACATAGCCCATGAAATTGTGCACCCCGGCGTTCCACTTCAGCGTCGCCTGCGGGTAGAGGTCGCCGACCGATGTGATCGAATCGCCGAAGCTGCCGGTGCGGGTTGTCGCCAGCGGGCCGACGGCCGCCGTCAATGTCCCCGCCAGATCTGCGCTCGACCGCCCGAACAGCCCGGTCACGCCGATCGCAAGTTGGCCACCCAGCACCGGCGTTGCGAACGTATAAGTGGGATTGAGAAGGATGAGATCCGCCTGCGCATTCAGATGCAGGTTTAGATTGACGTTTGCCGCGGCAGGAATTCTGCCGACCTGGATTTCCCTGGCGGCCGCGGCATTGCCGAATGCACTTACGCTGGTGTGATAGTAGACCTCCGCCATCGACCAGCCAGGGACCTGCGGGGTCGCAGCGAGGCTACCGAAGCGGCCAGGAAGCCAATATGAAACGCCGCCCTCGTCGGCACGGGCGGCGCCGGACAGGAATCCGGAAATCGCCAAAGCCACGCCGATGGCCGGGCCGATGCGGCGAAGACCCAACTTCGCTTCGCACATGCGGTCCTTCATCTTTTCGCCCTCCATTTCACACCCACAGTAACAGCCCTGACTGGATATCTCGCTCTATGGGCAACCGGCAAGATCGTCCCATTGTGTGGCTTTGGGACTGCGCTCCGCAATATGCGAGCCGCCATACATCTATCGTACCGTCTCATAGATATGCCGTGTACGAGCTGACCCAAACCAGGATCGACATGATCAGGCCGATGACGCCGGCGTTCTCTGCAAATACGGTTGCCGTTCCAGGCATTCCGAGCCTGAGCTGACTTAGGTCGATGTCCTTCGGCACGGAGATGACGGCCGGATAGGTCTTGGCGCCGCCGATCGAGCCGACCCTCGCCAGCGTGCCGGAAACCGCTATCTCGCCCTGCCCTACGCCCCGCGGGATTCCTATGATCGTCGCCTGGTGGATGCGGCCGGGATCGTTGTCAAACACAAGCTTGACCGCCGCGCCGGGCTTGATGGTCTGGAATCCGTTCGGCGAGAACAAGCCGACGATGGTGATGTCGTCGCTGATGACGAAAGACATCACCGCCTTGGCTTGCCCTGCGCGGTCGCCGACCGACAGCGCCATCACCGTGACGTTGCCATCGCCGGGCGCGCGGATTGTCGTCTGCTCGAGCTCCCATTTGGCTTGGTCGAGTTGAGCCTGGATTTGTGCAACCGTGGTGTTGATGCCGCCGATCTCCGAGTCCATGGCGAGCTTGGCGTTCAGTTGCGCCGCCCTGGCGGCCTGAAGTTGGTATTGCACTGTCTCTTGCTGGACCTGGACATCCTGCAATCGAAATTGGGTTTGCGCGTCTTCGCCGACCAACTTCTCGTAGGCGGCGAGCCTCTTGTTGTGATAGTCGAGCTGCTTGGCCAACCCCTCGACGTTGGCGTTCGCTTGCTCGTAGTTGGCCTTGAGTTGCAGCACCTGCTGCCTGGCCCCGGCGAGCGACGCATCGAGCTGGTCGACCTTGTACTGGAACGGCGCCGGATCAATCCGAAACAACGTGGTCCCGGCCTTCACCGGCACGTTGGGCCTGACCGGTATCTCGATGACCTGGCCGGAGACATTGGGCGCGACTTCGACAACCCGCGAGACCACGACGAAGCTTCCCGACGGCGTCAAATAGTTGAACATGGCCAGGAACGTCGCAAGGATGAATGCGCCGATCAGCACGGCGACGGTGCCGGAAGCCCAGCCCCATTTGACCAGCTTCAGCCTGGAGAAGGTGAGCCACACCAGGACGAGGTAAAGGGTCAGGATGATGAGCATGAAAGAACCGTCAGAACTCTAAAGTTCTTGCCGGCGGTCTGTTCGATCCGGGAACAAACCGCCGGCCTGGGCCCATATTCTCAAGCCCCAACCTTCTTGACGGGAGGCACTGTCCACGTG
Organism: Bradyrhizobium australafricanum; assembly: GCF_020329495.1. Lineage (NCBI taxonomy): Bacteria > Pseudomonadati > Pseudomonadota > Alphaproteobacteria > Hyphomicrobiales > Nitrobacteraceae > Bradyrhizobium > Bradyrhizobium australafricanum. The sequence continues at coordinate 87,469 of NZ_JAGKJL010000002.1, read as the reverse complement.
CCGTTGATGATCGACGGGTCCGTTTCCTGCGGCCAGTACATGCGCAGCATGAGGTTGAAATCTCCCTCAGGCGCTGGAAGCCAGTTGGATTCCTTGTCTTTGCCGGGCGAGTCCTTCTGAATGTAGAGATCGGTCGAGCCGTCCGCATTTTGCTTCAGATCTTCACGCGCGCTGATCGAGTAGCGGTTGATCGGATTGCTCACGAAGAAGTAGCCGCTGTCGTACATCGTGAGCGACCAGAATCCCTCGGCCGGAGGCAAGTGGCCTTTGGGAAACCGCATGACATACTTGTTCGCACCATTGTACTTGCGGTCGTCCGCATCCTTTTGCGAGGTCGGGTAGACCGCATCCTGCGGGCGGTTGGCGCCAAGCCCGATCGCGGTCACCAGGGCCCGCATCAGATAGTCGGTACCGTAGATGCCGGTTTTCGTCGTGAACGCAAAGCCGTTCTCGTCCTTGACGGCCTTGTTGACCTTGAACTGAAGCATGATCCTGTCGAACGACACCTCCGGGACGCGCTTCAGGAAGTCCGCCTTCAGCTTGGTCTCGTCAAAGTCGCGCCCGGGTACGATGCCGATGCGGGCAAATTTGGCGAGTTGGGCCGCGTCCGCCGCGGATGGCGGGTTGGTTTTCATGAGCTCGCAGAGCAGCTTGAAATACGACACCGCGTCCATGCGATTGACCTGTTCGCGGACAGCCGTCTTCATGTCGATCGACGGATCGACCTTTCCCGGAGGTGGCGTGTACGGCTTGCCGTAAGCACTGAGCGGAACGAGCTTGCACTCGTCCTGCAGCTTGTGGACGGCTGCATAGTCCTCCGGCGTTCCGGTGCAATAGATGCGGCCGAGCAGCCACACGATGTTGGTGGGCGATTTGTACTCCTTCACGCCATCCGGCAGCGTGCCTTTCCAGCCGGGCCCGGTGATCGCGTAGGTCTGTGCGCCGGTGCCGGTGGTACGCTTGCCCGGCACCTGGAACACGGTCGTCCAGCCATCCAGCATGGGCATCAGGAAATAGCGCCCCTTCATGTCCGGGATGCTCAGGACCCACGGTTCTTTCCCGACGTCGAAGAACGACGTGGTGTAGAGTGTGTCCGCATTGGGTGCGGTGACATCCCGGAACGATGCGTCAGGATATTGGCGCAGCTTGATGATATGGCCCATCGGCCCTCGCGTGCCCACGGGCTCCGCGACGTTGGTGATGATCCTGCGCGTCATCTCCATCGTTACCAACGGATAGCCGAATATGTAGGCGTCGCTCGCGAGCCAGAAGTCCTCCAAGCCCTGACCGACACCCAGGAAAGCCCCCTCCTCGGCGACGGCTGGTCGACCGATCGCCGCTCCGGTGAGCAGCCCCATTCCGCCAAGCGCAAGATTGCGACGAGTGATGTCCATGGTTCTCTCCTTGTGTCAAAATCGAATGATCTTCAAACGATCGCCAGGCTGCTCCGAGGTCGGCCTGTCGTGAAAGGTGTCCGATCGCGCAACTACGGCTGCATCCTGATCCCGAGCGCCGCTCTCATATCCTTGAAGACTACTGCGATCGCCTCGATGATGAGCTGGTCGGGATGAGCCTTGCAGTGCTGGATCACCTCGTGCTCGGCCTCACGGGACTTTTTGATATCGAGGTAATGCTTGCGCGCGAGGCCGTTGTACCAGCCGCTGTACCAGGCAGTGAGAAGATCGGCGTCTCCTTGCCACGTTCCGGCGAGCTGTGCGCATGTCAGCTTCTGAACATCCAGATAGCCTTCGGCATTGGCGTAAGCGCTGAGGTCGGTCTGCGCATGCGCTGATTGAATGCCGGCGATGATCAGCGATGCTGCAATCATAGCGGTTCGTCCCACGATCCTCTCCTGTGAGCTCGTATGTTCGGCTTTAAATCGGGCCGACCTTGCATGGTCGGCCCGGAGGCTGCGACGTGGCCGGTCGCATGCTCAGTAGCAAGGCGGATACGGATAGAACCCGCACCGCGGGGCGTAATAGGGATAAGCAGCCGCGGCGCCAAGGGCGGCTGCACCGGCGACTGCAGCGCCGCGATAATAAGCCCCTCGCCAGGCGGTTCGACGGGCAACGCCGGCAAAGGACAGCGGCGTGAATGGACGACCGATGATGTCGATGAAGATCGACGCCGGTCCATCAGCTCCCGCAAGATCACCTTCGAGCAGATCGACATCGAAGGTCAGCTTGTCGCCGTCGAGCTTGGGCGATTTCAGGACGACGACGGCGTCGGCTACCGATGATCCGTCTTTCCTGAACCCGGATACAGTGGCGTTTGGAGGATCTTTCGCGAAATTGTCACTGCCATTGCCCCAATCCTCGACAATTCGCGATGTGAGATCGTGACCGGCCGCCCTCACGGGCCGATCGGCGAACACGATCGCATTCGGTGAAACCCCGGTCAGCACAAGCTTCCCGTCCTTCAAGCTCGCACCGCGCGAATTGAGGACGAAGAGCGATGGCACGACCTCCGGCTTTGCCTGACCTATCGACTTCTCAAGTGGTACGTGTGGTTTGTTCTCGGGTGCAGATTGGGAAAGCACCTTATGGGGAGCGACAATCAATCCGGCGACGCAGAATACCAACAGAGCTGAGCGAAGGGTCATGGTTGTTATCTCCTTTGGCGTCCTTGGGGGAGCGCCGCAATTATTTCGGCAATCAGCTTCGCTACGCATTTCGCGCCAATTCAGATTGCGCGTCTTGCCATTTCGCGCCAATGATCGGAAATGTCATCGCCCGGCAGCAGCGCTCTTGCGATGGCTCGCCCGGCTCTGCCTGTCGGCAAGTTGCCGCTGCCTGTAGGCGATGGGTTGGATTTTCATCAAACGCACGAAAGTGCGGCTGAAGCTGCTGGCGTTGCTGTAGCCGACGAATTTCGCGATGTCCGACAAGCGCTTGCCTGAACCCACGAGCAAGCGGCAAGCGATGTCCAGGCGCACTTCCGCGAGCATTTCACTGTGGCTAGTGCCCATGCGACCAAGGTGCCGCTGCAACGTGCGCGAGCTGATCTTGAGGGCCTGAGCGGTGCTATCCAGGGTTGCGTCACCGTGTCGCAGCGACGCGACAATGGCCGCGCGGACCGCCTGGGCTGAAGGCAATCGGACAGCTCTCATCGGTTGGTTTGAGGCGTGAAGCCCGTGCTCCTGCAAGAGAAACGACGCTTCAAGATAGAGCAGCTTCGAGGATCGATCTGGCCATCAGCCGCCAAAAAACTGTCGCAAAGCGAAATTCGTCGGACGGGTTGTCGGCCTGGCTGCACGATAAAGACAACGCAAGAAGGGGTCCGGCCTGCTAAGCTGCGATTGCGGTAAAACGTCTTGGGCAGGTAATAATGACCGTCGTTCCATTGACCCGTTGTCAATTTCTGATTCCATTTGCTGAGCTTCATTCCGAGATTGGCGGTGCTACGGCGGCACTTCTCGCCAAATTTCGACTTCCGACGTCTTTTGAAGAAAAAGCGGATCATTACGTACCGTTGCTGCCGGCCGTTCGCTTCGCGACAGCCGCCCAGCAAGAGCAAGGCTTGTCAGAAATCGCCTTTCGCGCGGCGCAGAGACTCTCGTTCGAACATTTGAGCGAAGCCATGCGGGCGCGGGTGCGCCATGCGCCAACGCTATTGGTTGCCCTGCGGCAAATATGTCTGTGGGCGCCGTGCGAAGATACGATCCTCCAACTATGGCTCGAGCCAAGCGGCGAGAATTTGAAGATTTGCAGCAAGCTTATTGGAACGGAGGGCATTTCCCATCTTGAGATATCCCAGTGGCTTCAGAACATATTCGTCCTGCACATCGTCCGTCAGTTCGCCGGGGCGAACTGGTCTCCAAAGGTGATTGCGTTTGAAGCGCCCTATACGCCGAGCCCGGAGGTCCGGTCGCATTGGCCGAACACGCGGTTCCTGTCAGGTCAGAAGGCCTCATGGATCGAGGTGCCGGTAAAACTCCTCAGTCTTGCAAATCCTTCAAATAACTTTCGGCCGGCGTCGTCCGACCACGAGCCGCAGTCATTCGGCAAGGACGTCGTCAGCGCATTGAGGCTGAGCTTGCCCTCCTACCTTGACCAAGGAGGCCTCACAATAACGCAGGCGGCCGAGATGATGGGAGTGAGCACCAGGAGTTTGCAACGGAGGCTTTCACTCGCCGGGATGACATATTCGGGTCTGCTCGAGCAGGCTCGCTTCAACAATGCGGCCAAGCTTCTCGGCAGCACAGAAATCAAGATCATCGACGTGGCATTCTCATCGGGCTATGCTGACCCTGCCCACTTTACGCGTGCCTTCCGCCGGATCTCCGGCTGCACCCCGCGGGAATTTCGGGTGAGGTCGAGGAACGGACGAGCTGCGATCGATCAGCCCGCCTCCCTGTCCAATGACAATCGCGCGTAGGGAAGGTTTTCGCCTTGAACGCGCCGCTACGTAACAGCGCAGGGCGCTCGGCCTTCAGATTGATCCTGAGGGGGGCGTCGTGCGCGGTCCTTATCGTCCCGGTTGCCAAGGCCCTTGCCGCAAATGATGACGGCGTTGCCAATGCTTCGGTACCGAACATCTACCTCGACCTCAGAACGATCTACGCACAGGTACCGGCGGGGTCGCTCGCGTTCGGCTTTGGACATCCGACGCTGTTAAATACTCAAACGCTTGCGGCATCGGGGAGCGCGGTCTTTCCGGCCGGCCTGCCAGCCGCGAAATCTCTCAACATGGATTTTCCGCTAACAGTCGATGTCACCGAAAGCGTCTCGCTCTATGCCGGCGTCTCCGGCAGTACGACGAGCTTTGGAAGCTCCGGCTTTTCGTCCCTTCAAATCACAAGCTGGAACATCGGCTTCCAGGCCGATCTTTACGAGCAGAATGGTGGAACCTTTCCTACCGTGACGCTGCAGTCGACTATCACAAAGTCGATTCCCGATGGTCCACTGAGCACAACCTCCTTCAACAACATTCTCGAATTTGACTATGCGCTCGATTCCGACGAGACCAGAGGCTTCCTCAGCGGTTTCCAATACACGCGAACCGACGTCGACGGTGCGCTGGGAAGGATCAACCCGAACACGATTGCCTATGTCGGCGGCTATTATCAATGGCCGAACAATTGGAAATTTACCGGCCGCGTGGGCGTGCAATCCTTCGAGGGCGCGCAGCTTCTGAACCTCGCATCCATTCAGCCCTTTGCACAACCGATTGTGCGGATCGATCTCGACCGCGTGGACGATAATGACAACCGACTGTTTGGCGTCACAGCCGAAATCATGTGGGTGCCGAAACCGGCCTATCAACTGACGTTCAGAACGCCTCTGTATGCCGTCAAGAACTAGCCGGCGCCCCGGCGCCCGAGCAAGCAAGCACCGAGACCATCCGACGAGGGTGCGAGCGATCCCCCACGGCCGTGCTCCGTGCTCCGACGACAGGTAGATCTGCCCCGGGTCACCCTTGACTGTGTCCTCTGCGGCCATCACCGGGTCGGCCATCGGCGCGCCGGGATGCGGTGCCAATCGGTGCAGTGACACGGCCAAACAGTCATGGCGTCAGCCGTCACCTCGAAAACCGAAGCGCGCTCGCGGCAACCAATCGTCCGGCTATCGCTGATCGTCGAACAGCTTCGCTGAGTAGGCCGGCGCGCGCACCGGCTGGATCGTCAGCCGATAGGCGATCAGGTTGGTGCCATCGAAGGCCTCGAGCAAGTAGTCGCAAACGGGACAGTGATACTCACCTTTGGCGCCAGGTTCGGACCACAGCTCCAACCGCCGGAAACCTGCGCCACAGCACGCGCACGTCACATCCGCTTTCCGCACGTTGATCCTCTTGGCTGCGTTCTGCAGGACGTGAAAACACCAGGTGAACTCGGCAAAGAAACGATGGCTGTCGCCTGACTGAGGCGAAAGCAAATGTCATGGAACTCACATTCGCAGTCCAGGCAAGATGCTTCGGCAGCAAAGCACAGATTGTGCCGGGGTTGATGACAGCTGCCTGACCCTTTTCGAACGCGCGCCCTGCTGCATTCCGTTGATCTACGTCAATCTCGCGAGGCGAAATTGTCGCAGTGTCGCCGTTCGCAATATTGTCCCATAGGGAGGACACGCCATGCTTCGTTGCATCCTCGCCGCTCTGGCGGCTCTGGTTCTCGTCGCTGTCTGCCTGATTCCTGATGACGCCTATGCCCGTCGCGGAGGAGGCGGCGGCTTCCGCGGCGGCGGAGGCGGCTTTCACGGCGGCGGGATGCGTGGCGGTGGCATGCATGTAGGCGGCGGAAGGGTTCACGGTGGAGGATATCGCGTTGCCGGCCGTCCAGGCGGCCGACCGATTGCAGGGCGTCCGGGCTATCCCGGTCGACCGATTGCAGGGCGCCCTGGCCGCCCGGTCGCCGGCTATCCCGGCTACGGCAGAGGCTACTATCGGCCGGGCTGGGGTTATGGTGCTGCTGCCGTCGGCGCTGCAGCGGCAGCCGGCGCGTATGGCGCCTATGGCTACTACGGCAACCAAGGCTGCTACTACAATGAATACGGGCAAATGGTCTGCCCGCAGTATTGATCCGGCTGAGCTGCAATGGATGGACATGCGGTTGCACCGCACCGGCTCGCTGTCGAGCTTCGGTCAGGCATCGGCATGACCATTCGGCATGTCCATGTTGAATGGATCGACCGCAAAGGGACGCCACGATCGCCATCGTGGCGGCCCCTTGAATTTTGCTTTTCCAGGGAGACGGCTCGATGGAGTACGACGCCTTCACCGACGCGAGCCTTAAGATGATGTACGAGGCTGTTCGCGGCGCGCTCGAAGCCGACGATGAGTTCGAGGCAAACGGTGAAGATCCAAAATTCCGGGTCCGGTCGACGGCCGAATGGAAGCGGCATGCCAGCAATCTTGAGGCCGAGATTCTGAAACGGGGGCTCCAGATCGACATCATCGACTGGACGCGCGGTCAGAGCGAGCTACCGCTCTAAAGCCATCAGGGGTCCGCGTGAACGCGACGAAGAACACGCGCCCTCGTCCGGATTGGTGCCGGCAACGCTCGCCGTTGATCAAACCGGGCCGTGCGATCCAGGTGGCACCATGTACAGGGTCATGGCGAAAATCACATAGATGAGCACGAGCAAGGCGCCGATAAACCATGCCGACCGTCCGCTGTTGGTGATGAAGCAGGACGTCACGGAAGCGATCATGACCATCGTCACGGCGCCCGGCCAGAACTGCAAATCCATCGGCTTCGGACCGACGACGTAGCTCAGAAGCACCAGCGCTGGCGCGACAAACAAGGCGATTTGAGACGCGCTGCCGAGCGCGATGCTGACGCTCATATCGAGACGGTTCTTGCGCGCCGCAGAAAGCGCGACCGCCATTTCTGCCGCGGCGCCGACCAGCGCGACGATGATGAAACCGACGAACGCCGGGCTCAATCCCAGCGTCTCGCCCGCTTTCTGCACCGAGCTGACGAATATTTCGCTGACCAGTGCAACCAGCACCGTGACGACGAGAAGGGTGCCTAACGCAAGTCCGATCGGCCAGCCGGCGCCGCCGGTTTCGCCATGCTCCTCGCTTGCGAACAGCTCCTTGTGTGTCTTGAGCGAGAACAGCAAGCCGAGCCCATAGGCGCATATCAGCAGCACAGCGAGGCCCGTACTGAGAGCCAGCGCCATGGCCTCGCCGCGCGCCGGATCGAGGTCGGCAACAGCCGAGGGCGCAAGCAACGCAATCGTGGCCATCAGCAGCAGCGCTGCGTACATCCTCCCGCCGGCCCGATTATACTCCTGAACGTGATGGCGGAGCCCACCGAGCAGGAACGATGCGCCGAGCATGAAGAGTGAATTGGTGACGATCGCACCAGCGATCGATGCCTTGACCAGCATGTACTCTCCGGCATGCAGCGCAGCGATCGCGATGATCAGCTCGGTCAGATTGCCCAAAGTTGCGTTGAGCAGGCCTCCGACTGCGTCGCCGGTTTTCTCTGCGACGCTCTCCGTCGCGTGGCTGAGAAGGGCGGCCAACGGCACGATGGCCAGGACGGCGAGCACAAACAGGGCGGTGTGGGCGGACGGAGCTGCCGTCTCGACCGCCAGCACAATCGGTACGAAGACCAGCATCCAGAGCAGCGGATTATGTCGAATTTCCTTGAGCAGATGGTGCATGGTACCGCCCGGTCGAAACGAGGTCGACGGCAGTTTCTGAACACCGCGGTCCGCTGAACCTTGATCTAGCTCAATCCGGCGCCACCGTCGCGCCGGTCACGGCTTGAGCCGGACCAGCCGATCCGGAGCCTCACGGAATTTCCCGAACGGTCAGAAGCGCGTCCATATTTCCCGCACCGCTCCCGTTTGACCTAGATCAACCCGTGGCTGACGCGATTGTGGTCGCTCTCGCAGACATCCTTGATGACCAGCTCAGGAGCTTACAATGACGAGGAACGCAGCTGTCGCAGCGATTGCATTTTTGGTGACGACCTCGTCTCTCGCCTTCGCAGCAGAGACATCCACGACAGTCGGAGCCGCGCAACCCAGTGCAGCCGATCTGAAGAGCCTGACGGACATGCGTGTCGGCATCGTCAAGGCCGCCTTGCAGCTGACACCCGATCAGGAGAAATACTGGCCGGCCATCGAGGATGCAATCCGTGCGCGAGCGAAAAACCGGCAGGCTCGGTTGGAGCGAATTGCCGAACTCCAGGAGAACGGACCGATGGAGGCCCTTGGTGGGAGTAATCCGGTCGAGATGATGCAACGCAGAGCCGACCGACTGATTCAGCGCGGGACCGATCTCAAGAAGCTCTCCGATGCATGGGAGCCGCTCTACAAGACATTGAGCGATGATCAGAAGCGAAGGATGGCATTCGTGTCGTTCGCCGTCATGCGCGGCGTGCGAAACGCGATCGAGCAGCGTGGTGGTCCGGACGACGAAGACGAATAAGGCCAACCGGACGCAAGCGAACAGCCCCGCGCCGGTTTGTGCGTGAAATGGACGCTCGACCAACGCGAGCGTCACCCGCACCCGCCAAAAGAAAACGCCGTATTGCGACCGTCCATCTATGTTGCGGGCGATTCCATGTCGTGGCGCGCATAGTCGCTTCGCCGGAAAGCACCGCGTTCATCAACCCGGTCATTCCGGCGGCGGAAAGCGGTCGAAGGTCGGCAGCTCATGCGCATCCTCCATCCAGCGCAGCCGCTCCGCGACCCGGATATGCATCGTGGCCGGCACCACGTCGGGATCGTCATAGGTACCGCTCTGGATGTCGATGAACCCGGGCAGCATGTTGCCATTGGTATAGAAAAGTCCGCTGCCGCAGTTCGCGCAGAAGTGCCGCCGGCCGTGCTCCGACGATCGGTAGATCCTGGGCTGCCCCTTGGTCACCTTGACCATGTCCTCGGCAACCATGACCCAACCAACCATCGGCGCGCCGGCGTGGCGCCGGCAATCGGTGCAGTGACACAAAGCATGGACGACCGGTTCGCCGGTCACCTCGTAACGGATCTCGCCGCAGTGACAGCCGCCGGTGACGTCAGCCATGTTTTCCTCCGCTCGATCAGTGGTTTGCCGGGTCGATAACGCTGCAAGCACCAACGCTTCAATTGCGCATCTAGCCCGTGCGTCGAGCTGTCGCGCGGTCCCCTGCGCCGCCGATCATGCGGGCCTCACGAAATCGTCATCTCTGCCCTCGGCCCCGCCCAGGCCTCGGGAATAAAGCCCCAGCCCCGCCGATCATCTCCCCGGAAACCCAATCCCTGGGCCCACGGGAGACTTGCCATGAGCGGACACGATCACGACCATCGCGATGAGGAAAAAGGCGTCAGCCGACGCAAGGTGCTCGAATGCATGACCTGGGCCGGCACCGGCGTGCTGTGGACCGTCACCGGCGGCGTGCCGCATTCGCTCGGCATCGTCGGCTCGGCCGCGGCTGCGGAAGCTGCGCCCGGCATGACCTTCATGCAGATCAGCGACAGCCATGTCGGCTTCGACAAGCCGGCCAACCCGAACGCCATCGGCACGCTGGAAGAGGCCATCAACAAGGTCCGGGCGATGCCGGTGAAGCCATCGTTCATGATCCACACCGGCGACATCACCCATCTGTCGAAGGCGTCCGAATTCGATGACGCCGATCGCATCATCTCGCAGGCAAAGCTCGACGTGCACTACGTGCCGGGCGAGCACGACTTCATCGACGAGGAGGTCAAGCTCTACAAGGAGCGCTACGGCCGCGGCACCAAGGGTCCGGGCTACTATTCCTTCGATGCCGGCGGCGTGCATTTCATCGGCCTCGTCAACGTCGTCGACCTCAAGGGCGGCGGCCTCGGCAATCTCGGCAACGAGCAGCTCGAATGGCTGGAGAACGACCTCAAGGGCCGCTCGAAGTCGACGCCGGTCGTGCTGTTCGCCCACATCCCGCTGTGGACGGTCTATCCGCAATGGGGCTGGGGCACCGAGGACGGCGCCCGTGCGCTGGAATATGTCAAGGGCTTCGGCTCGGTCACCGTGCTCAACGGCCACATCCACCAGGTGATGCAGAAGGTCGAGGGCAACGTCACCTTCCATACCGCGCGTTCGACCGCCTTCCCGCAGCCGGCGCCGGGCTCCGCCCCCTCGCCCGGCCCGATGAAGGTGGAGGATGCCAAGCTGCGCAGCATGCTCGGCGTCGCCAGCATCAACTTCAAGCAGAACAGCCAGCCGCTGGCGATCATCGACACGCCGCTGCAAGGCTAAGGGACAAGACCGATGAGTTCGATCAATCGACGCGACTTCGGGATCGCCGTGGTCGCGACCATGCTGCTGCCGGTCACGGCGGCCCGCGCCGAAGATACCGCGGTTCACATCGACAACTTCTCGTTCACCCCGCCCCAGCTTGAGGTGAAGGTCGGCACGACAGTGACCTGGACCAACCGCGACGACATCCCGCACACCGTGGTGTGCGCGGGCAAATTCCGCTCCAAGACCATGGATACCGACGGCACCTTCGCGTTCACCTTCACGGAGCCCGGCGAGTACAAGTATTTCTGCTCGCTGCATCCGCACATGACAGGCAGTGTCAAGGTTGGGTAACGTGACAACCCATACAATCACAACCATGCCCGGCCGGTGGCCCTCCGCCCCCGGCCGGGCACGAGCCGTCTCTCGACATGCCGGGCAGAACACGATGGTTGTCAACGCGTCGCAAGACGATCCCGAAAAGGCGCGGCGCTTCCGCGAGGCCGCGCTGCCGTATCTTGACGACGCCTATACGCTGGCCCGCTATCTGCTGCGCGACGCCGCCGACGCCGAGGATGCGGTGCAGGAATGCTATCTGCGCGCCTACAAGCATTTCGACAGCTACCGCGGACCTGCGATGAAGCCGTGGCTGTTCGCGATCCTGCGCAATGTCTGCCGTGCCGAATATGCAAGGCGCAAGACCGCCCCGACCGCGGTCGAGGAGTTGCCCGAAGGCGGCGAGCAGACCCCGCTGTGGAATGAAGCCCCGGAGACCCCGGAAAAGCAGCTGCTGCGCCGCTTCGACGGCGAGACCGTGCGAAAGCTGGTCGCGGCGCTCGCCGAGCCGTTCCGCGAGACCTTCGTGCTCAGGGAAATCCAGAATCTTTCATACCGCGAGATCGCCGATGTCGCCGCCGTGCCGGTCGGCACCGTGATGTCCCGCCTCGCGCGCGCCCGCGCCATGCTGCGATCGGCCTGGCTTGCGGAACAGGAGCAAGCGAAATGACCTGCGAGGAAGCCGAAGTGCTGATCCACGCGCTGATCGACGGCGAACTCGACGCCGGCCATGCGCGCGAAGTGGAAGCCCATGTCGAGGGGTGCGCGCATTGTGCCGCGCTCATGAAGGAGTATCGGGAGATCCGCCAGGCGATCGCCGAGAGCGATTTGCGCTACAAGGCGCCGCTCGAGTTGCGCCGCAAGATCGAGAAGTCACTGCCGCAACCGCAAGCGCAGGCGGCGCCGACCCGGCGCTCGGTGCTGCGCGGCTTCGCGCTGGGCTCCGCGGTGTCGGCGATGGCAGCGACCGGCCTTGTCGCGATCGTGCTGCGCAACGATGACGAGCAGCGCATCGAGAACGAGGTGGTGTCGGCGCATCTGCGTTCGCTGCAGGCCGGCCACCTCACCGACGTGATCTCGACGGACCAGCACACGGTCAAGCCCTGGTTCAACGGCAAGCTCGACGTCTCGCCGCCGGTGATCGATCTCACCGCGCAGGGCTTCACGCTGATCGGCGGCCGGCTCGACTACGTCAACGCCCGCGAGATCGGCGCCGTGGTCTACAAGCGGCGCCAGCACGTCATCAACCTGTTCGTGGCGCAGACCGCGAACACCGAACGCAAGGCGGCGAAGATCTCGACACTGCAGGGCTTCAACATCCGCCGCTGGAGCGACCGCGGCCTGAACTACTGGGCGGTCAGCGATCTCGGCGCCGACGAGCTCTCCGAGTTCGGCGACAAGTTCGAGGGCGCGATGCGCGCCAACAAGGAGGGGTGATTTGCTTCCCTTGGCCGACCGTCATTGCGAGGAGCGACAGCGACGAAGCAATCCATATCTCCGTCTGTCGCGCGATGGATTGCTTCGCTGCGCTCGCAATGACGGATAAGGCTGCTTCGTAGCCCGGATGCAGCGAAGCGCAATCCGGGAACGGTCTTGCCGGTTGTGAGAATCCCGGATTTCGCTTCGCTCCATCCGGGCTACATCGTGAGGCCTACGCCGACTTGCGCACCGCGTTGTCGACCAGCGTCTTGCCGAGCGACCAGATCGCGCCGGGCACCTTGTGGCTGCCGGCGATCACGTCGTCGAACGACTTCTCGATCCAGGTGCAGTCCTCTTCGGTGATCATGAGCGGCGGCAGCAGCTTGATGGTGTGGAGGCCGTGGCCGGCGACCTGGGTCAGGATCTTGTGATCCTTGAACAGCGGCACCGTGATCAGCTGGCAGAACAGGCCCTTGTTGGCGGTCTCCAGCAGATTCCATGACGCCTTGAGCCGCAGCGATTTCGGCGGACCGAACTCGACGCCGATCATCAGGCCCTTGCCGCGCACTTCCTTCATCAGCTCATAGCCGGGCACCATGCGCGTCAGCGCGAGACGGAGCTCGGCGCCGCGCTTGGCGGCGTTCTCGACGAGCTTCTCGGCCTTGATGACGTCGAGCGTGGCGATGCCGGCGGCCATCGCGAGATCGTTCTTGGCAAAGGTCGAGCCATGCACGACCGCGCGGTCCATCTGGTTGAAGATCTTGTCGAAGATGTTCTTGCGCGTCAGCAGCGCGCCGATCGGCACGTGACCGCCGGACAGCGCCTTCGCCAGCAGCACCATGTCGGGCTCGATGCCCCAATGCTCGATCGCGAGGAATTTTCCGGTGCGGCCGATGCCGGTCTGGATCTCGTCGGCGATGAACAGCGTGCCGTATTTGCGGCACAGCGCCAGCGCGCCGGGCAGGAACTCGTCGGTGGGCATGTTGACGCCCTTGCCCTGGATCGGCTCGACGATGAAGGCGCCGACCTGGCGCGACGACAGCGCCTTCTCCAGCGCTTCGAGATCGTTGAAGGGAATCGGAGTGCAGCCCGGCAGCAGCGGCTCGAATCCGCCGCGGAAATTCGAATCATCCGTCAGCGACAGCGCGCCGTAGGACAGGCCGTGGAACGAATGCCCGCAATAGACGATACCGGGGCGGCCGGTCGCGCCACGCGCGAACTTGATCGCGGCTTCGACGGTTTCGGCGCCGGAATTGGCGAAAAACACCTTGTCCAGATATGGAACATGTTCCAGAAGACGTTCCGCGAGCACGCCGGCGAGCGTCGAGACATCGAGCTGCACGAGATTGGGCAGATCGGCGTCGAGCACGCTCTTCAGCGCCTGGCGCAGAGCCGGATGATTGCGGCCAATCGCAAAAACGCCAAATCCGCTCAATAGATCAAGGTAACGAGCCCCCTGACGATCGAAGAGGTATTGGCCTTGCCCCTTCTGGAAGCCGACGTCGTAGCCGATGGTCTTGAGAACGCGAACGAGCTGCTCGTTGAGGTGACGCGTGTGCATGGCACCGCGCTGCCCCTCGCGCTCCACAAAAATCTCGGAAACGTCTAAATTGGAACTTACCATTCGTTACATACGTCGGTTGATGGCCATCTCGTCAACTTAAAACGCTCGCTAGCGGCGTTTTGACCCCCGCTCGGATCGTCCAGTTAAGCACAGGTTTGGACCATGTTGCACTGCCCAAGAACTTTCGCGCGTACAATAGCCTTTTCAGGTTTATTTTTGGCCACCGTATTATCACCGGCACTTGCAGCGGACCCGACCGGCGACTGGAAGGTCGCTGACGGTGTCGCCACCATCCGCGTCGCCCAGTGTAATGGCAACATGTGGGGTGCGGTGTCCTGGGAAAAAACCCCAGGCGGCAAGGATAAGAACAATCCTGATCCTGCGAAGCAGAGCAGGCCGACGCTCGGCATGCCGATCCTGATCGACATGAAGAAGAAGGCCGGCGCGGATGCGTGGGAAGGTCAGGTCTACAACGCCAAGGACGGACAGCTCTACAGCTCGACCATCAAGCCCGTCGGCACCGATCAGCTCGAGATCCAGGGCTGCGTGCTCGGCTTCCTGTGCGGCGGCGAGACCTGGACCCGCGTCGGTCCGCCGATTCCGGTGAGCGCCGCCGGCAGCCCGGCAGCGAAGGGCACCCAGCCCAAGTCAACAGCACCGCAGAAAACCACCGGTGCCGTGGCGCCGGCCACCAAGCCGGGGCAAAAGCAGGCCCCGGGCAATGCCAATGCGCAGGCTGACGCCGTGGGCGATATCTGCCTGCTCCCCGACATCGCGCGACCGACGCATTAGCGGAAACCTGCGGGAACACCGTCCGCTGACATCGCGGCTCGGCGGCGCCTGCCGCCAAGCCGGTTCGACAGCGAATCGCCAACGCGTCAGGTGACGTCGTTGGCGATGTCCTCCTCCTTGACCTCGCGCGGCTTGCCCATCAGCGCCGGCTGGAACAGCAACACCGCCGCGAGCGTGGTGACCAGCGAGAGCGCCAGCAGCTTGCCCATGCTGGCGGTGCCGGGATGGCTCGACAGCCACAGGCTGCCGAACGCGGTCGCCGTGGTCAGCGCGCTGAAAAAGATCGCGCGTGTCAGGCTCGACTGCAGGAGATTCGTCCTGCCCTGGCGCCACGCCGTGACATAGTAGATCTTGAACGCCACGCCGACGCCGAGCAGCAGCGGCAGTGCGACGATGTTGGCGAAGTTGAGCGGCAGCCCGATCAAGACGCAAATCTCCAGCGTGACGATGCCGGCGACGAGGAGCGGCACCAGCGTCATCAGCACGTCGACGACGCGGCGCAGCGTGAGCCACAGGAGCAGGCTGATCGTGACCAGCGCCAGAATGCCGGCGTGGATGAACGCCTTCACGATGACGTCGCCCGACTTCAGGATCGAGACCGGTCCGCCGATCGCGGTCGGCTCGGCGGCGAGCACGGCGTCGGCAAAGCGGCGCAGATTGTCGTTGTCGTTCGGATCGCCCTTCGGCTCCACCTCGACACGCATCAGGCCGTCCTTGGTCTTCCAGCTGTTGACGAGTTCCGGCGGTAGATTCTGCAGCGTGACGGTCTGGGCCTGCAGCGTGTTGCGGAGCTGATCGAACACGATCTTCATCGGCGCGACGAACACGTCCTGCGCCTTGTCGCGGGTCGCCTCATTCGCATCGGCGAGCTTCTGCAGCGCGTCGGCGAGCCGGCGCGCGGCCAGCGCACCCGGCCCCTTGCCGTCGCCCGCGGTCTTGCGCAGGCCGTCGACCGAGCTCTTCAGCGACTCGACATTCTCCTGATCCGACGGCGCCGGATCGACCGAATCCGGGTTGAGCGCGGGGCCGAGCGTCTTGGCCGCCTGCGCGATCAGCTTCAGCTTGGCCGGCTGGTCGTCGGGCACGAAGCTGTCGAGCGACATCACGCGCGACACTTCCGGCAGCTTCTCGAGCTTGGCCTCGATCTTCTTGGCGTCGGCTTCCGAGCGCGTCATCACATTGATGGCATTGGCGCCGGTGTTCGGATCCTTCCTCAGGTCGAGGAAGGTCGCGATCGATTCCACCTTGGAATTGCGCAGATTGATCGGGTTGAAGTCGAACTTCATGTAATGGAGCAGCGGCAGGCCCGCGACCGTGACCAGCAGCGTGCCGACGATGATCGGAACGCGATGCTTCTCCAGGAAGTTATCGAGCGGCGCCAGGAAGGCGTAGCCGACCGGCTCCTTCTCGCCGGGCGGATTGAGCAGATCGAGCAGCGCCGGCAGCACCGTGATGCTGGTGACGAACGCCACCAGCATGCCGGCGCCGGCGATCTTGCCGAGCTCCGAGATGCCCTTGTAGTCGGTCGGCAGGAAGCAGAGGAAACCGGCAGCGGTCGCCATCGCGGCGAGCGACAACGGCACCGCCGAGCGGCGCGCCGCGTTTTCCAGCGCCAGCGTCAGATTGTCGTTCTTGAAGCGCTCGGAGCGGTAGCGGACGCTGAACTGGATGCCGAAGTCGACCCCGAGGCCGATGAACAGCACGGCGAAGGCAATCGAGAGCAGGTTCAGCGAGCCGACCATCATCAGGCCGACCGCCGTGGTGATGGCAAGCCCGATGAACAGGTTCACGAACACGGCGAAGATGATCTTGCCGGAATGCAGCGCCATCCAGAGGATGACCAGCACGATCACCACGGTGCCGATGCCGTTGGTGATCGCGCCGTCCTGCACGGTGGCGTATTCCTCGTTGGCGATCGGCACCGGTCCGGTCAGGCGAACGCGCGCGTGATATTCAGTCGGGAATTTCAGATCGGCCGCCGCCTGGCGGATCGCATCGGTCGCGGCCTTGCCCGGCTCCAGCGCCGAATAGTCGATGATCGGCTTGATCTCGATGAAGGCGCGCTTGTCCGAATCGGTCAGCGGCTTGTCGCTGGTGAGCTCGCGCCACGAGAAGGTCGCGTTGCCCTTGGCGAGGACGGTCTCGACCGTCTCGGAGATCAGGTTGAAGGGCGGCGCGGCATTGTCGAGCTTGACCTGCCCGCGCTTGACGCCGGCAAGGCCGGTCTCGAGCGCGCCGGTCAGGCCGCGTATCGAGGGATCGCCGGCCATGATCTCGATCAACGGTGCAGCCGATTCGAGCTGGCCCGCGACCTTGCCGACCTCTTCGGTCGGCAGGAACAAGAGGCCATTCTTCTCGAAGAATTCGCCGGAGCCGAGCGCGGTGATCGCTTCGAAGTTCTTCTTGTCGGCCTGCAGCTTCGCGGTGAGCGCCTTCGCGGCCGAGCTGGTCAGCTCCGGCGTCGCTGCCTCGACCACCGCCAGGATCAGCCGCTCGCGATCAAATGCTTCCTCGAACTGGTTGTCGCGCTTGCGCCAATCGAGATCCGGCGAGATCAGCTTGTTGATGTCGGTGTTGATCGAGAAGTTGCGGGCCGTGTAGAAGCCGGCGCCGATCGACAACAGGACAGAGATAATCACAACCGGAAGGGCAAAACGCGTACAGGTTCTAACAACGGAGACGACAATATTTGTCAGCACTTCGTTTCTTTCTATCTCGGGGAAGCATGGCCGAAAACGCCCGCTCTGTAGCGGAGTTCCCGGGACCGATCTAATGTTGTTTTGGTTATCTTCCTCGACGGGACGGCGAGGAGGTTCCAAACCACAGGAACGGCCACGAATGGCCGGTATAAACCGCATCAGTGGGCGATAAAGTGACGAACAAGTGAGGGAGACGGACGGTCGCAGGGGTCAAAACCAACACCATATTACCTCTAAAGCCCCTCGTCCGTGACCATGCTCCCATCGAACCGCTACCTTTTTGCCACAAATCGCTGTATTTCCATGCGCTTGGGGCGCAGATCCCGTCCAGGAACTGTGATGGCTCGGACATTGCAACTGACGTTGCGACGTCCGACCTGTGGAGTGCGTTGCCGAAAAGGCCGCAGGGCATTGAACGAGATTGGTGCAATTTGCGTAACGGACGTCCGATGGAAGTGTTTCTTGCTCAGCCGCGCGGCTTTTGCGCGGGCGTTGTGCGCGCGATCGAGATCGTCGAACGCGCGCTTGAGAAGTATGGGCCGCCGGTCTATGTCCGCCACGAGATCGTGCATAACAAGCACGTCGTCGAGAGCCTGAAGAAGAAGGGCGCGATCTTCGTCGAGGACCTCTCGGAAGTGCCGGCCAAGGCGGTGACCGTGTTCAGTGCCCATGGCGTCGCCAGGAGCGTCGAGGAGGAGGCGGAAGCCCGCGACCTGCCGGTGCTCAACGCCACCTGCCCGCTCGTCACCAAGGTCCACAACCAGGGCAAGCGCTATATCTCCAAGGGCCGCGCCCTGATCCTGATCGGGCACGCCAGCCATCCCGAGGTCGAGGGAACCATGGGCCAGGTTCCGGGGCCGGTCCTGCTGGTCCAGAGCGTCCAGGATGTGGCGGAACTGAGGCTGCCGAGCGATGCGCCGGCCGCCTACATCACCCAGACCACCCTGTCCGTGGACGATACCAGGGACATTATCGCGGCCCTTCAGGCAAAATTTACAGATATTCAAGGCCCGGATATCAGGGATATCTGCTATGCGACACAGAACCGCCAATCTGCGGTAAGGGACCTCAGCAAACTGGTTGACGTCATTTTGGTGGTGGGGGCCGCCAACAGTTCCAACTCGAACAGGCTTCGTGAAATCGGCACCGAGGTCGGCGTCGCGAGTTATCTCATTGCCGATGGGAGCGAACTCAATCCGGATTGGCTCAAGGATGCGAAGGCCGTCGGCATTACCGCGGGCGCTTCTGCGCCCGAAGTTTTGGTCGACGATGTGATCGAGGCTCTGCGGCGGATCGGACCGGTGTCGGTCTCGGTCGTTCCGGGCCGAGAAGAGAATATCGAATTCCGGCTGCCAGCCGAACTGACTGCGGGCTGATCTGAACCCACATCACTTTGATAAGTGCAGAAAGAAATCGTCTAATGGCTATACCGTTCTTCAAGGAAATGCGTATCGGCGGTTATCTGATCAAGCAGAAGCTGCTTGGCCGCAAACGCTATCCGCTCGTGCTGATGCTGGAACCCTTGTTCCGTTGCAACCTCGCCTGCGTCGGCTGCGGCAAGATCGACTATCCCGATGCGATCCTCAATCGCCGCATGACGGCGCAGGAATGCTGGGATGCGGCCGATGAGTGCGGCGCGCCGATGGTGGCGATCCCCGGCGGCGAGCCGCTGATCCACAAGGAAATCGGCGAGATCGTGCGCGGCCTCGTGGCCCGCAAGAAGTTCGTCTCGCTGTGCACCAATGCGCTGCTGCTCGAGAAGAAGCTCGATCTGTTCGAGCCGTCGCCCTATTTGTTCTTCTCGGTGCATCTCGACGGCCTGAAGGATCATCACGACAAGGCGGTGTCGCAGAAGGGCGTGTTCGATCGCGCCGTCTCGGCGATCAAGGCGGCGAAGGCGCGCGGCTTCACGGTCAACGTCAATGCCACAATCTTTGATGGTCACCCGGCCGAGGAGATCGCCAAGTTCCTCGACTTCACCACCGAGCTCGGCGTCGGCGTCTCGATGTCGCCGGGCTACGCCTATGAGCGTGCGCCCGACCAGGAGCACTTCCTCAACCGCACCAAGACCAAGAAGCTGTTCCGCGACGTCTTTGCGCTCGGCAAGGGCAAGAAGTGGAATTTCATGCATTCCGGCCTGTTCCTCGACTTCCTCGCCGGCAACCAGGAATACGAGTGCACGCCCTGGGGCATGCCGGCGCGCAACATCTTCGGCTGGCAGAAGCCCTGCTATCTGCTCGGTGAGGGCTACGCCAAGACCTTCAAGGAGCTGATGGACACCACCGACTGGGACACCTACGGGACCGGCAAGTACGAGAAGTGCGCCGACTGTATGGCCCATTGCGGCTACGAGCCGACCGCGGCGACCGCCGCGATCAACAATCCGCTGAAGGCGATGTGGGTTGCGCTGCGCGGCATCAGGACATCGGGCCCGATGGCGCCCGAGATCGACATGTCGAAGCAGCGTCCGGCGCAGTACATCTTCGCCGAGCAGGTGCAGAAGAAGCTCTCGGAGATCCGCCGCGACGAGGCTGCGGCCGCCGCCGCCAAGCAGCAAGCGAAGGCCTCGACCGCCGCCTGACGCGCGATGTGAGCGAAAGCAGAAACATGAAAGCCCCGGTTCAGCGAACCGGGGCTTTTTTCTTTGGATCAGGATGCCGCCTGCTCTTCCGATCTCGTGCGCAGAAGCAATCTCTCGATCTCTGCCGCGCGCGGTGCACTGAGTGTGCCGCGCTCGATCCCGAGCGGGACGTTGCGCAGGGCGAGCTCGCGATACAGCGCGCCGGAGGGAGGAAAGCGCTCATCCAGCGCCCGGAGATGCTTGAGGATCGTTCCGACGTCGCCGCGCGCCACGCAGCCGCCCATGCCGTTGGCGAGGCCACCGTCGAGAACAGCCGCGACCGTCCCCCGCAGCAGCGGCATCATCGCGCGCAACGCGTCGGCCTCGCTGGCGCCAAAGCTCTTCCAGAGCTCGACGCCCTCCTTGAGCAGCGCGATCAGGAACGGACCGACGTAATAGGCCGACGCATGATAGAGCGCCCGCGCACCGGCCGGCAGCGCGAGCGGTTCACACCCGATGCGGGTCGCAAGCAATTCCAGGTCACGCCTGAAGTCGCCCTCTGCCTCGATGCCGACGGTGCATCCGCGCAACCCCTCGAGCGCGACGTCGGGATTGGCAAACATCTGCATCGGATGAAATCCGCCGGTCGCGGCGCCTGCGGATTTCGCATGATCGAGCGCGGCCAGTTCGGTCGCGCCGCTGCAATGAACCACGCGGTGACGCGGCTCCCAGCGCAAATCGCGGCAGACCGGCAGGATCGCGTCGTCGCTCACGGTGAGGAAAACCATGTCGCAGCGGTCGACGACCTGCTGCGCGTCCGTCATCGGCCGCGCCGACGGGATGCGGGATCCGAGCCGCTGCGCGGCATCGGCACCGCGGTTGTAGAACGTCGCGACGTTCAGCCCCGCGCAGGCGAAGGCCGGCGCGAGCGTTTGCGCCACGCGGCCGGCGCCGATGAAGCCGATCCGCAACGCCGCCAGCGCCGTGCTCATTGCGCGTAGCTCCCGTCGATGCGGTCGAGCCTGCGCCGTAGCGCCGGCCATTCCAGCAGGCCGTACCCGGCTTGCAGATTTTGCGCCGCTTCATTCAGCACCGGATTGGTGTCGCGCTCATTATCCAGCGTGATCTCGGTGCCGGCGAAACAGGTCACCGTGTTGCCGATCGCCATCTCGGTCGGCGCATGCAGCGGCCGGCCACAGCCGAGCGCGTCGACCTGGATCCGGCAGGCCTGCTCCAGCCAATAGATCGCATTAAACGCCTGCGGAATCGTGTTGCCACAAACCAGCAGGCCATGATTGCGCAACACCAGCACATTGTTGCGGCCGAGATCGGCGACGACCCGGTCGCATTCCTCCCGATCGATCGCCGGCCCCTCGAAATCGTGATAGCCAATCCGACCGTGAAACCGCATCGCCGTCTGCGACAGCGGCAACAGCCCTTCGGCAAGCGTGCTGACGGCGGTGCCTGCCCTGGTGTGGGTATGCAGGACGCACTTCACGTCGGGTCGCGCGCGATGGATCGGGGCATGCAGATAGAAGCCGGCCACGTTGACGTTGTAGCCGTGGTCGGGCTGCAGCAGGGTCCGGCCCTCGATGTCGATCTTGACGAGGCTCGACGCGGTGATTTCCTCGTACAGCATGCCATAGGGATTGATCAGATACTGATCGTGATGCCCCGGGACCTGTGCACTGATGTGGTTGTAGATCAGGTCGGTCATTCCGTAGAGCGCGACCAGGCGGTAGCACGCCGCAAGATCGACGCGGGTTGCCCACCCCTGTTCTCCCACGACGGCCCTGATATCGTTGACGGCACAAACTTCGATCTGACGCATGTTACTGGGGCCCTTGGTGTCGGATGACGGAGGCGCGCTCGACGATACGGCTGAGGTCTTCCGACGATGGAAGTGTGCCAAAGACATGCATCCCGTCCGCGCCAAGCCTGGATTTCACGAACAGATCGGCGGCAGCGGCGTCGCCATGCCTCAGCATCTCGGCAGCCTGCAGCGCATGCGCCATGCGGGTGACGAGCGCTCTCGCGTGCCCGTCGTCCGGGTATCGAGCACGCAAGCGATCGGCGAGGTCATCCGTGCTTCGGTCATAGACCGGATTGAGGCCCCTGCTCGCACGCAACTCGTCGACGAATGTGTCCCGGCAACTCGCATCGCGTTGCATGGCGCGCAAAACGTCCATGCACATCATGTTCGAGGTGCCTTCCCAGATCGAATTCAATGGCGCCTCGCGATAGAGCCGGGCCATCGGATTCTCCATGATGAAGCCGTTGCCGCCATGCACCTGCAGGCATTCATAGGTGAAGGCCGGCGCGCGCTGGCAATTCCAGAACTTCATCACCGGTGTCGCGACCCGTGCCAGCAATCGCTCGTGTTCGCTTGTCTGCAGGCCGTCGGTCGCACGCGCGATCCGAAACGCGCCGAGCATCGCCGCCTCGCTCTCGAGCGCTAGGTCGGCGAGCACGTTGCGCTGCATCGGAAGCTCGGACATCGGCTTGCCGAACGCCGTTCGCGTTTGCGCGTGGTTGAGGGCGAGGCTCAGCGCCTGGCGCATCAGCCCGGCGGAGCCGACCGCGAAATCCAACCGCGTCAGATGGGCATGCGAGAGGATTTCCGCGATGCCGCGGCCCTCTTCGCCAACCAGGATCGACCACGTATCGTGGTACTCGATCTCGCTCGACGCGTTCGATCGGTTGCCGCACTTGTCCTTCAGACGCTGAATGTGGATGCGGTTGGCGCTGCCGTCCGGCAGCAGGCGCGGCACGAACAGGCAACTGACGCCGGACTGGGTGCGCGCCAGCGTGTAGAATCCGTCGGCCACCGGCACCGAGAAGAACCATTTGTGGCCGGTGATCGCATAGATCTCGCCATGCGCGCCGCGCTCGACGAAGCGCGCGGTGGTCTGGGTCTCGCGCAGATCGGAGCCGCCCTGCTTTTCGGTCATGGCGTAACCGATGACCGCGGCGCGCTTGGCCTCGATCGGAAGCCGCCGCGGATCGTAGTCCGCCGCCAGCGTTCGCTCCCGCCACAAATTGAATTGCGGCTTGCCGGAAAACCCGGCGATTGCTGCGTACGCCATCCCGGTGGGGCAGCCGACGCCGTTCTCGATCTGATTCCAGAGATAGCTCAGCGCCGCACGCGCCAGATGGCCGTGCGGTTCGCGCGTCGACCAAGCGAGGCTATGCACCTCGCTCCGGAACGCCAGCGCCATCAATTGATGCCAGGCCGGATGAAATTCGACCCAATCATTGCGGTTGCCATACCGGTCATGGGTCAGGAGCTTCGGTTCGTGCTCGTTGGCCAGCCGTGCCGCCTCCTGCACGGATTCGCTGCCGGCATGGACGCCGAGCGCGGACAGCTTGTCTTTCGCCCACGGCGCGATCGTTGCGATCAGGCCACTCAACGCGCGGTCGTCATCGAACGCATTGAAGCCTAGCGCCGGCCGCGCCTGATTGCGCACTTCATGGGTTTCAAACGGAGCGGCTTTCGCTTCAGCGACAGCAACCGGCTGGACGCGCGCGTTCATGCGGAGACTCGCGATACGGGGGTGAGTTCAGGCGTGGCGTGGCGAAACAGCATGCGCGCGGAAAGCCCTGCGATCGACTGTGCGATCGCCTTCGCCGCGTCGGAATCAGGGGCCGCTTCGGGCGCGAGGGGACCGACCAGCGCCTCCATGAAGGCGCCGGTCACGCAGGATGCCGCGACGTTCGCGTCGATCTCGACGAACTCACCGCTGGCGATGCCGCGCCGGACCAGCCTTGCGATCTGATCGGCCAGGGCCGCCCGGTATTTCAGGCGCGCCGCGTCGATCTCGGGTTCACAGGGTTCGGCGATCAACGCGTAGGCCAGGCGGCGGCCGCGCATCGCCCGGACCGAGAAGGTGTAGATCGCATCCACCAGACATTGGGACGCCGAGCCTTCCGCCTCGACGATCGCGGCGACGACAGCCACCTCGCGCTCAGACACCAGGCCGAGCACCTGCGCGTATAGGTCCGCCTTGGAGTCGAAGTAGCGATACACGCTGCCCGTGGCCACGCCGGCCCGTGAGGCGATCAGGGCGATCTGGGCGTCCTTCCAGCCACTCAGCGCCACGGCCTCCCTGGCGGCATCCAGGATGCGTGCCTTGGTCTCGACCAGTTGGTTGAGGCGAACGGCGGCGATTGCCGTAGTGAACCTCAATTCATGAATAAAGGATCATAGTTCATCCTCGGATGAATAGCCGTAGCTGTCAAGCATCGACCCAGCGCGGTCCGCGTAGGGCCCCCTTCCCGGGGCGCCGGCGCGCTGCTGGCAAGTCGTCAGAGGCTGGCCGCGCGACCCCACCGGCGCGAGGGACACGGATATGCGGGGGTCTCTCACCGGACAGCGGACGCGCAAGTCCCGCTGACCGCGCGGAACCGGAACAGCGTGGCATCGAGCGAAACCTTCGGGCATCAAAGCAAAAGGCCCGATCGCGATGCGGCCGGGCCTTTGTTTTGAGCTTAATACGCCGAGAAACCCGGTCCCGGCCCGGCGCAGCGGATCAGGCCGCCTTCGCCGTGATCAGAACGTCTTCCACCGGCATCAGCACGTCGTTGCCGAGCAGGAAGCCGCGGCAGCTGCGCAGCGAGCGCAGCGCGCGGTTGAAGTCGATTCCGGTCGACACCAGCGCGCGCAGCGTCCGAGGATTGCGCGCGATGCCGCGCAGCACCTTGCGCAGGTCGATGTCGCCGTTCGGCTTCACCGCGGATTTCGCAAGTTCCGGTAGCGCCCGGTGCGCGGGATCGCTGATTACGCGCAATGCGGCAAACGGAATGCGGGCCTTGGCGGCATAGGCCGCCGCGATATGGCTCTCCATGTCGACTGCGGCTGCGCCCGTCATCGACCGCAGAGCGGCCTTGCAGGCCTTTGCCGCGATCACCTCTTCCACGCCGGCGAGACTGCCGCGGACGATCCTGCGGCGCTTCAGCGCGGCGCTGGCGATCATCTCTTCGTTCAGCGCGGATGCGGCCAGGAAACGGGTATCGCCCGACATCACCTCGGTCGCGACCACGACGTCGCCCGACTTGAGCGACGGATCGAGCCCGCCGGCCACGCCGAAGGAAATCACGCCACGGAAGGTGGTCGGATCCAGCGTCGCCAGCAACTCACGCAGCTGCTGCGGATCGCTCGAACTGCAGATTACGATCATGCCGGGGCCTGCCGCGATGCGGGCCTCCTGCACCAATCCAGTCACAATCAATACCGGCCGAGGATCAATTCTACTGCCCACGGTCTCGGCGGCCCCCGCCTCAACAATCACATCCCGACCCCTACCACCCTGCTATTGGTGCTTCTCAAATTTCGATACCGCGCCAGCGCCCAGAGCGGAAAGAACTTCGAGTAGCCATGATATCGCAAGTAAAATACCCGCGGAAACCCCGTAGCTGTGTATCGCTGCTCGTCCCACAGCCCTTTTTCCGTCTGTGTTGCCTTTAGGTACTCCACCCCCCGCGCAACAACGGGATTTTCGACCTCTCCGGCCGCCATCAATCCAAGCAAAGCCCATGCCGTTTGTGAGGAGGTCGAAGGCGCAACTTCATAACCCTTGTAATCCAGCCGGTAACTGACGGCGTCCTCGCCCCAGCCGCCGTCCTGATTCTGGACTGACGCCAGCCAGTCGACCGCCTTCCGAATCATCGGGTCGTTGCGATCGACCCCTGCGACATTTAGCGCCGAGAGCACCGACCAGGTGCCGTAGATGTAGTTCAGGCCCCAGCGGCCGTACCAGGAGCCCTCGGCAAGCTGGGTACGGCGCAGATAGGCGACGCCGTCGGCCATCGTCTTGCTGCTTTCGACGGTCTCGCCGAGCTGGCCCAGCATCGAGATGCAGCGCGCGGTAACATCCTCGGTCGGTGGATCGAGCAATGCGCCGTGATCGGAGAACGGGATGTTGTTGAGGTAATATTCGAGGTTGTTGACGTCGAACGCGGCCCAGCCGCCGTCGCGGCTCTGCAGCCCCTCGATCCACTCGCGGCCGCGCGCGATGGCCTCGTCATATTCCCTGGTTCCGGTATGACGCCGCACGCGATCCATCGCCATCACGACCACCGCGGTGTCGTCGAGATCGGGATAATGGTCGTTGTTGTACTGGAACGCCCAGCCGCCCGGGCGGACGTCCGGCGCCTTGACCGCCCAATCGCCCTTCAGCTCCAGCACCTGGCGCGGCTTCAGCCAGTCGAGGCCCTGCCTGGCCTTGGCCAGGGTGTCGTCGCCGCCCGCCTCCTGCAGCGCATGACTGGCCAGCGCGGTGTCCCACACCGGCGAGACGCAGGGCTGGCAATAGGCCTCGTGTTCGCCGATCACCAGCAGCTTGTCGATGCCGCGGCGGGTGATGGCGCGCGGCGGGAAATTCTCGTCCTTGCCGAGCGCCTCGTACATCATGACGATGTTGGCCATCGGCGGATAAATCGCGCCCATGCCGTCTTCGCCGTTCAGCCGCTCTTCGGTGAAGGCGAGCGCGGCATCGATCGCGCGCTGGCGCAGGCTCTTCGGAAACATCGGCTCGATCACCCGCAGCACGGCGTCGAGCGAGCGGAACAGATAGAACCAGCTGGCGCTCTGATGCGGTGCCTTCGGCGCCATGCGGACCGATTTCGGATCCTCCAGGAACAGTTCGTCGATGCCGACGCCTTTCGGATTCTTCGCACGCGGCTTCAGCGCGGCAAGCACCATCAGCGGCACCATGGTGGTGCGCGCCCAGTAGGAGATCTTGTTGATGTGGAACGGCGACCACATCGGCAGCAGCATGATCTCGATCGGCAGCACCGGCGTCGCGCGCCAGGTCACGACGCCATAGAGCGCGAGCAGGAATCGCGTGAACACGTTGCTGCCCGAAGCGCCGCCGCGCGAACGGATCGC
Organism: Bradyrhizobium australafricanum; assembly: GCF_020329495.1. Taxonomy (NCBI): domain Bacteria; kingdom Pseudomonadati; phylum Pseudomonadota; class Alphaproteobacteria; order Hyphomicrobiales; family Nitrobacteraceae; genus Bradyrhizobium; species Bradyrhizobium australafricanum. The sequence goes on along the minus strand of NZ_JAGKJL010000002.1, from coordinate 60,560 downwards.
CTCGCGCGCCCGCGCCATGTGCGGCGCGTCGACGGAATCGCCGATCATCTTCAGCGCGAAGTACGACTTCACGCTGGCGCTCATGTCGAACGGGCCGTCATGCACCAGCGGCCAGCCGCCATGGGCGCCCTGGACGCGGCGCAGATAGTTGCCGATCTTGGCCTCGAGCCCGGCATCGATCGGCTCGGCCAGGTAGTGACGCAGCAGGACATATTCGGCCGGAATGGTGCTGTCGGCCTCGAGCTCGAACACCCAATGTCCGTCGGACTGGCGATAGCCGAGCAGCGCTTCGGTTGCCTTGGAGATGCTCTTCTCCAGCGCGACCGGGTCGACTGCAACGCTGTGATCTCTCGCAAGCATTTCGCTCGATATCCTCTTCATCGCGGGCCGGCTGATCGAAAGCCGCAGCCGCTCCAGAGCATGATCCGATTGCTTCGGATCACGTTCTTGTCCTTTTGTTCAGTCGCGTTTGCTTAACGCGAACCGGTAGCCACTTCGCCCGAAAACGCGCCAACGGGTCGAATCTAACGTCTGGCCAGAACCAAATCTGCGGCGCGATCACCGGATCGCACCGATCCCTCGATGGTTGCCGGCAACCCGGTAGCAGTCCAGTCGCCGGCAAGGAACAGGTTTTTTTGCGCCGTCGCGGGCCCCGGACGCAGGGCATTCTGCTCCGGCGTCGCCTCAAATGTGGCACGGCGCTCGCGCACGATCTGCCAGGGCGGCAGGTCGCCGGAAACCCCCGAGGCCTCGCAGATGTCCTGCCAGATCGCCAGCGCGAGCTCCTCGCGCGGCATATCGACCAGGCGGTCGCCGTTGCTGATCGTCACCGACAGCCGTTGCGGGAACGCGAACAGCCACTCCACGAGGCCGCCGACCACGCCGAGAATGGGCACGGCATCGCGCGGCGGGTCGACGCGGAAATGCGCGTTCACGATGGCGCGGAATTTGGTCGGAGTTTTCAGGCCGGGCAGCAGGGATGCCGCAGCGCGCGGCGGCACCGCAAGCACGACGGCGTCGTCGGCTCCCAGCGCGACCTTGTCGCCATTGCCAAAATCGAGCTCACTGATGCGATCACCCGACATGCCGAGCGCACGCAATTCGTGACTGAACCGAACGCTGTGGCCCCTCTCCTGCAGCAGCTTCACGGCCGGCTCGATCAGGACCGAGCTCAGGCCGTCGCGCGCGATCAGCGGACGGCAGGCCTGCCCGCCCGCGAGCAGCGTCTCGCGCACGATGGCGCCCGCGAGCCCGGCCGAGCCCTCCGGCGGATCGACGTTCAATGCGGCGAGCAGCAGCGGCTGCACCAGGCGGTCATACAGCGTGCCCTTGCAGGGAATGGTGTTGCCGACCAGCGCACCGGTGCCGGCCCAAGCCAGCGGCGCCAAGGCGAGATAGTCGCGCAGGCTAGTGTCCGGGACGCGGCGCGCCTCGTCGAACACCCACAGCGGCAGGCGGGAATCGCCGAGGTCGAGCTGCCAGCGCCGGCCGCTCGCAAGATCGACGAACGGAAACTGCGCGCGCGCAGGCCCGACGAGACCGGCCTCGGTGCCGATCGCGCGCGCGTAGCTCAGCGCATGGCGATTGCCCGACAGCAACAGATGGTTGCCATTGTCGATGGTGAGATTGGTGGCCGCGTCGAAATAGGAGCGGCAGCGGCCGCCGGCCTGCTGCGTCGCCTCATGGACAAACACCTTGTAGCCGCCATTGGCGAGGCGCACGGCCGCGGAGAGGCCGGAAATGCCGGCGCCGATGATATGAACGGTCTTTTGCATCAGATGATCGCGTAACGAAGAAGGATGCCGATCTTGGCGGCCTTGGACACACGTACCGGCGCGCGCGGCGCGGTGAAGCCGCGCGCGATCAGAAGATCGAGAATCGCGCGGTAGTATTTCGACATGATCCGCGGCGCGCGCACGGCGCGGCGCGAATTGCGCTTCATGATCTCGTCGGATTTCTGGAAATGCATCTTGGCCCGCTCGGCCAGCGGCGCGCACACCTTCGGCAGCGCGCGGTCGGCGGTGACGCGGGCCGGATCGTTATTGGTGATGCCGGCGTGCCAGAGCCATTCGCGCGGCAGATAGAGCCGGCCGAGGCCGGCATCCTCGTCGATGTCGCGCAGGATGTTGGTGAGCTGCAGCGCGCGGCCGAGGTGATAGGCGAGCTGGATGCCGTCGTCCTCGGGCAGGCCGAACACGCGCACCGACAGCCGGCCGACCGCGCTCGCGACGCGATCGCAATACAAATCGAGCGTCGCGAGATCCGGCGCGCGGATGTCCTGCGGCACGTCCATCTCCATGCCGTCGACGATCGCGACAAAATCCTCGCGCTTCAGGCCGAAGGTCTTCACCGAGGCGACATAGTCCTTCAGCCGCTCCGGCGGATGCCCCGCATAGAGCGCGTCGATATCGTCGCGCCACTGCTGCAGCGCGGCCAGCCGCTCCGGCCGCGGGCCGTTGGAATCGGCGATGTCGTCGACCTGCCGGCAGAAGCTGTAGATCTGGAACATCGCCTCGCGCTGCGCGCGCGGCAGAATGCGCATCGCGGCGTAGAACGAGCTGCCCGACGCGGTGCTTCCGTAATTTGCGTTGGCCGCCGCCTCAACGCTCATGCGCCAGCCGCCGATTTGGAGACCGCACGCCGTCCGGTCGCACGCCGCGCCGTCTCGCCGGCCACGCCGCCAAGGCTCTGCAGCAGCAGTTCGAGCGGGCTCAGATGCACGCGCTCGCTGAGCGGATCGCGCACCTTCAGCATGTTGACGATCTTGTCGGCGAACGCCTGGATCACGGAGATCTCGAGCCCCAGCCTGAAATCCTTCACCTCGGCGGCGAGCGACTTGCTCTGGTCGAGCAGCGTCTCAGTGCGCACCGCGAGCGCCTGCAGGCATTTGAGCAGGGCCGGCTGCGATTTCGCCTCGCCGAGCATCTCGACGGTCGCGCCCGCGGCGGCCAGGGCATCGCGCGGCAAGTAGACACGGTTCAGGTTGCGGTAGTCCTTGCCGCAGTCCTGCAGATGGTTGTTGATCTGCAGCCCGGCGCAGAGCGCGTCCGACGCCGCCCAGGTCGAGGTATCCTCGCCGTGCACGTCGAGCATGAACCGCCCGACCGGCATCGCCGAGTACCGGCAATAATCGATCACGTCGTCCCAGTTCTCGTAACGCAGCTTGGTGACGTCGAGGCGGAACGCCACCAGCACGTCGAGCGCGTGCCGCGGCGGCATGCCGCGCTCGGCGAAGGCGCGGCGCAGATTGACCGCTTCCTTCTGGGTGTCGCCGTTGCCAAGCAGCTCGGCCTCCATGAGGTCGAGGTAGCGCAGCTTCTCCTCGGCGGGCAGCGTGGCGTGATCGGCGATATCGTCGGCGGTGCGAACGAAATTATAGAAGGCCAGGATCAGGGCACGATGCCGCGGATGAATGATCCACGACGCGACCGGGAAATTCTCGTCGCGGTGGGTCTTTCCGGATCGCAGGTCGCTCGCGGTGGTCATGGGAAATTTGGGCTACACTGGTCATGGCACGACGCAGGCGCGAAAGGTCAGCGCATGCGGGGGATTTGCGAGCCCCATATAGGGGAATACGCCACCAAAACCAATGCTGTCCGTGACCGCCAGCATACGAAGCCCGTGGCCGGCACACATGCCGAGCACGGGCCTTGCGGCGATCCATGGGGCCCGAAGCGGCCTTACTGGCCGTGGGTCTTCAGCACCTGGTCGCAGGCGGTGCTGATCTTGCTACGGTTCTGCTGCAGGCAGGCGAGAATGGTGAAATCGCCCTGATCGATCACGGCGCGGCAGTGACGCTGCACGTCGCGCGTGCAGGCCTTCTGCTCATCGGGTGTCCCGCGCGTCTGCTGCTGGGCGAAGGCGCTGGACGAGAGCGGGATCGACAACAGGGCAAGAGCCAAGAGAAATTTACGCATCGTATTCCTTCATTTCCGACAGCAGAAAATCTGTTCCCGAAAAGCGCTTCGGCATGGCCGGGACGGATTTTGGGGATTTGCAGACGCCACGTAACGCGGCAACGGATTGACGACAAGCACCGCTAAATGCGGCTAAATTTGCGGCGCTGTAAACCCCTACATAAGTTATTGATTCGCAATGACGATTCGTGCCATCACTTTGTCGCGTTCGGCTATTGCGGATAGCAGTTGCGCAAAGCTACATGCCATCACGAAGCCGACGGTTTCTGATTCTGTTCGATGACAATATGGGCGCCGCGCGCCGTTTTTGTCGTTTGAACCTAACATTCTTCGGTGACACTAAACCTTCGATGCGGCGAGACGCTTTCTTGCGTAGGAAGCGTTGATTTTGATGGGAAAATTCACAATGAAACGGTTTGGTTCCAGCCTTTATGGTCAGGCTCTCAGGGCTGTGGGCGTCGGCGCTGCACTGATGCTCTCGGCCTCCGCCGTCCACGCCCAGGCCAGCGGGCCGTTTGCCGGTTTTGCCGGCTCGTGGACTGGAACGGGCACGGTGGCGCTGTCCAACGGCACGACCGAACGGATTCGTTGCAAGGCGGATTACAAGGTCGCACCCTCGGGCATGAGCCTGAAACAGTCCCTGCATTGCGCCAGCGACAGCTACAAGTTCGACCTCTCCAGCGACGTCACCAGCCAGGGCGACCGGATCTCCGGCAACTGGAGCGAGGCGAGCCGCAACATCTTCGGCAATCTGCAGGGCACCGCGGGCGGCGGGCGGATCGACGTGTTCGTCGAGGCGTCCGGCTTTGCCGCGAACCTGAACCTGCAGACCAACGGCTCCAAGCAGGTCGTGCAGATCGACTCCAAGGGCGAAATCCGCGGCGTCTCGATCACGATGACGAAGAGCTGACGCTCCCGGCCGATTGCACCCATAAGACAAAAAGGCCCGGTTCCGAACGCTTCGGAACCGGGCCTTTTTGCTGCAGCTTTTTGCTTGTTCGTCGATCAGGCCTTTTCGATCGGCGCGGGCTGGCCGCCCCTGCCGCGGAGCTTTTGCGACAGGTTGATCAGGAACATCGAGGTCGGCCGCAGGATGAAAAGGTCCGCGACCAGGGCTGCGACCATCGAGAACGCGCTGAGCCAGCCGAACAGGCGCAGCGACGGCAGGTCGGAGAACACGGTGACGACGAGACCGCAGGCCAGCACCACCGTGGTCAGGATCAGCGCTGGGCCGACCAGGACGGTGGCGCGCTCCACCGCAAGTTCCGGCGTGACACCCGGCTTGGTCTCGAGCCGCAGGCGATTGAGGAAGTGGATGGTGGCGCTGAGGCCGAGGCCGAACGACACCGTCAAAGCCACCACGCTGGCGAATTGCAGCCCCTCCCCGAGCAGCCACAGCACCGTGCCCGACAGCACCACCGGGAAGATGCCCGGCAGGATGCAGGAGAACATCACCACGATCGAGCGGAATGCGAGCCCGATGAAGATCGCGACCAGCAGGAATTCGATGGTGAGGCCGTGGTTGAGCTTCTCGATCATGCTGGCGCTGTTGCGTGCGGCAATCACCGACAGACCCGTGACCGCGATCTCGTAGCCGGGATGCTCGGCGCGCACCTTGTCCAGCGAATGATCGAGTTTGTTCACCACCGGAAGCAACTGGCTCGAGTCCACATCCGGGACGCGGCCCGACACCACGACAGCATCCTGATTCTTGTCGATGAACCGGCGCACCAGGTGTTCGGGGATCAGGTCGACATATTCCTTCAGCGTCGCGACATCATTGCTGCCGGCCTTTTCGGCGAGCCAGCGCCGCAAGGTCTCCAGCGACCAGACGTTGCCGACGCCGGCAGAGTCCTCGACCATTGCATGGACATCGGCAATCGTCTTCAAGGTCTCTGGCGAGTACAGCGATTGCCCCTTGGGGAATTCGATCAGCACATCGACCGGATTGGCGCCGGTCAGCTTGGCGTCGAGCCGGCTCGACGCCGCCACCGCCTGCCGCTTGTCCGGCACCTGATCGGCGAGCCGGTAGCGCGGCTCGAGATTGGCGTAGATGATGCCGAGGCCGCCGACCACGATCAGCGCAAGCAGGCTGAACAGCCCGGGACGGCCGACCATGCGCACCGCGATCCAGTAGCAGAAATTGCGCAGCGCCTGCACGCCGGCATCCGCGCTCTGGAACTTGACCGCAAAGATCTTCTCGTTGCGCACGAACAGGACGCCGAACACCGGCACCAGCGACAGCACCGCGATCAATGCGATGATGGTCGCCGCAAGCCCGGCCTCGCCGAACTTGCGGATCAGGTCGGAATCCGAGAACTGCAGCGCGATGAAGGAAATTCCGGCCGTGCCGTGCGTCAGCACGCAGGCCGGTCCGACCACCAGCACCGCATTCTTGAACGCGGTGAACTTGTCCTGCCCGGCGATCAGCCGGTCGCGCGCCGCGAATGTCAGCTGCATCGAGTCGGAGAAGCTGATCACCATGATGAGCGGCGTCATCACGTTGAGGAACATGTTGAGATTGAAATTGGCCCAGCCGAGGCCGCCGAGCGCGAGCAGGATCGCGATCATCGGCGGGAACGCCGCCGCCACCATGAAGGATATCTTGCGGAAGAAGATGATGGCGATGATGCAGCCGGCGAGGATGCCGAGGATGTTGTAGGTCAGGCCGTCGCGCTCGACCGCGTTGCGGATCTCGAGCTGCATGACCGGCACGCCGGACAATTGCGCATTGAGCCCGCTGCCGCCGAGGTCGTCGGCCATGATCTTCCTGATGTCGCCGACCACCTTGCTGAGCTTGTTGCTGCCGACCACTTCGGGCTCGAGCGACAGCACGATCAGCGCGAGCGTGCCGTCCTCCGACAGCAGCTTGCCGCGGATGATCTCGTTGCTTTTGACCGTCTCGACGAATTTGTCGTAGGCCGCGCCCTCGGGCAGCTCGTTCGGGAACAACGCCGCCGGCAGCTTACCTCGCTCCGGCGCCTGGCGCGCGGAGAACAGCGACACCAGGCCGCGCACGCCCTCGACGAGTTGCAGATCCGTGACCATGTCACGCAGCTTGCCGAGATTGTCGCGCTCGAGCAGCGTCTTGCCTTCGACCACGACGAGCACGTCGAACTCGGTCGCCGGGAAGCGCTTGGTCACCGCCTCATACTGCTTGTAGTCCTTGGAGTCGGAGCGGAACAGCTGCGACAGCGAGTCGTCGATCTTGATCCGTTGCACGCCGAACACGGCGCCGATCAGCAACAGAACGAGGACGATGCAGGACAGGATCGGCGCCCGCATCGGGATCAGGCCGAGACGCTCGATCCCGAACGCGATGCTGAGGCCCGACCGCGGCTCTTCGATCTTCTCGACGTGGACCTGACTTTCGGAATTCTTTTCGAGCATGCCCTGTCCAGTTCTGAAAACGGCTCAATCTGTCTAGCTTGGGTCTAGGGGCGCGAATGAAGCGGGTGAGCGCAACTGATCGGCGCTAGTCCTTGAAAACACGCGAATATTGACCGGCGCCGGTTTTACCTGCCCGCCCCTTTGCTCGCAAGCGCGAGGGGCTGACCAAATCGACAGGGAACCGCCGATCCCCGCCATTAAGTATCTGATTTGTCACACCCTGGTAGCGCATTCCTCGACGATCCACCGCCGCTTTCATCTTTCAAAGCGACCCCTGTGATCTGGCGTGCCAGGCCCTCGCGCACAAGCCACGAAATCCTGAATGCGGCTTCCGCATAGCTCAGCCCGGCATGGTGGATGTTGGAGATGCAGTTGCGGTCGGCGTCGGTGAGACCGATCCGCGGCGCGAAGGTGAGATAGGCGCCGAGGCTGTCGGGTGCGGACAGGCCCGGCCGTTCGCCGATCAGCATCACCAACATGCGCGCGCCGATGATGGCGCCGATCTCGTCACCGAGCGCGACCCGCGCCCCGGACGCTGCAATCACCGCGCCGGCGTCGATGTTGTCGGCCGCAAGGCGGGGCACGAGATGCCGGATCAATTCGACGGCATGCACATTGACCGCCGTCGGCGACAGGCCGTCACCGATCACGATGGCGCAGGGGCAGGCGGTGATGCCGCAGGTCTCGAGCGACCGCCGCGACGCAGAATCCAGCATGCGCCCGAGATCGGGCCGCCGCAGATAGTCGCGCCGGCTGTGCGCCTGGCTCGACACCTCAAGCGGCGTGATGCCGAGGCCGGCAAGACCGGCCGCGATCCCGCTGACATCGAAGGCGGCGTGGACAGCGTCGCGGGCGCGGGCATGGTCGAGCGTGAACGACAGCAGCGCATCGGTCGGCAGGCTGGCCCCGGACCGGCCAAGGCCGACGCGCGCCGGCGTAAGCTCGCGCAGATCGGCAAGCGAAGGGGACAAGGGCGCCGGCGGTGTCGTCATGCTGTTATTCGGCGGGGACGGAAGCCTCGCGCAGCCGGATCGAGTAGTTCGAGGCGTTCTGCCGGCCGCTGGAGGCTGCACGCGCAAAGGTGATCAAATGATGGGCAACCAGCGTCGCCGAGATCAACCCCTCGATGTCGCCGCGCTTGAGCCGGCCGAGCGCAAACTTCCAGAACACGCGCTTGTAGTCGCCGAGCACGCCGACCTTCCAGAAGATATTGCGGAGCATGATCAGGCCGCGCCGGATGTTGGCCCAGCTCTTCATTTCGGGACTCACCGGCACCTTGATGCGATTGGCATAGGTGTAGTTGCATTGATGCAAATAGCGCGCGAACAGCCTCTTCGGCTCGTAGGCAACTTCCATGCATTTGCGCCAGGAACTGACCACGTCCTCATAGGGCAGCAGGAACTCGACATTGGAGTCGCGGCCCTCGTCATCGATCAGCCGCCCGGCTTTTTCGAGCCGATCCCACAATGGCGTCTTCGGCAGCGCCTGCAGCAGGTTGATGGTGAGCAGCGGAATCCGCGACTCCTCGACGAAGGAGAGCAACGCATCGCCGGTCTGGGGCTTGTCGGTATCGAGCCCCATGATGATGCCGGAGACGACCTCCATGCCGAACGAATTGATGGTGCGCACACCCTCGAGGATCGGAACCATCATGTTCTGATCCTTGTGCATGGCCTTCAGCGCGTCGGGATCGGGCGTCTCGATGCCGACGAAGATCGTCACGAAGTAGGCTTCGCGCATCTTCTCCAGGATCTCGGGGCGCTTGGCGATGTTGAGCGTCGCCTCGCAGGCGAGGCGCGTGACATATCCGGTGCGCTTCTGCCACTCGATCAGGTGCGGCAACAGCTCGCTCGCCGCCTTGCGGTTACCGATGAAATTGTCGTCGACGAAATACACGGTGTCGGTGGCACCACAGGCGCGCAGCTTGTCGAGCTCGGCGATGATCTGCTGCGGCGACTTCAGGCGCGGATTGCGGCCATAGAGCCCGGGGATGTCGCAGAACTCGCACTGATAGGGGCAGCCCGAGGAGAACTGGATGCTGCCGAGGAAATACTTCTTGGTTTCGGCGAGCTCATAGGCCGGCAGCGGGAATTCCGTCATCGGCAGCCGGTCGATGGTTTTAAGCACCACCTGCTCGTCGGGACGGCTGGTATCATCAGCCAGACGCTTGATCAGCTCATTGGTCGCATCGCCGAGCTCGCCGACGTGGAGGTAGTCGAATGAGGGATAGTAGTCCGGGCAAGCACTGACCGACGGGCCGCCGATCGCGACCACCAGGTCATGGTCATGCGCGCGATGGCAGATGTCGTTCATCTGCTGGCGCTGGATATGCATACCGCTGACGAACACGGCATCCGCCCACTCGAAATCCTCCGCCGTCGCCGGACGCAGATTCTCGTCGACGAAACGCACCGGCCAGTTCTCGGGAAGGTATGCGGCGATCAGCAGCAGGCCCTGCGGCGGCATGAACGCCTTGACGCCGTCAGTGAGGGGGTAGGCGTGCTCGAAGGTCCCAAACGACGACGTATAGCGCGGAAAAACGCAGAGGATACGTCGTACTGTCTCTATGCCCTCAGCTCTCATCAAGCGACCCCGAAGCACCGGCAAATCTAACCACGGCGCGGAACGCTGGGCCAGAAATTCTTCAACATTGTGGCACTACTTAACGTCATAACGACGAGATAGTTGCTCTGCAGAATTTCGCTATCCCCCTCAGGTCAGGAGCCTGGCAGCGAGGTCGGGCAGCCGCTCCGCATCGGCCACGAGGCGGAAGTCCTGCCCGGCAAGGCCGACGCGCGCGAGCCAGTCGTCGAATTCGGGGGCCCGCCTCAGGCCGAAAAGGTCGCGGACATAGAGCGCATCGTGAAACGATGTCGACTGATAGTTCAGCATGACGTCATCCGCGCCCGGCACGCCCATGATGAAGTTCACGCCGGCGGCCGCGAGCAGCGTCAGGAGATTGTCCATGTCGTCCTGATCCGCCTCGGCGTGGTTGGTGTAGCAGACGTCGATCCCGAGCGGCAGGCCGAGCAGCTTGCCGCAGAAGTGGTCCTCGAGCCCGGCGCGGATGATTTCCTTGCCGTCATAGAGGTACTCAGGACCGATGAAGCCGACCACGCTGTTGACGAGCAGCGGTTCGAACGCACGCGCCACCGCATAGGCCCGCGCCTCGCAGGTCTGCTGGTCGACCTGGTGATGGGCATTGGCGGACAGCGCTGAGCCCTGCCCGGTCTCGAAATACATCACATTGTCACCGACCGTGCCGCGGCGCAGCGACAGCCCGGCTTCCCGGGCCTCCCGCAACAGCGAGAGGTCGACGCCGAAACTGCGATTGGCCGCCTCGGTGCCGGCGATCGACTGGAACACGAGATCGACCGGCAGCCCCTGCCCGATCAGTCCGAGCGTGGTCGTGACATGGGTCAGCACGCAGCCCTGCGTCGGAATCTCGAATCGCGTGATGATGTCGTCCAACAGCCGCAGCAGCGTGCCGATGACGTTCGGGTCGTCGCTCGCCGGATTGATGCCGATGCAGGCATCGCCCGCTCCCAGCAGCAGCCCGTCGAGAATCGAGGCGGTGATGCCCTTGGGATCGTCGAAGGGATGGTTCGGCTGCAGCCGCGTGCTCATTCGCCCGCGCAAACCGGTGGTGTTGCGGAAGCGGGTCGTCACCTCGCATTTCTTCGCGACCAAGATCAGATCCTGGTTGCGCATCAGCTTCGACACCGCCGCAACCATCTCTGGCGTGATGCCGCGCGAGATCTTCTTGATCGCTTCCCCGCTGGCGGCATCCGACAGCAGCCAGTCGCGGAATCCGCCGACGGTGAGCGACGACACCGGCAGAAAGCCGGCAACGTCGTGGCTGTCGAGGATCAGGCGGGTGACTTCGTCAGCCTCATAGGGAATGACAGGCTCATCGAGGAATTGTTTGAGCGGAACATTGGCCAGCGCAAGCCGCGCTGCGATCATCTCCTCCGCGCTGTCGGCGACGATGCCGGCCAGGCGGTCGCCTGAACGCGGCGGCGAGGCCTTGGCAAGCAGGATGCGCAGATCGTCGAATGCGTAATTGGTGGCGTCGATGGTGTGACGATAGAGCATGAGGGGTTCGTCGCGGGCTGGGGCAGCGCAATCTAGCACCTCTTTGCGAAAGGCGTGCCATCGGCTTCGCCCCGCGTGCTGGCGCCTTTGCCGGTAACGGCGGCGCAGCCTCGGCACGACCGCAAGCCGCGAGCACCCGGCAGACTCAAAGCGGCCCATAAGGCATTGGGATTATTTACAGATTTTAACGGTTGCGGCTGCACAAATCTCGCGCGTTAAGAAATTGTCCATGAAAATTTTGCATAAGCTTTAATCGGCCGAAGGTACTCCCCGGCCTCTTGGAGTGCCCCGCAATGCCCGCCCCCGTCACATTCCCCATCTCCATGTCCCGGCCTCCAATGGCGTCCCGATTCTCGCTTGCTGCCAGGCTGTACTCGACGTTTGCGCTGATTGCGGCGCTGACCGCGGCCATCACCTTCCTGTCCGAATACAATGCGCGGCGTAATGCCGAGCTGACCGAGGCCGTCGACCTCGCAAGCCGTGCCGCACTCAATGTCGAGCGGGTCAATTCACTGGTCTACGCCGTGGTGATGGAATCCCGCGGCATCTACATGTCGACCGACCCGGCAGCGGTGAAGAAATACGGCGACGGGCTGCTGGCGTTCAACGAACGCATTCTCGGCGTGGTCAAGAACTGGGAAACGCTGGTGCAGGCCGACGACGCCGCCCAGTTCGCGGTGTTCAAGAAGCGCATCGAGCAGTTCATCGATTTCCGCAAGGAGCTGGTACGCCGCGGCATCGAGATCGGCGCCGCAGCCGGGCGGGAGTGGGGCGACAACGACGCCAACCGCGACGTGCGCACCGCGCTGAACAAGGATCTCGAGGCGCTCTCCAAGGTCTATGCCGAGCGCAGCAAGAAGCTGGCGCGGGAGACCGACACCAACCGCACGATGGCGCTGGTGCTGACCGGCCTCGGCGCCCTGGCCTTGATTGTGGTGGTACTCGGCGTGCTGATCATCGCCCGCTCGGTGGCCCGGCCGCTGTCGCAGATCACCATGACGATCAAGCGCGTCGCCGAGGGCACCGACCATGTCGAAGTACCGCATGTCGGGCGCAGCGACGAGATCGGCGCACTGGCACGCGCCATCAAGGTCTTCCAGGAGGCGATGGACCGCAATCGCAGCCTCAACGCGCAGGTCGTACAGGATTCCGAGGCGCGCGACGCGCGCGGCCGGCATATCGAGACCTTCGTCGAAGCGTTCCGTGGCACGATCGGCGAGGTGCTCCGCGCGGTGCACGACAACGCCGCGACGATGCGTCAAACCGCGCAGACCATCGCAACCGTCGCGTCGGACGCCAGCGGCCGCGCGGTGGCGGCGGCAGGCGCCACCGAACAGGCTTCGAGCAACGTCTCCGCGGTGGCGGGCGCAGCCGAAGAACTCTCCGCCTCGGTCGAGGAGATCGGCCGCCAGGTCAAGCAGTCGTCCGGCGCAGTCGATCAGGCCGGTGCGCGCACCGACCGCTCGATCACCGAGATCGAGGGCCTTGCCGCCACCACCCAGCGCATCGACGGGGTGCTGAGCCTGATCCAGGCGATCGCCGAGCAGACCAACCTGCTCGCCCTCAACGCCACCATCGAAGCCGCCCGCGCCGGCGATGCCGGCCGTGGCTTCGCCGTCGTCGCGCATGAGGTCAAGGCGCTGGCCGGCCAGACCGCGAAGGCAACCGCCGAGATCAGCGAGAATGTGGGCCTGATCCAGGCCTCGACCCGCAACTCGGTGGCCGCCGTGCGCGAGATCGGCCAGGCGGTGCGCGAGATCAGCAACGTCACCGCGAACATCGCGAGCGCGGTCGGCCAGCAGGACGCGGCGACGCGCGAAATCTCCGCCAATGCCCAGATGGCCGCCCAGGGCAACGAGACCCTGGTTACCAATGTCGGCTCGCTCCGCGATGACATGGACCAGACCAGCAAGGCGGCGGAATCGGTGCTCGCGGCCTCGAACGATCTGACCACAACTGCCGAGACGCTGTCGCGCGAGGTCGAGCAGTTCTTCCGCAACCTGCGCGGCGACGCGGCCGACGGCCTGCAGCGGACCGGAACCTGAGCGGCGATGTGGCGGGCCCTGCGAAAGGGCCCCGGCAATCCGGATGGTTAAGACTCTCCCAACGCACGGACGCAAATTGCCTCCGCTTCGGGTCGCATTTCTCAATTTGATGCCTCCATAGAAAAGCGTCGCTGCGCGAGGGCGCGGGGAAGTGGAAGCAAGCAATGAACGGGCTTTTGCCAAAGCCGAAGGCAGTGCCGACCAAACGGCTCCTTGCGCTCGGGATCGGCCTCGTTCTCTGCTTTTCGGCGATCTGCGCATCCATCCTCTGGGAGATGGCGGGCAAGGACTATCAGCATGCGAAGCAAGGTGCGACCAACCTCGTCGCCTCCATCGCCAGCGAGATCGACCGCAACATCGACCTTTACGACCTCTCGCTCCAGGCCGTCGCCGACGGCGTCAAGCTGCCGGAGCTCGGCAAGATCAGCCCGGAGCTTCGTCAGGTCGTGCTGTTCGACCGCGCCGCCACGGCCAAGGACCTCGGCTCGATCCTCGTGCTGAATGCGGCGGGGGACGTCACGCTCGATTCCAAGTCAGTGACGCCGCGGGCCGCAAATCTCGCCGATCGAGACTTCTTCCGGGCACATCAGACGCGAGCGGACAGCGGGCTGTTCATCAGCGCTCCGTGGATTACCTCTGACGGCGAATATCTGATCAGCCTCAGCCGCCGCATCAACAATGACGACGGTTCCTTTGCCGGCGTGGTCGCGGGCAGCATGCGACTCAGCTATTTCCACAATCTGTTTCGCAAGCTGAACTTCGGCTTCGGCGACAGCATGGCGCTGTTCAACAGCGATGGCGTCATACTGATGCGCGCCCCGTTCGACATCAGCAAGATCGGGCAAAGCATCAAGGACTCTCTGGTCTTCAAGCAATTTCCGGCACGACAATCCGGCTCCTACGTCACGAAATCGATCGTCGATCATGTCAGCCGGCTCTATGTTTTCCAGGCGGTCGGACACAATCGCCTGCTCATCGCCGAGGGTCTCGCGCTCGACGGCATCTATGCCGACTGGTGGCAACAGCTCTGGCTGATCGGCAGCGTGGTTGCAGCGCTCTGCGGCTTCTCGATCGTGCTGATGTTCTACCTGGTGGCCGCTCTCAAACGGCGGGCCGCCGCGGAAGACCGGCTCGCGCACCTCGCGAACACGGATGCACTGACAGGCCTAGCCAACCGCCGCCGCCTTGACGATACCCTTGACGTAGAATGGCGCCGTGGCATGCGCGCAAAGGCGCCGGTCTCGCTTCTGATGATCGACGTCGATCATTTCAAGATCTACAACGACACGTACGGGCATCAGGCCGGCGACGCCGTGCTCACCACCGTGGGATGGTGCATTGCAGGCAGCGCCAAGCGTGCAACTGATCTCGGTGCCCGCTATGGCGGCGAGGAGTTTTCGGTGTTGCTGCCGGGCATCGGCAAGACGGGCGCCCTGGAAATTGCCGAACGGATTCGCACCAAGCTGGCGGCTGCGCGGGAATCCGAGCCTGAATTGCCGACCGTCAGCATCGGATTGTCCTGCCTCGTCCCGGACCACGAGCGCACGTCGCGCGATCTGCTCAAGGCCGCGGACCTTGCGCTCTATCAGGCCAAGCGTGAAGGCCGCGACCGCATCATCGTGAGCCCGATCGGGTGGGACAAATCGGGCAAGCGGCACGTCGCCTGATCGCGACCGCATTGGCACGATCGAACGCGCCGCCCGCCCGCCTCGCTCACTCCACCGGCAGCACGTCGACCGCAACGGCGAGCTTCTGCTTGCGCGCGCCGACGATGACGCCATCGACCGGCGAGACGTCGGCAAAGTCGCGGCCGATGGCGAGAATGATGTGGTCGCTTCCGACCATCAGATCGTTGGTCGGGTCGAACCCGACCCAGCCGAGCGCGCTGCCGCACCAGACCGAGACCCAGGCATGGGTGGCGTCCGCGCCCTGCAGCCGTGGCTGGCCCGGCGGCGGAATGGTGCGCAAATAGCCGCTGACATAGGCCGCGGGCAGGCCGAGGCCGCGCAGCCCCGCGATCATCACATGGGCAAAGTCCTGGCACACGCCATGTCGCTTTTCGAACACGTCGCGAAGCGGCGTCGAGATCACGGTCGCCTTGGGATCGTATTTGAAGTCGTTGCGGATACGGCGCATCAGGTCGGCAGCCCCGGTGAGGATGCCACCACCGGGCGAGAAGCTCGCGGAAGCGTAGGCCGTCACGGGCCGTAGCACCGGCACCAGCGCGCTGGCAAAGACGTAGCCGACCGGCGAGGCCGCATCGAGGCTCAACGCCTCGAACGCGTTGTCACGCACGTCCTCCCAGGGCGGACTGGCGGCGTCGCGCGCCGGCGGCTGCCGCGCCACCGAGACCCGCGAGCGGGCATCGATGCGCAGACTGCGATGCGCGGTCTCGATCAGGACGCTTTCAGTGAGCGTGCCGAAGAAGTCGCGCCTTGCGGTGCGTTCCGCGGGCCTCGGACGGATCTCGACCGAATGCGAGATCAGCTGCTGCCCGTCGCCAGTGACCGGCTCCAGCCGCAGCGAGCAGCGCGCGAAGCTGACCTGGGTCTCGTAGCTATAAGTCGTGACGTGACGGATGTCGTAGATCACGCCAGCCCCGTGAGCTTCTCCGGCCGGCTGGCATTCGGTCCGTGCGGGAAGTAATGCAGCCCGATCGCGTCGGCGAGGTTGAGCAGATCCTGCTCCAGCGCGAACAGCGTCTTGACGTCGAGGCTCGAGGCTTCAGCCGTTGTGAGCATTGCCTCGACCGCGACGGCAAGACGCTGCGGCCGCTCGATCAGGCCATGCTCCTTCAGGCTCGGCAGCGCGGCAACATGCTCGTTCAGCGCCGCGACCTGGAATGCGACCGAGCGCGGATTATAGGGGTCGAGCACCGCCAGATCGCGCACCGGTGCGAGCAGCGGCTGCACCAGATAGCGCGAGCGATAAGTGATCTGGCAGTCCACCAGCGTGAGCAGAACGTCGAGGTCCTCGTCACCGGCTTCGTCATAGGCGAACTGACGGGCAAAGCGCGTGGTGTTGACGGCGCGCTCGGCGCGACGTCCCATCTCGAGGAAGCGCCAGCCGGCGGCGCGGTTCATGTTTTCCTGCGCGAGGCCGGCGAAGCTTGCGAGCTCCTGCAGGGTCAGCTCGGCGGCGCTGACGACGCCGTCATCGTCATGAACTTCGATGGCCAGCCGATCAGCCATCTCGGTGATGACCTGCCAGGCGTCCGGCGACAGCCGCTCGCGGAGCGAGGTCGCCGTGCGCTGCGCGGATCGCACCAGCGACAGCGCCGAACCGAATTTCTCCTCGCTCTGCAACGCTTCGAGCGCGACCTTGGCGAGATTGGCGCGCGCGGTCTGCGAGGCCGCGCCCCAGGCGACCAGCATGCGCTGGATGCGCTCGGCCGAATGCATCGCCGGCGCCGAGCCGTTCGAATTCGCGCGCGCAGGATCGCGCAGCGGCGTGCACAGCGCGCGGATCAGCCGGATGGTGGCCTCGGCACGCTCCAGATAGCGGCCGAGCCAGAACAGATTGTCGGCGGCGCGGCTCGGCAGCACGCCGGCGATGCGGCGGATGCGGACGGTGTCGACCGCCGGCAGCAGGGTCGAGGTCTCAACCGCCTTGTCGGAGACCACCCAGACATCGGCGGACACCGCGCCATCGCCCATCGACACCGCGCGCGCATCGGCCCGATCGGCAATCCGGCAGAAGCCGCCGGGCAGCACAGTCCAGCCGCTCGGCGTCGCCGCTGCGAACACCCGCAACACGAACGGACGCGGCGCGATGCGACCGTTCTCCCATACCGGCGTGGTCGACAGCCGCACCAGCTCCTGACCGACATAATCGATGCCGCGATGGCTGATGGCATCCTTCAGGCGGTCGCGGTCCACGGCTGACAATTCGCCCGGGAGCACCGGTCCGTTGCCGGGAAAATCCGCAACGCCGCGGCCATAGGCGCCTTCGATCGCGAACTCGTCGAGCCGCGACAGCACATGCTCGCGCGCGGATTTCTGGCCGCACCACCAGGTCGCGATGTGCGGCATCATCAGGTCTTCAGAGAGCAGGCGCCGGCACAGATTGGGCAGGAAGCCGAGCAGCGCCCTCGCCTCCATCACGCCGGAGCCCGGCATGTTGGCGACCACGACGCCGCCCTTGCGGAGAACCTCGACAAGCCCGGGCACGCCGAGATAGGAGGACGCGTCGAGCTCGAGCGGATCGAGCATGTTGGAATCGACCCGGCGCAGCAGCACGTCGAGCCGCTTCAGCCCGGCGACGGTGCGGATGTGGACGCGATCGCCTGAGACCGCGAGATCGTCGCCCTCGACCAGCAGGAAACCGAGATAGCGCGCCAGCGTGGCGTGCTCGAAGTAGGTCTCGCTGAACGCGCCGGGCGTCAGCAGGCCGATCCGCGGCTCGTCGCGATCAGCGCTGGCGCGCAGCGAATCGCGGAACGCCTCGAAGAACGGCGCGACGCGCTCGACATTCATCGACTTGTAGAGATTGGAAAAGGCGCGCGACAGCACCAGGCGGTTTTCCAGCGCGTAGCCCGCGCCCGACGGTGCCTGCGTGCGATCGCCGAGCACCCACCAGCGGCCGTCGGGCCCGCGGCCGATGTCGGCGGCATAGAGATGCAGATAGCGGCCCCCCGGCGGCTTGATGCCGCTGACCGCGCGCAGATACTCGCTGCTGCCGGCAATCGCCGCCGCGGGGATGGCGCCGTCGGCAACAAGCCGCCCTTCGCCGTAGAGATCGGCCAGCACCATCTCCAGAAGCTGCGCGCGTTGCGCGACGCCGGCGGCGAGCTGCCGCCAGTCCGCCGCATCGATGATCAGCGGCAGATGGCTGAGCGGCCAGATCCGGTCGGAAGTGTCGCCCGGCGCGCGATAGGTGACGCCGGCCTCATGCAGATGGCGATCGGCGGAGGCGAAGCGGCGCTCGATATCGGCCGGCGACAGCGCGGCAAAGGCGTCGAAGAAGCGGGCCCAGACCGGCCGCGGCGCGCCGTTGTCTGCAATATACTCGTCGGGAATGCCGGGCAGCCGGACATAGTCGCGGGTCCACTGCGCCATCCGGCGCTGACCGGGACGGGCCCTGCTCTCCTGACTGCTGCCTTGACTATTGCCTTGGCCACCCGATGCGGACATTCCACTTCCCCTTGACACAATTAGTGCAGGAGCGGCGTCCGCAAGTCGAGGGTCAAGGGAAACTCAATTGTGCGTTCCTCCGGCGGCGTCTCGATCTTGCCCGGGGTATGGCCGTGCTCCTGGAAGCGCGCCAGCCGCCGCGCCTCGGCCTCGTAGGAATTGACCGGCTTGGTCTCGTAGTTGCGGCCGCCGGGATGGGCGACATGATAGACGCAGCCGCCGAGCGAGCGGCCGTTCCAGGTGTCGATCAGGTCAAACGTCAGCGGCGCATGCACGGGAATGGTCGGATGCAGGCCGGAGGCCGGCTGCCAGGCCTTGAAACGAACACCGGCGACCGCCTCGCCGGCACGGCCGGTCTCGGTCATCGGCATCCGTCTGCCGTTGCAGGTGATGACATGGCGCCCCTCGACGAATCCGGTCGCCTTCACCTGCAGACGCTCGACCGACGAATCGACGTAGCGCACGGTGCCGCCCGAGGTGCCCTCCTCGCCCAGCACATGCCAGGGTTCGAGCGCCTGCCGCAGTTCGAGACCGACGCCACCATGATGAACGCGGCCGAAGGCGGGGAAACGGAATTCAAGTTGCGCCTGGTACCATTCCGGCTCGACGTCGTAGCCGGATTGCTTGAGCTCGGCGAGGACGCCGAGAAAATCCTCCCAGAGGAAATGCGGCAGCATGAAGCGGTCATGCAGCGCGGTGCCCCAGCGCACGAACCGGCCCTGCTGCGGCTCACGCCACAGCTTTGCGATCAGCGCGCGGATCAACAGTTGCTGCGCCAGCGACATCCGCGGGTCGGGCGGCATTTCGAGCGCGCGGAATTCGACGAGGCCGAGCCGGCCGGTCGGGCCGTCGGGCGAATAGAGCTTGTCGATGCAGATCTCGGCGCGATGGGTGTTGCCGGTGATGTCGACCAGGATATGCCGGAACAAGCGGTCGACCAGCCACAGCGGCGCGTCCATGCCCGGCGGCGGCACGTGCGACAGCGCGATCTCCAGCTCATAGAGGCCGTCATGCCGCGCCTCGTCGATGCGCGGCGCCTGGCTGGTCGGGCCGATGAACATGCCGGAAAACAGATAGGACAGCGACGGATGACGCTGCCAGTACAGCACGAGGCTTTTCAACAGATCGGGCCGGCGCAGGAACGGAGAATCCTCCGGCCTGCTGCCGCCGACCACGATGTGGTTGCCGCCGCCGGTGCCGGTGTGGCGGCCGTCGATCAGGAAACGGTTGGCCCCTAACCGCGTCTTGGCGGAGTCCTCATAGAGGCCGAGCGTGATGTCGACGGCCTCGCGCCAGCTTTGCGCCGGCTGCACGTTGATCTCGATCACGCCGGGATCCGGCGTCACCTTGATCACCTCGATGCGCGGATCGAAAGGCGGCGGGTAACCTTCGACATGGACTTGCAGCTGCAGCTCCTCGGCGGCGGCTTCGATCGCTGCGATCAGGTCGAGATAATCCTCGACCTTCTCGACCGGCGGCATGAAAGCGCACAGCACGCCGTCGCGAACCTCGATCGACATCGCGGTGCGCACCGGCAGCGGCTCGGGAATCTCCTTCAAGGCTTGCTGCAGCTCGTCGGAAAGCACGTCGCGCGGCGCCATCGGATCGCGTTCGACGACGTAGGGATAATCGTCCGGCGGCACATATTCGAGCGAGGCGATCGGAAGCCGCAAGCCCAGCGGCGAGTCGCCGGGTGACAGGAACAGATGGCTGCGCCGGATCTTCCAGCGCTCGCTGCGCCAGCGTGCCGGCACGCGATCGCCGAGCGGGCTCCAGCGCTGGATCGGCAGCACGTAACCTTTCGGCGTGGTCAGCCCCTCGTCGAACACCCGCGCCATCCGGGCGCGCTCTTCCGGATCGGTCAGCTTGGAATTCGCCGGGCTGACATTGGCCGGCAGGCCGGCCTCACGCTGCAGCCAGAAGGCGGGGTCTTCATAAGCCGGCATGGCATAGTCGGCGCCGAGACCAAGCTTGGTTGCTGTTACTTCGACGAAACGCTGGGCCTCCGCGATCTCGGCCCTGCGCGAATTCTCGATGCCGGCGATCAACTCGGCATTCTTCCAGATCGGCTTGCCGTCCTTGCGCCAGTACAGACCGAACGCCCAGCGCGGCAGGCTCTCGCCGGGATACCATTTGCCCTGGCCGTAATGCAGCAGGCCGCCCGGCGCGAACCGCGTGCGCAGCTTGCGGATCAATTCGTCGGCGAGCGCGCGCTTGGTCGGACCGACCGCGGCAACATTCCACTCCGGCGATTCCAGATCGTCGACCGAAACGAAGGTCGGCTCGCCGCCCATGGTCAGGCGCACATCGTCTTTCCTCAGATCGGCATCGACCTGCTCGCCGAGCCGGTCGAGCCGCGCCCAGGATTCATCGGAGAATGGTTTGGTGATGCGCGGCGCCTCGCCGATGCGCTTGACGCTCATCTCGAAGCCGAATTCGACATTGGCGACACCCGCGGTGCCGGTCACCGGCGCGGCCGAGCGATAGTGTGGCGTGGCACAGACCGGGATGTGGCCCTCGCCCGTCAGCATGCCGGAGGTGACGTCGAGACCGATCCAGCCCGCGCCCGGCAGATAGACCTCGGCCCAGGCGTGCAGGTCGGTGAAATCGCTCTCGACCTCGCGCGGCCCCTCGAGCGGATCGATGTCCGGTCGCAGCTGAATGAGATAGCCGGAGACGAAACGCGCGGCGAGCCCGAGGTGGCGCAGCGTCTGGATCAAGAGCCACGCCGAGTCGCGGCAGGAGCCGGAGCCCGCGGCCAGCGTCTCCTCCGGCGTCTGGATGCCGGCCTCCATGCGGATGACGTAGCTGATCTTTTTCTGTAGCTGCGCGTTCAGCTCGACCAGGAAGTTGACGGTGCTGTCGGCCTGGCGCGGAATCTCCTTCAGGTAAGCCGCGAGCAGTGGCTCGGGCTCATCGGTCTCGAGATAGGACGCGAGCTCGGTCTTGAGATCGCCGGGATATTCGAACGGAAAGCTGTTGGCATAGGGCTCGACGAAGAAGTCGAACGGATTGACCACCGTCATGTCAGCGGTGAAATCGACCTCGACCTTGAGCTCGGTGGTCTTCTCGGGAAAGACGTAGCGCGCCAGCCAGTTGCCCTGCGGGTCCTGTTGCCAGTTCACGAAGTGATTGGCGGGCGAGACCTTGAGCGAATAGCTCGTGATCGGCGTGCGCGTATGCGGCGCGGGCCGAAGCCGAATGGTCTGAGGCCCGAGATCGATCGGCCGGTCGTATTTGTAGTGCGTGACGTGATGCAGTGCGACGGATATCGACACGGACCGAGGGCTCCAGCAGCTTTTTTGAGCAGAACACTGGTTCCGGTCGACATCAAGCACTAACAACGGGCACGGCGTGCCCAAGGTAAGGGCGTGATCAGTAGCCCGGATGGAGCGAAAGCGAAATCCGGGGTCTTCATCCGCAGGAAGAGTCCCGGATTGCGCGGAGCCTGTCATCGGGCGCGCAATCGCGCGACCCGTTGGCTTCATCCGGACTACGCGATTGCTAGCGGCCGATCGCGCCGGATACCTGCGACGCGAGTTGCTCGGCGAGCATGTGATAGCCGTCGGGGGTCAAATGCACACCATCGGGCTGATGGGGGAGTCCACCCAGCATCCCGTTAGGGAGCATGATCACCGCGATGCCGCGGGTGCTGAGGCGACTTTGAATATCCGCTGTCCGGTCAGGGCTGCCCTTGCGTCGATCATTGCCGCCCGGCTGGAGAATCACCGCGCGGGTCCCGTTCGGGACGGCCCGGTCGAGGCGTTGCAGCATCCCTTCCGTGGTGTCGCCGTTGATGCCGGCATTCACGACACGGACGTTCAATCCCTTCGTCCGCAAGATCGCTTCGAGCTGCGCGGGATAGGCCTGGTTGCGCGCCACGCCCTTGCCGTAGGTATTGCTCGCGCCAAGAGCGACTATGGTTGCGGCGTCAGCCGAACCGACGCCGAGACTCAAAGCGGCGAGAAATGCGATGCATCCAACAATTCCCCACCGACGCGCGCGCATGCTTCCTTCCACCCGTCCTTAGCCTGGATGGAGCGCAGCGTAGTCCGGGAAGCTTCATTCGCCAACGTACTTCCTTGTCGTCCCTGCGAAAGCACTAGTGCATGCACACATCTTTTCGAGCCGAAAAACCGACTCTTGATCAATGACTTGGTTGGGTCCCGACGACGCAATTCCGCAAGTAGGTTTCAGCAAAAATGCGTTGTTTCTCTGCGGTCTTGGACCAAGTCGTTGAAAAGATTCCAGAAGATGTGTGCATGCACTAGTGCTTTCGCAGGGACGACGGCGGAGTGAAAGGCTAGATCGTGGCTCTAAATTACATCGTCGCGCCCAGCACCCACGGCGCGAATTCGGCGCCGCCGAAGTCAAAGCTCTCGCTCTTGGTCGGCTGGCCCGAGGCGGTCTTGAGGATGAGGTCGAAGATGCGCTGGCCGCATTCCTGCACGCTCTCCTCGCCGTCGAGGATAGTGCCGCAATTGACGTCCATGTCGTCTTCCATCCGCTTGTACATCGGCGTGTTGGTCGCGAGCTTGATCGACGGCGCCGGCTTGCAGCCGAACACGCTGCCGCGGCCGGTGGTGAAGCAGACGAGGTTGGCGCCGCCGGCGACCTGCCCGGTCGCGGCGACCGGGTCGTAGCCCGGCGTGTCCATGAACACAAAGCCCTTCTTGGTGACGGGCTCGGCGTAGTTGAGGACGTCGACGAGGTTGGTGCTGCCGGCCTTGGCCATCGCGCCCAGCGACTTCTCAAGGATTGTGGTGAGCCCGCCGGCCTTGTTGCCGGGGCTCGGATTGGCGTTCATTTCAGCGCCCTCACGCTGGGTGTACTCCTCCCACCAGCGCATCAGGCCGACCAGCTTCTCGCCGACCTCGCGGCTGACGGCGCGGCGAGTCAGAAGATGCTCCGCGCCATAGGTCTCGGGCGTCTCCGAGAGGATCACGGTGCCGCCGTGACGGACCAGCAAATCGCTCGCCGCGCCGAGCGCCGGATTGGCGGATACGCCGGAGTAACCATCCGAGCCACCGCATTGCAGCGCCACGGTGAGTTCGCTCGCCGGCACCGCCTCGCGCTTGACCTTGTTGGCATCGGCGAGCGCCTCCTTCACGAAGGCAACGCCGGCTTCCACCGTCTTGCGGGTGCCGCCGACCTCCTGGATGTCCATCGCGCGCAGCCGGCCCGCAAGCTTCTGCTCCTGCATCAGGCCGCCGATCTGGTTCACCTCGCAGCCGAGGCCGAGCACAATGACGTTGGAGAAATTGACGTGCCGCGCATAGCCGCCGAGCGTGCGGCGGAGCAGCGCCAAGGGCTCGTCCTGGGTCATGCCGCAGCCGGTCTTGTGGGTCAGCGCGACGACGCCGTCGACATTCGGGTAATCGGCGAGCGGATTGTCGCCGGTGAACGGATTCTTCTTGAACATGTCGGCCACGATGCCGGCGACATGGGCGCTGCAATTCACCGAGGTGAGGATGCCGATATAGTTGCGGGTCGCGACGCGGCCGTCGGCGCGGCGGATGCCTTCGAAGGTCGCCGGCAGATCGAAGTTCGGCACCGGCTTGACGTCGACGCCATAGGCATAATCCTTGGCGAAATCGCCCATGCCGCAGTTCTGCGTATGCACGTGCTGGCCGGGCGCAATCGCCTGGGTCGCAAAGCCGATGATCTGGCCGTAGCGCCGGATCGGCTCGCCTTGCGCGATCGGCTTGGTCGCGACCTTATGGCCAGCCGGAATGCGATCGACCGTCGTGACGCCATCGGCGACCTCCAGCCCTGGCGGCAGGCTCGCGCGCGCGATCAGGACGCTGTCGTCGGCGTGCAGGCGGATCACTTGTGCCGAGGCCATCGGAGTTCTCCTTTGGAGTTAGTCACCTCTCCCCGTCCTTTACGGGGAGAGGTCGAATTCTCGCACAGCGAGAACTCGGGTGAGGGGCGACGCACATTGCCAATTACAAAGACGGTGCTCGCCGGATAGAGGCCCCTCACCCCAACCCTCTCCCCGCATCCGCCTTCGCCCGAAGGCGGGCTTCGGCGGACAAGAAAGCGGGGCGAGGGAGCAGAGCTAACATCGCGGACAGAACTTACGCCTTGCCGCCGGACTTCTCGCGGGTCGCGTTGACCTGCATCTTGGCGTAGACCTGCATCAGGCCGACCTCGTTCGACAGCGTCACGAGCTTGAAGCCCATGTTGATCGCGCGCACCGCACCTTCGGCGCCCGAGCAGTGGATGCCCGGATTGAGGCCGCGCTTGCCGCATTCCTTGATGATCTTCTCGTAGATCTTGAGGATCTCCGGCTCGTCGCGATCGAGCTTCGGCACCAGGCCGTAGGAGAAGCCGAGATCGGACGGGCCGATATAGACGCCGTCGATGCCTTCGACATCGAGGATCGCTTCCATGTTCTCGACCGCGGTCTTGGTCTCCATCATCGGCAGCAGCACGATCTCGTCGTTGGCGGTCTGCTGATAGGTGCCGGCCGAGCCGTACATGCCGGCGCGGATCGGGCCGTTGGAGCGCACGCCCTTCGGTGGATACTTGGCGTAGGAGACGAGGTTCTTGGCTTCCTGCGGTGTGTTGACCATCGGGCAGATCACGCCATAGGCGCCGCCGTCCAGCACCTTGCCGATGATGCCGGGCTCATTCCAGGGCACGCGGACCATCGGCGTCACCGGATGGGCGTGCATCGACTGAAAGCACTGCACCATCGACTGATAATCTTGCACACCGTGCTGCATGTCGACGGTGACGCTGTCGAAGCCGCATTGCGCGATCACTTCGGCGGAGAATCCCGAGGGGATCGCGAGCCACGCGTTCACCACCGCCTTGCCCGATGCCCAGACTTGCTTGACCTTGTTTGCCATTGATCGCGTTTCCCTTTGCGGTTTATTGGGGGACGAGCGTTCAGCTGGTCGCCCGCTGGATAGAAACTTCGCTGACGCCGACTTCGCGCGCGGTATTCACTATCGCCGCCCAGGTGTCGTCAGGCAAGGGGATGCCATTCCTGGTGCGATCGGCGCGGGTTTTCCGCTCGGGATCGCCCGGAACCAGCACGGAATCTGTCCCCGCGATCGGCTTGGTGGCGCGGATGAAATCGGTGTAGCGGGTGATTTCGTCGTCGAAGAAATTGCTGGTGTCGATCACCTTGGGGTCGATGTAGAACGCCATCATGCCGTTGGCGAAGCGCCGGTCCGACGACGTCGCACCGGTGCCGGTCAGCGCGCCGCCCAGCAGTTCGCAGATGAAGGCGAGACCCGAGCCCTTGTGATCGCCGAAGGCGCGGATCGCGCCAGTTCCCTTGGTGTGGTCGCGCGGTCCGTCCGGCGTGTATGGCCCATACAGCACGTGCGGATCCTCGCTCAGCGTGCCGTCGGCATCGACGAGCGCGCCGATCGGCAGCTTCTTGCCGCCGCGGCTTGCCACCAAGCACTTGCCCTCAGCGACAACCGAGGTCGCAAAATCGAGCACGATCGGATCCTGGCCCTGACGCGGAATGCCGACGCAATACGGCGCCGTGGACAGGCGCTTCTCGACGCCACCGTAAGGTGCAACCAGCAGCGAGCCGGCCGCGGTCACGAAATGAATTGAAACAAGACCTTCGGCGGCGGCCATCTCGGCCCAGTCGCCGACGCGGCCGAGATGACCGGAGTTGCGCAGCGCGACCGCGGCGAGCCCCGCCTTCTTGCACTTCTCGATGCCGAGTCTGACCGCAACCGGCGTGACGGTCTGGCCATAGCCGAACTTGCCGTCGACCACCGCGAGCGACGGCGTGTCGACCACCACCTCGGGAGTCTGGTTCGGCACGATCGAGCCCATCTTCTTCCACCTGACATAAACGGGCACGCGAATCACGCCGTGGCTGTCATGCCCGGTGAGGTTCGCTGTCGTCAGGTAGGTCGCGATGCGCTTCGCCTCTTCCGGAGAGGACTCCGAATGGGAAAACACCTCGGAGACGAAGTTGATGAGGTTATCGACCTTGATGGTGACCATGAAAAACCAGCTCGCTCAGCAAAGCACGGGACGTTGTCAGGCGTGGGTCTTGGCGTGGCCGCCGAGATAAGCCGCGGCGATGGCCTCATTGCCCCACAATTCGTCGGGCTTGCCGCCCAGCACGATCCGCCCGGTTTCGAGGACGAAGCCGTGATCGGCGACTGAGAGTCCCATGCGCGCATTTTGCTCGACGAGCAAGACCGTGGTGTCCTTCCTGATCTGCGAAATGATGCGGAACACCGCCTGCACGATGACAGGCGCCAGCCCGAGCGACGGTTCGTCGAGCAGCAGCAGCCGCGGCTTGGCCATCAGGCCGCGCGCCACCGCGACCATCTGCAGCTGGCCGCCGGACAGCGTCCAGCCGAGCGCGTTGGAAAAGGCGCGGATGTCCGGGAACAGGTCGAACATCGCGTCGGCCTCGCGCGAGATCTGCGACGCCGGCACCTTCCGGTTCGACGCGCCGAGCATGATGTTCTCTTTCACGGTGAGGCCCGGAAACACGCGGCGGCCTTCCGGCACGTGCGAGATGCCGAGCCGGACGATCGCTTCCGGCCCGAGGCCCGCGATCGAGTGGCCGTCGAACATAATGTCGCCGGAGGCGGGCTTGGCGAGGCCTGAGATCGCGCGCAGCGTGGTCGACTTGCCGGCGCCGTTGGCGCCTAGCAGCGTGACCACCTGGCCCTGCTCCACGGCGATGGTGACGCCGCGCAGCGCCTCGATCTCGCCGTAGCGGACCACGAGATTACGGATTTCGAGCAGCGGCATCATTCGCTCCCGAGATAGGCGGAGACGACGTCGGGATGGCGCAGCACCGCCATCGACTCGCCGTCCGCGATGCGGCGTCCGAAGTTCAGCACGGTGATGTGCTGGGCGGCTTCCGACACCAGCGTCATGTCGTGATCGATAATCAGGATGGTAAGGCCCTGGGCTGCGATGCGCTTGAGCAGCTCATGCAGCTCCAGCTTCTCGGTCGAGTTGAGACCAGCTGCCGGCTCGTCGAGCAGCAGCAGCGTCGGGTTCGACGCTAGCGCCCGCGCGATCTCGATCAGGCGCTGGTGGCCGTAGGAGAAGCTCGAGATCAATTCGTTGGCGCGGTTACCGAGCCCGACGAAGGTCAGCGCCTCCATCGCGCGCTCGGTCAGCGCGTCCTCGCCCTTCCCGATCATGGTGTTGCCGGGCCGTTCGGCGCCGATCTCGACATTCTCCAGCGCGGTCATCGAACGGAACAGGCGGATGTTCTGGAAGGTGCGTCCGAGGCCGGCCGCCGTGCGCTGATGCGGCGCCATATTGGTGATGTCGGTGCCGTCGAGCACGATCCTGCCCACGGTCGCCTTGTAGAGACCGGACAGCACGTTCAGCGTCGTGGTCTTGCCGGAGCCGTTGGGCCCGATCAGCGCATGCACGCTGCCGCGCTTCACTGCGATATCGACGCCGTCGACCGCCTTGAGGCCTCCGAAATGCTTGGAGAGCCCGGTCACTTCGAGCACGATGTCGCCGCCTGACGTCGCCGGCTTGAGCTGCAAGGCCGCCGCGGCCGGCGGCGCCTTGGTGTGCGCGCGCCAGCGCGTGAATGCGTCCGACACAAAACCCCAGATACCGTCGGGCATGAAGCGGATGATCAGGATCACGAACAGGCCGTAGATCGCCAGATAAAGTCCCGGCACGCTCTTCAGGAAGCGCAGCCATTCCGGGATCAGGATCAAGAGGCCCGTGCCAATCACCGAGCCGACCGGCGAGGCCACGCCGCCGAGCAGCGACATGGTCAGGAACACGATCGATTCTGCGAACGAGAACTGGTCCGGGCTAACATAGGCGAAGCCGCCGGCGAACAGGCCGCCGGCCAGACCGCCGAGCAAGGCGCAGAGGCCGAACGCGTAGATCTTGGTGCGGAATACGTCGATGCCGTTTACGCCTGCCGCAAGCTCGTTGTCGCGCACCGCGCGCATGGCGCGGCCAAGCTTGGTGTCCGGTAGATGCCAGACCAGGTAACCGACGATCGCGAGCATCGCGACGCAGAAGGCCAGATAGCTCTGCGAGGACTGGAACAGCTCCGGCCGGCGAATGTTGGCGACGCCGTCCGGCCCGTGGGTCACGCCGATGGCGTTGATCATCACCAGCGTCACGATCTGCTGGAACGAGATCGTCACCATCGCGAGGTAGTGTCCGCCTAGCCGCAGCGTCGACATGCCGAGGAACGCGCCGGCGATCAGCGTGATCGCGCAGGCGCCAACCAGGCAGAGCCAGAAGTTCAGGTGCAGGTCCGCGGTGCCGAGCCCGACCACATAGGCGCCGAAGCCGAAGAACGCGGCCTGCGCCAGGTTGATCTGGCCGCACAGGCCGAGCACGACCGACAGCCCGAACACCGCGATCGAGAAGGTCGTGGCCTGCAGCAGGATGTTGAGGATGTAACCGTCGAACCGCATGCCGGCGGCGAGCGCCACCAGCACCGCGGCGCCGATGAAATACGGCAGATGACGGATGATCAGCGGCTTCGAGCGCACGGCCGGCGCGGGGATCATGTTGTCGGTGGCGCTCATGCTTTCTCCGCGACGCGTTCGCCGAAGATGCCCTGCGGCCGGAACACCAGGAAAGCGATCAGCACCAGGAAGGCAAAGCCGTCCTTGTACGGCACTGAAATATAGGCGGCGCCGAACGTCTCGATGACGCCGAGCGCGAGGCCACCGACGATGGCGCCGGCAACGTCACCGAAGCCGCCGATGATGGTCGCGGCAAACGCCTTCAGCGCAATCGTCGAGCCCATCTGGATCGAGACGAACAGCACCGGCGCCACCAGGATGCCGGCGAGACCGCCGAGCACGGCCGAATAGATGAAGGTGATCATAATCATGGTGGAAACGGAAATGCCGAGCAGCGAGGCCATTTCCTTATCCTGCGAGGTCGCCTGCAACTTCTTGCCGAGCAGCGTCTTCTCGAAGAACCAAAAATTGAACAGCACCAGGAGGATCGTGACGCCGATGATCAGAAGATACTGGCTGTCGAGATAGACCGGGCCGAGCTGAATGCCGGGCGTATCGAACCAGCCCTGCAGCACCTGCGGCTGCGGGCCGTAGATCGCAAGCACCGAGTTCGACAGCAGGATCGAGGCGCCGATGGTGGCGATGATTACGGGCAGATAGGTGCGATTGCGCAGCGGATAATAGACGCCGAGATTGAAGATGACGCCGAACAACGCCATGCCGGCGAGCGCGATCAGGAACGACAGCCAGTAAGGCCAGCCGAGATCGACCGAGAACACCACCATCAGATAGGCGGCGACCATCGAGAACTCGCCTTGCGCGAAGTTCACCACGTTGGTGGCACGGAAGATCAGCACGAAACCGAGCGCGACCAGCGCGTAGACCGCGCCGATGCCGATGCCGGTAAAGAGCAGTTGGAGGACGAGATCCATGACGAGCGCTCGATCTGAGAATTGTGTCGCGGGCGAACGGCCTCTCCGAGGTGGCCCGGAGAGGCCGAACCGCTATCAATCGTTGAAGTCGATATGCTTGTCGTAGACGATCTTGCCCTTGTCGTTCTTCACGACATTGTAGCCGTGCAGACCGTCGCCGTTCTTGTCGAAATTGTATTCACCCTCGGCCCCGGCGAATTTCTGCGTCGCGAGGATAGCGTCGCGGATCTTGTTCGGGTCGGTCGAGCCGGCCTTGTTGATCGCCGCCGACAGGATGGTGATCGCATCGTACGGCCAGGCGCTCTGGTTGTCGGGCGCGGTCTTGTAGGCATCGCGATAGGCCTTGCCGAACGCCTTCGCCGCATCGCTTGAATCCTCGGCGAAGTCGGCGACGCCGTAGGTGTTGAACAGCGCGGGGCCGGCGAGCTTGGTCGAGGAGACCGCCACCACCGAGGGCGAGCCGACCCAGGGGACGTTGACGCCGAGCTGGCGCAGCTGCCGGGCAAAGATGCCGAGATCGTTCTCGAAGGTGAAGTAGGTGCCGAGCACGTCAGCGCCGGACTGCTTCACGGCCAGTACGACCGGGGTGAAGTCCTGACTCTGATTGGCATAGCCCTGGTCGAGCACCGGCGGCGCGCCGAGCTTGGTCAGCGCTTCCGAGAGCGCCTTGCCGCCCGCGGTGCCGAAGGCGTCGGTCGAATGCACGATCGCCCATTTCTTCTTGCCGAGCGTATTGACGCCGAAGTCGGCGATCACGCGGCCGGAATAATTGTCGTTCGGACGGAAGCGGAACAGCCAGGGATTGCCGGAATGGGTGAGGTCGGGATTGGTGCCGCCGATCATCACCGGCTTGCCGACCTTGATCACGTCGGGCGCCATCGCCTGCACCTGGGTCGAGCGGATCGAGCCGAGGAAGGCGACGATGTCGGATTGCGCGGCGAGCTTGGAGAATGCCAGCACGATGCCCGGATTGGTGGTCTGATCGTCCTCGATGACGAGTTCGACCTGCTTGCCGAGCACGCCGCCGGCCTTGTTGACCGCGGCCAGCGCCAGCTTGGCGCCGTTCTGGGCCCACAGCCCCTGCTCCGCCGCGGGTCCGGTCACCGGCACGCACATGCCGATCTTGATCGTCGCACCCTGCGCCCAAGCGCTGCGCATCAGCGCGGGTGCAGCGAGACCTGCCGCCAAGCTGGCGGAAAACTCACGTCTCGTCAGTTTCATTCCATCCTCCCTGTGATGCGCCGAACTTGCTGTCGGCTGCGTTGAGACGAGCTGACGCGTCGATCTGTTGGCCCGTCCGCAGCCATCAAACGGCGCGACGAGCAAACGTGAGCACCGCTGCAGCGCACAAGCCGTGCAACGGCGACCATCAATCTGGCGTTTGACCCAGCTAAACATGATTGCACATTGCACGCAATAGTCAAAAGTTCGCTGGCAGAGGTGCGTAAATGCCTGCTACGAGCGACCATGACGCAATCACGTGTGGCCAGCGGGCAGCCATTCCATGTCGATTCCACGAGCGAAATCGCAAACCCGGCGAAAACAGCCGGCCTACGCGCTGATCAAGAGCGCATTGGCAAAGCACATCCGCGCCGGTGACGTGCCACCTGGCACGGTTCTTTCCGAATCGGCGATCGCGACCTTGTTCGGCTCCAGCCGCTCTCCGGTGCGGCAGGCTTTCGAACAGCTCGAGCATATCGGCCTGGTACGCCGGTTCGACGGTCGCGGCGTCATCGCCGGCAAGCGCAAGGTCGACCCTCGGCGCGTCCCGATCACACCGGAAATGTTTGGGCTGACTGACGGCCCCGTCGACGCCGTGCGCAGCGACGCCTGGGATACGCTCTACTACAAGCTCGAACGTGAGATCATCTACCGGTCGCTGTTCGGACGCTTCCGCGTCAGTGAGCTCGCATTGGCACGGCATTTCCGGGTCGGGCGCACGGTGGCGCGCAACCTGCTGCTGCGCGCGCAGGCGATCGGCATCCTCGAGAAGGGCGCCAAGGCGCACTGGTACGTGGTGCCGTTGGACGAGGACCGCCTCCGCGACATCTTCGAGGTGCGCGCAACGCTCGAGCCACTGCTTCTCAAATCCGCGACGGCGACAATTCCTGCCGCCCTGCTCGACCGGATGGCGGAGCGGCTGCGCGAGGGGATCCAGCACCGCGACCGCGTCGGCGTCGGCGAACTCGATGAGATCGAAGGCGACCTCCATATCCGCTGCCTGGGTTACGGCGCCAATCGCGAGATGATCGAAGCGCTCAAGCGCACTCACTGCGCGTTCGTGATCGGCAAGCACATCCAGGTCGCCCTGACCGCGCCGCAGATCGATTCCTTCATGGACGAGCATCTGGTGATCATCGAGGCCTTGCGCACGCGTGACGGCGACGCGGCGGCAGCCATCTTGCGCCGCCATATCGAATGGTCCCACTCGAAGGTCGCGGGCTGGATTGCCGAATTCCGCGCCATCAACGTGATTTCGCGCGTGCCCTACATGGCCTGAGCGCGAATGCCGCGCATGATCGCAGCTAGTCGTCAGCCTCGACCTCGGCGTCATCGGACGAGCCCATTCCGGCCAGGCTCGCTTCGAGCGCGCCCAGCATCTCCTGCAATTCGGCAAGCTTGCGCGCCCCGAAGCGCCGGGTGATCTCGGCATAGATCGTCTCCGACGTCGGCGCCACCGCCTCGATCAGCTTCAACCCCTTGGCGGAGATCGAAACCACCGCGCGCCGCGCGTCGTTCTCCGCTGCCTTGCGCTCGATCAACGCGCGGCCCTCGAGATCGCGAAGGATTCGCGACAGGCTCGGGCCGAGCAGAAACGCCATGCGGGCGAGTTCGGTGACCTCGATCTCGTCGACCGCGGTGAGCGCGCGCAGGATCCGCCATTGCTGCTCGGTCAGCCCGTGATTGCGCAGCGACGGACGGAATTGCCGCATCACCGCCTCGCGGGCGCGAAGCAGCGACATCGGCAGCGAGCGCGAGAACTCGCGCATCGGGGTCCGTCGCGCCGCCACGTCCTCGCCCTGCCCCGGCCGAATGTCGTTCGAATTTTTGCGCGCCATTACCTAATCCTGCGCAACGAAATTTTGCGTTGCAACATGCCTTGATTCAGTTTGCGGGAATTCACTTAACATGTTAATCATCTCCCGACATCCACTTTTGTGTAGCACGCATGGCCCTCTCCAAGGACGATATCCGCGCTGCCGCCGAACGGCTCGACGGCGCGGAAAAGACCCGCAAGCAAATCCGCCAGCTCTCACTGGAATACCCCCGCATCACCCTCGAAGACGCCTACGCGATTCAGAAGGCCTGGGTCGAGATGAAGGTGGCGCAGGGCCGCGTCGTCAAGGGCCACAAGATCGGCCTGACCTCGAAGGCGATGCAGAGCGCGCTCAATATCGACGAGCCCGATTCCGGAATCCTGCTCGACGACATGTTCTTCGCCGATGGCGGCCTGGTCCCGACCGACCGCTTCATCGCCACCCGCGTCGAGGCCGAGCTTGCCTTCGTGATGAAGCATCGCCTGACCGGGCCGAACTGCACACTGTTCGATGTGCTGAACGCGACCGATTTCGTGGTACCGGCGCTGGAGATCCTGGATACCAGGGTCGAGCGCGTCGATCCCGAGACCAAGGCGACCCGCAAGATCTACGACACCATCGCGGACAACGCCGCCAATGCCGGCATCGTGCTCGGCGGCCGGCCGATCCGCCCGCTGGACGCCGACCTGCGCTGGATCGGCGCGCTGTGCTTCCGAAATGGCCAGCTCGAGGAAACCGGTCTGGCCGCCGGCGTGTTGAATCATCCGGCGACCGCGGTGGCGTGGCTTGCCAACAAGATCGCGCCGAACGGGCTGGCGCTGGAAGCCGGCCAGGTCGTGCTGGCGGGCTCATTCATCCGTCCGATCGAGACCCGCAAAGGCGACACCATCCAGGCCGACTACGGACCG
Organism: Bradyrhizobium australafricanum; assembly: GCF_020329495.1. Lineage (NCBI taxonomy): Bacteria > Pseudomonadati > Pseudomonadota > Alphaproteobacteria > Hyphomicrobiales > Nitrobacteraceae > Bradyrhizobium > Bradyrhizobium australafricanum. The sequence continues at coordinate 26,643 of NZ_JAGKJL010000002.1, read as the reverse complement.
TACGGTTCCGTAAGCTGCTACTTCGCCTGACGCCTTCAGCAGGAGCGCTGCATGCCGCATTTCACGCTTGAATACTCCGCCAATCTCGACGATCTGGTCGACATGAGCGCGACGGTCGAACTGGTCCGCAAGGCCGCGGTCGAGACTGGCATCTTCCCGCTCGGCGGCATCCGCGTCCGCGCCGTCAGATGCGAGCACTATGCGATCGCCGACGGCCGCAAGAATTACGGCTTCCTCGACATGGTGTTGCGGCTCGGCGAAGGCCGCGATCTCGCCACCCGCAAGAAGGCCGGCGAGCACATCTTCAAGGCGCTAACGGCTCATCTCGATCCGGTCTTCGCCAACAGCAAATTCGCGTTGTCGTTCGACATGCAGATCAACGACAAGGAAACCAGCTGGAAGCGCAACAACATCCACGACGCACTGAAGGTGGAGACGGTCAATGGATAAAGCGACAGCGAAATCGTCAGCCGACGTGTTCCAGGCCAACCGTGATCGCGCCGGCCCGCTGCTTGTAAGCTTGAAAGCCGAAGGCATCGGTCATGTGATCGACAGCAAGATCGTGCCGGCGGCCTCCGGCCAGACCTTCGAGACGAGATCGCCGATTGACGGCACGGTGCTGGCGACGGTCGCACGCGGCAATGCCGAGGATATCGACCGTGCCGCAACCGCGGCGTCCAAGGCCTTCAAGGCCTGGCGCGACATGCCGGCGGCGCAGCGGCGCAAACTGCTGCATCGCGTCGCCGATGCGATCGAGGCACGCGCCGACGACATCGCCGTGCTCGAATGCATCGACACCGGCCAGGCGCACCGCTTCATGGCCAAGGCGGCGATCCGCGCCGCGGAGAATTTCCGCTTCTTCGCCGACAAATGCGCGGAGGCCCGCGACGGCCTCAACACACCCTCGGACGAGCACTGGAACATCTCGACCCGCGTGCCGATCGGCCCGGTCGGCGTGATCACGCCGTGGAACACGCCGTTCATGCTCTCGACCTGGAAGATCGCACCGGCGCTCGCGGCCGGCTGCACCGTGGTGCACAAGCCGGCGGAATGGTCGCCCGTCACCGCCGATCTGCTGGTCAAACTCGCAAAACAGGCCGGCATCCCCGACGGCGTGCTCAACACCGTGCATGGATTTGGCGAAGAGGCCGGCAAGGCGCTGACCGAGCACCCCGCCATCAAGGCGATCGGCTTCGTCGGCGAGAGCGCGACTGGCTCAGCGATCATGGCGCAGGGCGCGCCGACCTTGAAGCGCGTGCATTTCGAGCTCGGCGGCAAGAATCCGGTGATCGTATTCGACGACGCCGATCTCGACCGCGCGCTCGATGCCGTCGTGTTCATGATCTACTCGCTCAATGGCGAGCGCTGCACGTCGTCGAGCCGGCTGCTGGTTCAGGAGAGCATCGCCGGCAAGTTCATCGAGAAGCTGACCGCGCGCGTAAAGGCGCTCAAGGTTGGCCACCCCCTCGATCCCGCCACCGAGATCGGGCCGCTGATCCATGAGCGGCATCTCGCCAAGGTGTGCAGCTATTTCGACGTCGCCAAGAACGACGGCGCCACGATCGCGGTCGGCGGCAAGCCGCATGACGGTCCCGGCGGCGGCCACTATGTGCAGCCGACGCTGGTGACCGGCGCGAACGCAAAAATGCGCGTCGCGCAGGAGGAGGTATTCGGCCCGTTCCTGACCGTGATCCCGTTCAAGGACGAAGCTGACGCCACCGAGATCGCCAATGGCGTGCAATACGGCCTGACCGGCTATGTCTGGACCGGCGACATGGGCCGCGCGCTACGCGTGGCGGATGCGCTGGAATCCGGCATGATCTGGCTCAATTCGGAGAACGTCCGCCATCTGCCGACCCCGTTCGGCGGCATGAAGTCGTCAGGCATCGGCCGCGACGGCGGCGACTACTCGTTCGACTTCTACATGGAAACCAAGCACGTCTCGCTCGCGCGCGGGACGCACAAGATTCAGAAACTGGGAATTTAGCCAGCCGTCGTTCCGGGGCGATGCGCAGCATCGAACCCGGAACCTCGAGATTCCGGGTTCTCGCTTCGCGAGCCCCGGAATGACGATAGAATTGAGGGGAAACACCGATGCCCATTCCGACGCACGTTTTCGATCCGCCGTTCAACATCATCCGCTGTAGCCATGCCGTGCTCGACGTCACGGACCTCGACAAGAGCGCCGCCTTCTACGAGAAGACCGTCGGCCTCCACATCGAGGACCGCGACGACAAGTCGGTGTATCTGCGCGCCAGCGAGGAGCACCAGCATCACTCGGTGGTGCTGCGCAAGGCAGCGAAGGCGGCCTGCAACCGGCTTGGCTTCAAGGTCGGCAACGACGGCGACCTCGACAAGGCGGCCGCCTTCTTCTCCGAGAACGGCATCGCCTACGCCTTCGTCGACCAGCAGTTCCAGGGCCGCACGCTGCAATTCACCGATCCGTTCGGCTTCCAGATCGAGCTCTACGCCACGATGGAGAAGCGCCCGCACCTGCTGCGCCGCTACGATCTCTACAAGGGCTGCCATCCGCAGCGGCTCGACCATTTCAACGTGTTCGCCGCCGAGGTGCAGGACACAGTCGATTTCTACGCCCGGCTCGGCTTCCGCCTCACCGAATATGCCGAGGAGGACGGCGACAACGGCCGCATCGCAGCCGCCTGGATGCACCGCAAGGGCAACGTCCACGACTTCGCGATCACCAACGGCCGCGGCCCGCGCCTGCACCACATCGCCTATTGGGTACCGACCGCGATGAACATCGTGCATCTCTGCGACGTGATGGCCTCCTCCGGCTACCTCAAGAACATCGAGCGCGGCCCTGGCCGGCACGGCATCTCCAACGCCTTCTTCCTGTACATCCGCGATCCCGACGGCCACCGCATCGAGCTCTACACCAGCGATTATTTCACCGGCGATCACGACCATGAGCCGCTGCGCTGGTCGCTGCGCGATCCGCGCCGCCAGACGCTGTGGGGCGCGCCGGCGCCGAGATCCTGGTTCGAGGAAGGCTCGACCTTCGCCGGCCAAGCGGTGCGCGAGCCGCGCTTCGTCGCCGACGTGCTGGTCGCGGACTAGTGCGCGCCTTCCTCCTCACGTCGTCCCTGCTTTCGCACTAGTGCATGCACACATCTTTTCGAGCCGAAAAACCGACTCTTGATCAATGACTTGGTTGGGTCCCGACGACGCAATTCCGCAAGTAGGTTTCAGCAAAAATGCGTTGTTTCTCTGCGGTCTTGGACCAAGTCGTTGAAAAGATTCCAGAAGATGTGTGCATGCACTAGTGCTTTCGCAGGGACGACACCAATTATGGGACTACTAATGCCCTCTCCTCGCCTCGCCACCTATTCCTTCAACGGCGCCACCAGCTATGGCGTCGTCACCGACACCGGCATCGTCGACCTCTCGTCGCGCTTCGCCAAGGACTATCCGACGCTGCGCGAGGCGATCGCCGCCGGCGCGCTGAGCAGGCTCGTGGAGGATGCTGCCAGGCGCGCGCCCGACCATGCGCTCGACGCAGTCGACTGGCAACCGCCGATCCCGGCGCCGGAAAAGATCATCTGCATCGGCGTCAACTACCCGGACCGCAATGCCGAATACAAGGACGGCTCGGACGCGCCAAAGTATCCAAGCATGTTCCTGCGGGTGCCGCGTTCCTTCGTCGGCCACAACACGCCGGTGGTGCGGCCGCGCATCTCGCCGCAGCTCGACTATGAGGGCGAACTGGTGCTGGTGATCGGCAAGGCCGGCCGGCACATTGCGGAGAGCGCCGCGCTCGATCACATCGCCGCGATCACGCTCTGCAACGAAGGCACCATCCGCGACTGGGTGCGCCACGCCAAGTTCAACGTCACCCAGGGCAAGAACTTCGATTCCACCGGCAGCCTCGGCCCGTGGATCGTGCCCTACACCGGTGAAGCGCAGATCGCCGACATCCGTCTGACCACGCGGGTGAACGGCGAGACCCGCCAGGACGACCGCACCTCGCGCTTGATCTTCGGCTTCCGCTACCTCATCAACTACATCTCGATCTTCACGACGCTGGTTCCCGGCGACATCATCGTCACGGGCACCCCGACCGGCGCAGGCGCGCGGTTCGATCCGCCGCGCTATCTGAAGCCCGGCGATGTCGTCGAGGTCGAGGCCGAAGGCGTCGGCATCCTGCGCAACAACGTCGTCGACGAAGCCACCTAACCTCGCAAGCAAAGTGGACAGTGCCATGACCTCAACATCCGGCGGCGAAGCGATCGTCAACGGCCTCGTCGCCCACGGCGTCGACACCGTGTTCGGCCTGCCCGGCGCGCAGATCTATGGCCTGTTCGATGCCTTCCACCAGGCCCAGCTCAAGGTGATCGGCGCCCGGCATGAGCAGGCCTGCGGCTACATGGCGTTCGGCTATGCGCGCTCCAGCGGCAAGCCCGGCGTGTTCAGCGTGGTGCCCGGCCCCGGCGCGTACTCAACGCCTCGGCGGCGCTGCTCACCGCATTCGGCTGCAACGAGCCGGTGCTGTGCCTGACCGGTCAGGTGCCGACGCAGTTCCTCGGCAAGGGCCGCGGCCATCTGCACGAGATGCCGGACCAACTCGCGACGCTGCGCACCTTCGTGAAATGGGCCGACCGGATCGAATACCCCGACAACGCGCCCGCGCTGGTGTCGCGCGCGTTCCAGGAGATGCTGTCGGGCCGGCGTGGCCCGGCCTCACTGGAGATGCCGTGGGACGTGTTCACACAGCGCACCCAGGTCGCGCCCGTCAAGCCGTTCGATCCGTTGCCGGCGCCGCAGCCCGATGCGGACCGCATCAAGGCGGCCGCCGACCTGATCGCCGGCAGCAAGGCGCCGATGATCTTCGTCGGCAGCGGCGCCATCGAGGCGCGCGAGGAGATCCTCGAATTGGCCGAGATGATCGACGCGCCTGTCGTCGCCTTCCGCAGCGGCCGCGGCATCGTCTCCAACGCGCATGAACTCGGGCTCACCATGGCTTCGGCCTACAAGCTCTGGCCGAAGACCGATCTGATGATCGGCATCGGCACACGCCTCGAGCTGCCGACGATGTCGCGCTGGCCCTACCAGCCCGCCGGACTGAAATGCGTGCGCATCGACATCGATCCGGTCGAGCTACGGCGCTGGCCGGCCGATGCCGGCGTGATCGCGGACGCCAAGGCCGGCACCGCCGATCTCGTCGCCGCCGTGCGCAAGGTGGGCTACCGCAGGACTTCTGGCCGCCGCGCCGCGATCCGCGAGGCAACGGCCGCGACCGAGCAGGAGATCCAGCGCATCCAGCCACAGATGGCCTATCTGAAGATCCTGCGCGAGGTGCTGCCGGCGAGCGCCATCGTCACCGACGAGCTGTCTCAGGTCGGCTTCGCCTCCTGGTACGGCTTTCCGATCTACGAGCCGCGGACCTTCGTCACCTCGGGCTATCAGGGCACGCTCGGCTCGGGTTTCCCGACCGCGCTTGGCGCCAAGGTCGCCAATCCGGACAAGCCGGTGGTCGCGATCACCGGCGACGGCGGCTTCATGTTCGGCGTGCAGGAGCTTGCCACCGCCGTGCAGTTCAAGATCGGCGTGGTGACGCTGGTGTTCAACAACAACGCCTATGGCAATGTCCGCCGCGACCAGCGCGAACGCTTCGACGGCCGCGTCGTCGCCTCCGACCTGGTAAATCCGGATTTCGTGAAGCTTGCAGAATCCTTCGGTGTCGGCGCCGCGCGGGTCACCTCGCCGGATCACTTCCGCCCCGTGCTGGAGAAGGCGCTGGCCGACGGCGGGCCTTACGTGATCTCGGTGGAAGTGCCGACGGATTCGGAAGTCTCGCCCTGGGCGTTCATCCATCCGGCGCGGAATAACTAAGCCAAACGCTCGTCATTCCGGGGCGATGCGCAGCATCGAACCCGGAATCTCGAGATTCCGGGTTCGTTTCGCCCCCGGAATGACGACGCTAAGCGCTCTTCACCCCGCGTTGCAGCCGTGACGCAGCGATCACGAGCAGGCCGGCACCGGCGACCGACCAGCAGGCGACCGGCGCCCAGTGCACCAGCGGCGCATAGTCCGGCATCTTCTGCAGGCCGCCGGCGACGGCCGCCATCCGCGCAAAGGTCGCAAGCGCCAGCGCCGAGAACACGAGGCCGGTGACCTTGCCTTCCGCACCGGTCTCCCCGATCGCGAGCGCCGCGGACACCGCGCTCATCAGCATGCAACCCCAGGCGGCCCCCGCCATGAATTGCGCCACGATCAGGACGTTGAGACTGCCGGCGATCTCGGCGGCGATGATCGCAAAGGCGCCGAGCAGTCCCGCCGCGCCCATCACGATCAGGCCGCCGCGATGCTTGACGACGATGCTTGCCGGAAACATCGCGATGTTGAAGCCGATCCAGAATACCGGCATCAGCCATTGCAGCTCGTCCGCCTTGGCAAAGCGCAAATAGAACGGCGCGCTGTTGATGTTGAAGTGCAGCTGGTAGCCGAGCGACAGCAGCACCATCGATCCGATCAGGAACATCGGCACCGCGCCGAGCCGCTTCGCTGGGGGCGCCAGCCGCGCCGGCTGCGCCTCCGCCGCGATGCGGCGCTCGATCCCCGAGAAGGCCAGCGCGGTCAGCAGCAGCACGACGCCCGACAGCACGAACGGCAGCCGTGCATCGTGGTTACGCAGTACGACGCCAAGATAGGGTGAGACCGCACCCGCAATGCCGTAACCCAGCATCGCCAGCGCCGCGAGGAACGGGACCGAGGGTTGCGCGCGATATTTGCCGAGCAGCGTCAGCGGCGGCGCCCGCAAGGCCGACGACGTCACGGCCCAGATCACGATCAGCACGATCAGCCAGACCTTTGCACCCGGCCCGGTGCCGGCGACGTAAGGCAACGCGATGAAGGCGGCGCAGGAGATCGCGGCAAGGATACCGACAAACAAGCCAAGGCGGCCGACCAGGCTCGAGATCCTGTCGGCAGCCATGCCCATCGCCGTGTCGGTGACGGTGAAGATGCCCTGATCCATCATCAGGATCAGGATCACGGTCGACGGCGCGATGCCGACATCGGCGCACAGCTTCGGCAGATAGATCAGATAGGTGGTCCAGCCCAGCGTGAAGACGAGCTGCAGCACGGCGAGATAGACGCCGGTGCGGTTGACGGCGCGGTCAGCCTTGGTGGTCATCCGCCAAGTCTAGACCACCCGGCGCTTCAGCGCACCTTGCGGAAGGTCAGATTGATGCGCTGGCGGCCGAGCAGGCTGTGCTCGCCATCGGCGAGCGGTGCCACGCCGTGATAAAATAGCCGTGACGGGCCGCCCCACACCGCAACGTCGCCATGTTCGAGTCGATAGCGGCGCGGCGTATCGTTGCGCTTCAGGCCGCCGAACAGGAAGATCGCCGGCAGCCCGAGCGAGATCGACATGATCGGGGCGCGGTAGTCGAGCTCGTCCTTGTCCTGATGCAGCGACAGTTTTGCGCCGGGGACGTAGCGATTGATCAGGCAGGCCTCAGGCGCGAAGCCGTTGAAGCCGGCCTCATCAGCGGCGCCAGCGGCGAGCCTGCGCAACACCTCCGGCATTTCAGGCCAGGGTTGTCCCGAGACGGGATCGATCGGATCATAGCGATAGCCGCTGGGATCGGAGACCCAGCCGACGCTGCCGCAATTGGTCATCGCGACCGACATGCGGTGGCCGCCCGGCGTGATCAGATGCCGGAACGGCGCCTGCTTGACGATGGCACGCAAGGCCGGGATCAGCTCGGCCTCGAACGGCCGGACAAAGCCGCGCAACAGCACCGCGCCATCCGCGATCGCCTCGCGCGATGGCCGGGCATCGCCAATGGTCTCGAACAGATCGGTGGCCACGCTTCTCTCGCACTCACTTCGCGTCGTGGAAGATCACACCAACGGTGTGGCGATGGCCGGAGCGAATCCTGCTGACGCCGTGGCGCAGATTGACACGATACGGTCCGCGCGTCCCCTGCACCGGGCGATGATGCACGGCAAAGGCCACCGCATCGCCCTTGGTGAGCGGCACCACCTCGGGCCGCGACTGCATCCGCGGCCGCTGCTCGGTCAGCACGAATTCGCCACCCGTAAAATCGCGCCCGGGCTGCGACAGCAGGATCGCGACCTGGATCGGGAACACATGCTCGCCATAGAGATCCTGGTGCAGGCAGTTGTAGTCGCCCTCGCCATATTGCAGCAGCAGCGGCGTCGGCCGCATCTGTTCGGCGTCATGGCAGCGCTTCAGGAACGCCGCATGCGACGCAGGATATCGGATATCGATCCCCATCGTCTCGTTCCAACGATTGGCTGTCGCGGTCAGCCGCGTATAGAGCGCCGGCCGCAGCTCCGCGATCAGGTCCGGCAGCGGATAGGAGAAATACTTGTACTCGCCGCGGCCGAAGCCGTGACGGCCCATCACGATCCGGCTGCGGAACTGGCTGTCGTCGGGATACAGCGCCGCGATGGCATCGCATTCCTCAGGCGTCAGCAGGCCGTTGAGGACGGCGCATCCCTGATCGTCGAGGTCGGTCTTGATCTGATCCCAGTCGAGCCCGTCTACGCGGGCCGGGATGCCGGTGGATGGGCGTGTGATGGTTTTGGCTGTTGCTGTCATGGGACGGAATCTGGCCCCTGATTGCGGCCCGCGCCACCCGATTTCCGGCAGGAAATGTCGGGGAACAGCGCCCCAATCCCGCTGTCGTCCCGGCGAAAGCCGGGACCCATAGCCACCGTCGTAATTGTTGAGATCGCTGGGGCCACAACGTGCCAACCACAACACTCTGTGGTTATGGGTCCCAGCTTTCGCCGGGACGACGCACGTGGAGAAAGCGTCGGTCATCTCCCTCACAACAACAACGCGGCGAGCAATCAGCCCCTCACCGGCAGCGTCACCACATCGTAGCCGTGGCTGATCTTCCGCTTCAGCACCGGGTCTTCCAGCTCGAACTCGAACCGGCTGGCCGGGCGGATGCCGCCCTTGGCCGCGAAGGTGCCGCCGAACATGGCGCAGCCGTCCGGCAGCGCGCCCTGATCGAAGCCGCGCGCGATCAGGTCCTTCACCGGCAGCATGTGATCGAGCGTGCCTTCCTGGTAGAGCACGCGCTGGCCGCCGATCACCGCCCAGGAGCGCAGCACCAGCTGGTCCCAGTGGCCGATGACGTCCTCGAGCTCCCACAGCTCCGACGCAATCGGCTTGTCGCACATCTGCTTCGACACGGTGACGCTGTAGCTCTCGACCTTGCGGTCGGTGTGGTCGGAGCCGCAGCCGACGAAGGTGCGGCCCTGCCAGCCGATCAGCACGAACTCGACCTCGCCGCTCGAGTCCTCGCCGCAGACTTCGATGGCATCGGCGAAGGTGAGCCGGCGTGCCGAGCAGCGATAGTAGATCGGCGTCGTCGCGGGCCGCGCGATGCCGAGTGCCTCGAGCTCGGCGATATGCTTGTCGCGCGCCACCGGATCGCGGCCGGTCCAGCCGGCGATCACGGCCTGCCTGATTTCCAGCGTCAGCGGAGTGGCGACTCCCTTGTCGTCGACATTGAAGGTGAGATCAAACACGGATCACGGTCTCCATTCCGGCAGCGAGCTCGAAAATGCGCCGATCCGAACCGCCCGCGGCGGCGAGCATCAGGCCGACCGGTGCCTCGCCCTCGCGATGCGCGGGCAGCGAGATCGCGCAGCCGTCGAGCACATTGATCAGCGTGCAATTGCGCAGCGCGCGCAAATTCTCGGTGGCGAACGCCTTGTCGTCGGCGAGGCTCGCGATCGTTGGCGGCAGGTTCGCCGTGGTCGGCAGCACCATCGCATCATAGGGCGCGATCCGCTTCTCGGTGCGGGCGATGAAGGAGCGGCGCGCGTTGAGCAAATCGATATAGTCGGCGGCCGGAAAGCCCTCGCCGCGCTGGATGCGCACGGCGACGCGCGGATCGTAGATGTCGCCCTTGCTGGCCAGCAGGAAGCGATGCCAGGCATAGCTTTCGGCGGCGGCAAAGCCGCCCTTGGCGTTCATGACGCCGACATCGAGCAGTTCGGGCACCTCGATCCGCTCGATCAAGGCGCCTGCGCGCGACAGCGCCGCAAGCGCGCGCTCGAAGGTCTTTGCGACGGCATCATCGAGGTCGTCGAGCGCAACCGTGGTCGGCACCGCGAGCCGCATGCCCTTCACCGGGCGCTGCGCGACCGGCATGACCGGCTGGTCGGCGAGCACCGCGTCGAGCGCGGCGCAGCAGGCCACCGAATTGGCCAGCGGGCCGTAGCTGTCGAGCGTGAACGACAGCGGCACGCCACCATCGAGCGGAATCCGGCGCTGCGTCGGCTTGTAGCCGACGATGCCGTTGAAGGCGGCGGGGATTCGGCAGGAGCCGCCGGTGTCGGTGCCGAGCGCGCCGAACGCCATGCCATCGGCGATCGAGACCGCCGCCCCCGAGGACGAGCCACCCGGCACGTGGCCGGCGCTCCGGTTCCAGGCGCTCTTCGGCGTGCCGTAATGCGGATTGATGCCGATGCCGGAATAGGCGAACTCGGTCATGTTGGTGCGGCCGATCACGATGAAGCCGGCGCGCTTGAGCCGCGCCACGACAGGTGCATCGGCATCCGCCGGCGCGGAATCCTCCAGCGCGCGCGAGCCCGCCCGCGTCACCTGCCCCTTGATGTCGAACAGATCCTTGATCGAAACCGGAATGCCGGCAAATGGCGACGGCGCGGCATTGGCCTTGCGCAGCCGGTCCATGGCGTCGGCGGCCTCGAGCGCGGCGTCGCGGTCGACACGGATGAAGGTGCGTTGGCCCTCGCCTGAGGGATCAGCGATTTTGGCGATGCACTGCTCGACGAGCTTGCGGGCAGAGGTCGCGCCGCCGGCGAGATCGGCGGCCAGGGAGGCGAGTGTCGGATTCTTGGGCATGGCTTTCACTTCACGGCTTGCACTTCATGGCTTGCAGTTGATTGTCGCGCGAACCGAGGCCGATTTCCAGCCCGCCGGCGCCTCACCTCGCATCACTTCAGCCCGAAATAGGCGCGGTGCAGCTCTTCATTGCCGCTCATCTCGGCAACCGTGCCGGAGAAGCGGATCCGCCCGCCTTCCAGCACGAATACGCGGGTGGCAATCTCGAGAAAACCGATATTTTGCTCCGCGATCAAGAGTGCCAGTCCGCGGCCCTGCAGGCTCGACAAGGCGCGCAGCACCTCCTTGACGAACAGCGGCGACAGCCCGGCCGAGGGCTCGTCCATCACCAGCAGCTTCGGCTCGGCCGACAGCGCCTTGGCGATGCCGAGCATCTTGCGCTGACCGCCGGACAGGCTGGATGCGGGGTCGCGGCGCTTGTCGCGCAATACCGGGAACAGGCCGTACAGTTCGTCGACCCGCGCCCCCGGATTGGCATGGCCCAGCGCCTGCGCGCCGACGCGGATGTTTTCCTCGATCGACAGGTCGGGAAACACCGCAAGCTCCGACATGTAAGTCATGCCGCGCTTCATGCGGTCCGACGAGCGCATCTGGGTGATGTCCTCGCCGCCGAGCTTGATGTGGCCGCTGCGGGCTTCGATCAGGCCGACCAGCGACTTCAGGAACGTGGTCTTGCCCGCGCCGTTGGCGCCGAGCAGCAACACGGTCTCGCCGGGGCGGACGTCGAGATCGACGCCCCACAGCACCTGCATGGTGCCGTAGCCCGCATCGACGCCCCTCGTGTCCAGAAGCGGCACCGCATCAGTGGGCATGCTCGCCTCCCAAAAATACCTCGATCACCTGCGGCTCGCGTACCGCGGTCGCCAGCGTGCCCTCGAAGATCTCCCTGCCCGCATTGAGCACGATGACGCGGTCGGTGATCTGCTCGATGAAGCCCATCAGATGCTCAACCACGATGATCGCCATGCCGGTTGCGGCCAAGGCCTTGATGCGGCCGGCGATCCAGTCGAGCTCCGCCGGGTTGAGGCCGGCCGCGAGTTCGTCGAGCAGCAGCAGCCGCGGCCGCGTGGCGAGCGCACGGGTCAGATCGAGCATCTTCTGCTGCGCGCTGTTGAGATCGGCGGCCGGACGGTCGGCGACCTCCTTCAGCCTGAAATCCTCGAGCAGTTCGGCGATCGACGGTGCGCCGGTCGCGCCGCCATAGGCCAGCGCCACCTGGATGTTCTCGCGCACCGTGAGCGACAGGAACGGCTTCGGCACCTGGAAGGTGCGGTTGATGCCGCGATGAACGAGCTTGTGCGAGGCGACGCCGCCGGCGGACGCGCTGTCGAACACGACCTCGCCGCCATCAGGCGCATAGAGACCGGAGATCACGTTGATCGCCGTGGTCTTGCCGGAGCCGTTCGGACCGACCAAACCGAGGATCTCGCCCGGCACGACGTGAAAGCTGAGGCCGTCGAGCGCGTGGAAACCGCCGAAGCGCTTGACCAGCTTCGAGACCTTGAGGATCGGGTTTTTCTCAGGGGACATGCCACCCCCTGCGGGTTGCCAGCGACACCAGTCCTGCGGGCAGGAACAGCACCAGGCCCATGATCAGGAGGCCATAGATCAGCTGGAAATATTGCGGCGTGGTGAAGCCGATCAGATTGTAGATGCCGTAAAGGATCAGCACGCCGACGATCGGGCCGGTGATAGTGGCGACTCCGCCGAACAGCGCGAACACGATCGCGAAGATCGAGAACTCGCCGGAGAACACGTTGTCCGGATAGAACACCGAGACGTACCAGGCGTAGATGCCGCCGGCGAGGCCGGCGACCAGCGCCGAGGCGAGCCAGGCAATCACCCGCATCTTCACGATATTGACGCCGGCCATCGAGGCCGACACCGCATCCTCGCGCACCGCCTGCAGCGCCAGCCCGAACGGCGAGTTCTTCAGATAGACCACCGCACCGACCGTCAGCGCCATCACGACGACGGCCGCATAGTACGCGTGGGTCGGGTTGAACGTGCCAGTGAGCGACACGCCGTAGGGGCCCTTGGTGATGCCCTCCAGCGCCGGATTGGCGACGAAGTGCAGCACCGCGAGCGAGGCCGCGAGGTTGGCGATCGCGAAATACGCACCCGACAGCCGCAGCAGCGGCGTCAATAACAGGCCGAGCGCCACCGCCACAACGCCGCCGACCAGCACGGCGAGCGGTGCCGGCGTCTGCAGATGCATCACCAGGATGGCGAAGCCATAGGCGCCGGCGCCGAAGAAGCCGACATAGCCGAACGGCAGATAGCCGGTGAAGCCATAGATGATGTTCACGCCTTGCGCGAGGATCAGGAAGATCACGAAGTTGAACAGCAGCAGATGGTTTTGATAGACGCCGGGCAGCAGTGCGAACACCACCACCAGCGGCGCCAGGATGAACAGCAGGTGTTTCGAGGCGTTATGCAACGCGCACCCGCCTTCCGAGCAGACCGCTCGGGCGCAACAACAGGATCACGATCAACAACACATAGGGCAGCAGGTCGGCCCAGGAACTGAGATAGGTCTGCACCAGCATGTAGCACAGGCCGTAGACGACACCGCCGAGCGCGGTGCCGAGCGGATTGCCGAGCGAACCCAGCACGACGATCGCAAACGACGTCACGGTCGCGTCGGCGCCGAACGCCGGCGTCACCGAGCCGAACATAAAGGGCGCGAACACGCCGGCGACCGCCGCGATGCCGAGCCCGATACCGAACGCCGCCGCCGAGACGCGATCGACATCGATGCCGGTCGCCAATGCCTCGTCGCGGCGTGACATCACCGCGCGGGTCAAGGTGCCGAGCCTTGTGTGGTAGAGATAGAGGTAGACCAGCGCGATCGCGATCAGGCTGGTGATGGCCGCGATCACCCAAGGCGCGGGAAAACCCTGGCCGAAGATCTGGATCGGCCCTGCCCCGCCCGCCTTGCCGCCGAACCACTTCACCTTGATGGTCGTGAACACGGTGCCGAGCAGCCGGCTCTGGATCGAGCGCTCGCTGGTGCCGGCGAAGATCGTGGTGACGGCCTCGATCACCTGCGACAGGCCGAAGAACAGGATGATCGACAGCATTTCCGGATTGGCCGAGCCCTGCAGCCGCGGCACCAGCACCCAGTACAGCAGCACGCCCACCAGCACGAAGACCACGAAGGCCAGCGGCACCGCGAACAGCGGGTCGATGCCGGCGAGGCCGACCACGCCGAGCGCGATGAAGGCGCCGAGCATCAGGATGTCGCCATGCGCAAGGTTGACGATGCGCATGACGCCGAACACGAGATTGAGACCGATGCCGACCAGGCTGAAATACAGCCCGAACAGCACGCCGGCAACCAGCGCATAGGTCATGCTACCGCTCGCCGCCGAAGGTTACGCCTGCCGCACTCACCTGCATCACGGCGCCGGATAGATCGGCTTGCCGTTGGCGGTGTCGTGCGGATAGATCGAGACGAACTTGATGTGATCGTGCTCGTCGACCGTGAGCTGGCCGAGCGGCGTCAGTTCGCCGATCTGGCCGCCGGTCTCATCCAGCGCGAAGGTGCCGTCCAGCGTCTTGAGCTGGCCGCTGAGCGAGAACACCGCGCGGCGCAGCTCCATCTGGTCGAGGCTGGTCGCAACCGACAGTGTCTTCTCGATCACCAGCGCCGTGGTGTAGCCGGCGACCGCGTTGAAGCCGAACTCCATCTTGCCGTCGTTGTACTTCTTGGTCCAGGCGGCACGGAAATCCTTCATGTTCATCCCGAAATTGACGGGATAGTCCAATTCGGACGGCGGCACGTAGGTCCAGATGTGCTCGAGGCCCTTGGCGCCGACATTCTTCTCGAGCAACTCGGTCTCGAGACCGGCATAGATCGCGAACAGCATCTTGAACTTGGTGCCGACGTCCTGGACGTTGCGCAGGAAGGCGATGTCGTTCGGCGCATAGCCGAAATGGATCACCGCGTCCGGATTGGCGTTGCTGATGTTGTTGATGATGACGTTGTAATTGGTGGTCTCGGTCGGAACGCCCTGGTCATAGACGATCTCGATCGGCGCGCCGGACTCCTTGACGAACTTGCGGAACGCGTTGGCCTGGGTGCCGGTGAACTCGTTGGTCGAATAGAGGATCGCGACCTTCTTGATGCCGAGGCCAGGGCCGTCATGGCTGATGAAGTCGGCGACCGGCTTCGGCCACACCGTCGACACCGGATCGGCCATCAGCGCGATGTAGGGATTGTCCTTGGAGAAGAAGCTCGCGCCGGTGCCGGTCTGGTCGAACAGGAACATCTTGTGATCGCGCGCGATCGCAACCGCGGGCGCCGTCAGCACTGATCCGGAATCGGCGACCAGGAGATCGACCTTATCCTGGGTGACGAGCTGATTATAAAGCGTCGAGGCGGTCGCGGTGTTGCTCTGGTCGTCATAGGAGACGAGCTTGATCGGGATCTTCTTGTCGAACGCCTTCACGAACACGCCGCCCTCGGCGTTCTTCTGTTCGACCCACAATTTCAGCGAGCTGTAGACCGGCATCGAGATCGAGGCGTAGCGCCCCGACGACGCATAGAGCGTGCCGATCTTGATCTCCGACGGTGCGTCGGCGGCCATCGCCTGCGTGGCAAATGCGAGGCTGGCAGCGAGTGCCGCGCCGATGATCCTCAGCATGATATGTTCCTCCCGGCTATCTTGAACGTGTCTTGGACGTATCTTGGACGCGGCCCTTCTACGCGCCGGATCGGAGCGACACAAGCATCGCGGCCTTAGCAATTGTGCGAGGGGCGGAATATGCGGCATGCGCGGGACACAGGCCGCTGCGCGGAGCATGGATGGACCGTTGACGGGCCTTGGTTCAATGTCGCATCAAGATCGTAACGATTTCGGGAGGAGACATCAGACATGGCCGAGCCCGCGCGCGCGAAACCAAAGCCGACACCGGAGACCCAGCATTTCTGGGATGGCACCAAGGCCGGCGAGCTGCGCCTGCAGCGCTGCGATGCCTGCGCCAATGTCTACTTTCCGCCGCGGCCATTCTGCCCCTCCTGCGCCTCGCGCAAGGTCTCGATCTTCAAGGCCAGCGGCAAGGGCAAGCTCTACAGCTACGTCATCAACCACCGTCCGGCCGCGCCCGGCTTCACGCCGCCTTACGCGATCGCCGTGGTCGAGCTCGACGAGGGCCCGCGCATGATGAGCAACATCATCGATTGTCCGCAGACGCCGGAAGCGCTCGAACTCGACATGCCGCTCGAGGTCGCCTTCGAGACGCTCGACGACAAGATCACCCTTCCCTTGTTCCGTCCGGCAAAGGGGTAATGTGATGCGCAGGAACCAGGTTGCCGTCGTCGGCGCGGCTGAAACCACCGAACTCGGCGTCATCCCGAACATGTCGCAGATCCAGCTGCACGCGGACGCGGCGCTGAATGCGATTGCGGACGCCGGCCTGAAGCTGTCCGACATCGACGGCTTCGCTACCGCGGTGGAGACCCCGCAGCAGATGGCGCACTATCTCGGCATCACGCCGACCTGGGTCGACGGCACCTCGGTCGGAGGCTGCTCCTTCATGCTGCACGTCCGCCACGCCGCCGCCGCGATCGAGGCCGGCCTGTGCAAGACCGTTCTGATCACGCATGCCGAAAGCGGCAAGTCGATGATCGGCAAGCAGCCGCGCTTCACGCCCGCCGACAGCCTCAACGGCCAGTTCGAGGCACCGTTCGGTGTCTACGGGCCGCCGAGCATGTTTCCGATTCCCGTGCTGCGGTTCATGAAGACCCACGGCATCACGCATGAGCAGCTCGCGATGGTCGCGGTGGTGCAGCGCGAATGGGCGGCGAAGAACCCGCGCGCGACCATGAAGGATCCGATCACCGTCGCCGACGTCCTGAACTCGCGGATGATCGCCTATCCGTTCCGGCTGCTGCAATGCTGCCTCGTCACCGACGGCGGCGGCGCGCTGATCCTCACCTCGGCCGACCGCGCCAAGGATTTCCCGAACAAGCCGGTCTACATCCTCGGCACCGGCGAGAGCGTGGAAACGCCGATGGTCAGCCAGATGAAGACGTTCGACTCGTCGCGCGCCTTCAAGGTGGCGGGCCCCCTCGCCTTCAAGGAGGCCGGCATCACCCACAAGGACGTCGATCATCTGATGATCTACGACGCCTTCGCGCATCTGCCGCTCTACGGCCTCGGCGACCTCGGCTTCATGCCGTATGAGGAAACCGGCAAGTTCATCGCCGACGGCAACACCCGCCCCGGCGGCAAGCTGCCGCTCAACACCAATGGCGGCGGCCTCAGCTACATGCACTCCGGCATGTACGGCATGTACGCGCTGCAGGAGAGCGTGCGGCAGATGCGCGGCATCGCGCCGGCGCAGGTGCCGAACGCGAAGATCTCGGTCTGCCACGGCGTCGGCGGCATGTTCGCCGCAAGTGGCACGATCATCTTTACGAACGAGAAGTAACAACTCCGTCGTTCCGGGGCGCGCGAAGCGCGAACCCGGAACCTCGAGATTCCGGGTCTGGTGCTTCGCACCATCCCGGAATGACGGAGAGCAAACCAGGAGAACCCACATGGCAAAATCACTGCAGGATAAGGTCATCATCGTCACCGGCGCGGGGCGCGGCATCGGCCGCGAGATCGCGCTGCTCTGCGCGGCGGAAGGCGCCAAGGTCGTGGTCAACGATCCCGGCGGTGCCGCCGATGGCGCCGGCACGAGCGCCGCACCCGCCGAGGAGGTGGTCGAGGAGATCAAGAAGCGCGGCGGCACCGCGGTCGCCAATTTCGAGTCGGTCGCGGAAGCCATTCCCGCCAGCAAGATCGTGAAGACCGCGACCGATCATTTCGGCCGGCTCGACGGCGTCGTCAACAACGCCGGCATCCTGCGCGACATGATCTTCCACAAGATGAGCGTGGAGGCGTTCGATGCCGTCATCAAGGTGCATCTGATGGGCTCGTTCTATGTCAGCCACGCCGCGGCGCGCATCTACCGCGAGCAGGAATCGGGTTCGTTCGTGCACTTCACCTCGACCTCCGGCCTGATCGGCAATTACGGCCAGGCCAACTACGCCGCCGCCAAGCTCGGCATCGTCGGCCTGTCGAAATCGATCGCGCTCGACATGGGCCGCTTCAACGTGCGCTCGAACTGCGTGTCGCCGTTCGCCTGGACCCGCATGATCGGCACCATCCCGACCGAGACTGACGCCGAGAAGGCGCGCGTCGAGAAGATCAAGCAGATGGGCCCGGAGAAGATCGCGCCGGTCTGCGCCTATCTGCTGTCAGACGCGGCCAAGGACGTCACCGGACAAATCTTCGGCGTGCGCATGAACGAGATCTTCCTGTTCGGCCAGCATCGTCCGGTGCGCTCGGTTCATCGCGGCGAAGGCTGGACGCCCGAGACCATTGCCGAACACGGCATGCCGGCGCTGAAGGGATCGTTCGCCAAGCTCGACCGCTCGGCCGACGTCTTCACCTGGGATCCGATCTGAACTTGATCTGATCCTCCGATCCGATCTGACAGTTTTATGAAATCGTCGCCTCCGCGAACTCCGCGCGCAATCGCGCGCTAGGCGGGGGCGACACACTCTTTGGTTGTTTCATCATGGCGTGCCCGCATTGTGCCAGAATTGCGGGGGTATGATCGTCCTCCCGATAACAAAAAAGCCTGGGAGGACTTTCGTGACAAATCCAAGCAACATTCAGAAACACGAGGGCGACGGTGCGAAGGCGTTCGACCGTCGGACAATCTTGCGCGGTGCAACCGCGCTTGCTGCAACCGCGATGGCCGCATCCGATGCCGCAGCGCGCGACTTCGGCCCCAACGCGGAGCCGCAGCGCTATCCCGATCCAGACATCGTCGTGATCGACGACAAGCGCTTCAAGGCCAAGGTCGGCAACACCGCGATCAAGCGGCTCTACACCGGCTGCCTGTGGGCGGAAGGCCCGGCCTGGAACGCGCAGGGCCAGTATCTGGTCTGGAGCGATATCCCGGCCAACCGGCAGTTGCGCTATCTCGACGATGACGGCCACATCTCCGAGCAATTCCACAAGCCGTCAAACGAGGCCAACGGCTCGACCTTCGATTTCGAGGGCCGCCAGATCACCGCCGAGCGCACCCGGCTGGTGCGCTACGAGCACGACGGAACCGTCACGCCCTTGGCGGAGCAGGCCAATGGCAAGCAGCTCAACGGGCCGAACGACATGGTCGTGCATCCCAACGACAAGTCGATCTGGTTCACCGATCCCGGCTATGGCGCGATCTCGATCTATGAGGGCCAACTGGCCAACACGGGATCGAAGCAGCCCTACCAGAAGGAAGCCGTCTATCGCATCGATGCTGCGACCGGTCAGATCACCAAGGTCGCCGACGAGCCGTTCAAGCCGAACGGCATCGCCTTCAGCCACGACTACAAGAAGGTCTACGTCTGCGACACCGGCATCACGCACTATCCGAATGCCAAGAACATCGTCTGGCAGTACGACCTCAACGGCGACAAGCTCTCCAACCCGCGCACGCTGATCGACATGACGCTGGACGGCAAGTCAGGCTTCCCGGACGGCCTGCGTGTCGACGTCGACGGCAATATCTGGGTCGGCGCCGGCTGGGTCGGACCGGGCTACGACGGCGTGCAGGTGTTTGCGCCCGACGGCCAGCGGATCGGCCAGATCCTGCTGCCGGAGACCTGCGCCAACCTCACCTTCGGCGGCAAGAAGCGCAACCGCCTGTTCATGACGGCAAGCCAGTCGCTCTACGCGGTCTATGTCGAGACGAAGGGCGCACACAACTGCTGATCTAACCGTCGTCCCGGCGAAGGCCGGGACCCATTACCACTGCAGTTGGTTGTTGAAGAAAGCTGGGGCCCACATCGTTCACGACACTCCCGGTCGTGGTTGTGGGTCCCGGCGTTCGCCGGGACGACGCTGTGGTTACCCGCTATTCCGCAGTCCCGCCGAAATCCCGTTGATCGTGATCTGGATCCCGCGCAGCACCTGCTCGTCCGGGTTCTGCGCGCGATACTCCTTCAGCAGCTCGACCTGCACGTGATTGAGCGGATCCATGTAAGGGAAGCGGTTGCGGATGCCGCGCTCCAGCAGCGGGTTGCCCTGCAGCAGCCGGTCATGCCCCATGATGTCGAGCAGCGTCTCGATCGACAGGTGCCATTCGCGGCGGATCTGGCCAAAAATCTTCTCGCGCAACGCGACGTCGGGCACCAGCTCGGCATAGCGCGAGGCGATCGCGATCGAGCTCTTCGCCAGCACCATGTCCATGTTGGACAATAGTGTGCGGAAGAACGGCCATTCCCGATAGAGCTCCTGCAGGAACGGCATACCCTGCTCCGGATGCTCGGATATCCAGCTCTCGACCGCACTGCCGAAGCCATACCAGCCCGGCAGCATCAGCCGGCACTGCGCCCAGGAGAACACCCACGGGATGGCGCGCAGGTCTTCGATCTCGCGGGTCTTCTTGCGCGAGGCCGGGCGGCTACCGATGTTCAGCGTCGCGATCTCGTTGATGACGGTCGAACCCCAGAAATAATCGGCGAAGCCCTCAGTCTCATAGACGAGGCCGCGATAGGCCTTGAAGGCGAGCGCGGAAATTTCCTCCATCGCCTTGAGATATTCGGGGCGCGGCGCGCTCTGCCGCGGCTGCAGCAGGCTGGTTTCCAGCGTCGCCGCGGCGAGGATTTCCAGATTGCTGCGGCCGACCTCGGCATTGGAATATTTCGACGAGATGATCTCGCCCTGCTCGGTGATGCGGATCTGGCCGTTCACGGCGCCGCCGGGCTGCGCGATGATCGCGTCATAGCTCGGCCCGCCGCCGCGGCCGACCGAACCGCCGCGGCCGTGGAACAATCGCAAGCGCACGCCGTGGCGCTCGAACACCTCGACGAGGCCGATCTCGGCCTTGTAGAGCTCCCAACCCGAGGTGACGAAACCGCCATCCTTGTTGCTGTCGGAATAGCCGAGCATCACCTCCTGCACGCTGCCGAGACTGTCGACCAGCTTGCGATAGTCGTGCAGCACCAGCATGCGGTCCATGATGCCGCTGGAGGCCTGCAGATCCTCGATGGTTTCGAACAGCGGCACGATGTTGACGGCGCTGCGGCCGGACGGATTGACGAGCCCGACCTCCTTCAGCAACACCGCGACCTCGAGCATGTCGGACATGCCCTGGCACATCGAGATGATGCATTGGGAGATCACCTCCGGCCCGAACCTGGCATGCGCCTCGGCCGCGGCACGGAACACGGCGAGCTCGCTTTGGGTCTCCTCGGAATATTTCACGAAGGGCGAGGCCAGCGGCCGTGCATTGCGCAGCTCGCCGAGCAGCAGGCTGACGCGGGCGTCCTCGCCGAGCGCCAGATAGGACATCCCCGGATTGGCGGTGTCGAACAGCTCGGCGATGGTGCGCTCGTGCACCGCCGAGTTCTGGCGGATGTCGAGCCGCGCCAGATGGAAGCCGAAGCAATCCACCGCCCGCCGCAACAGCCGCAGCCGGCCGCGCGCGATCACGCTGGAATTGTTCGCGATCAGCGAGCGGTTGAGCACGTCGAGATCGGCCTGGAACTCCCTGGCGCGCGCATAGGGCTCGGCCTTGCCGACCGGCGGCCGCGTGGTCTCGACCTCGAGCCGAGAGGCCGTCGCCGCAAGTCGTGCATAGATGCCCGAAACGGCCAAACGATACGGCTCGCCGCTGCGATGCGGCGAGGTGTCGGGCGAACGCTCGGCGAGGCTCCGCAGCTCGTCCGAGACATCGGCGAGATGCGCCGCCAGCGACAATTCGGCGCCAAGCGCATGCAGCTCCTCGAGGTAGAAGTTGAGCGCCTGGCTCGACTGCAGGCGCAGCGTGCCGCGCATCACCTCCGCGGTGACGAAGGGATTGCCGTCACGATCGCCGCCGATCCAGCTTCCCATCCTGAGGAAGGAAGCGAGTTCGCCGGCCTCGCCGCCCTCCTTGTTCAGGCGGTCCTCCAGCGCGCAATGCAGCCGCGGCACCTCCTGCAGGAAGGTGTAGTCGTAGAACGACAGGCCGTTGGCGACCTCGTCGAGGACGGTCAATTTGGTCCGGCGCAGCAGATTGGTCTGCCACAGCGTCACCACGGCGCGGCGAAGCTGCTCGTCGCTGGCCTCGCTCTCGTCCGGCGTCATCTGCAGCCGCTCGCGGCGGTCGAGCAGATCGGCGATCTCCATCTCGCGGTCCATCGTGCTCTTGCGGCGGACCTCGGTCGGATGCGCGGTCAATACCGGGCTAACCAGCGCGCTCCTGAAGAAGCCGCGCAGATCGGCCGGGCTGATGCCGGCCTGACGGGCATGCACCAGCGTCTGTTCCAGCGTGCTCGGCCGCGGCGCCCCGCTCGGGCCGCGGCTGCGCATCTGGCGGATGTTGTTCTGGTCCTCGGCGATGTTGGCGAGGTGGGAGAAATAGCTGAAGGCGCGGACGATCTGCAGCGTCTCGGCAATCGACATGCCGTCGAGGATGCTCTCCAGTTCTCGCCGCGCCAGCTTGTCCTCGTCGCGATGGAAGCGAACCGAGGTCTGGCGGATGCGCTCGACCAGGTCGAATACGTCGGCCCCTTCCTGGTCGCGCACGGTGTCGCCGAGAACGCGCCCCAAAAGGCGGATGTCATTCCGGAGCCGCGCATCCTCCTCCTGCGCAGCCGCTTCCAGAAGGCTGGCCTCTGCGGCACGTTTGGCGCGGATTTCGGTCTCGGACGGCATGGTCTGGGGAGGCATTACCTGGGGAGACATGGCTCGGCTACTCCGGAGGCTGCCCGGCTCCTCCCGAGTGTGCGCTTTTTTTGCCGCAGCGCAAGATCAACTTGGTGGCGGTGCACACACACCAATGTCGTCCCGGCGAAAGCCGGGATCCATAACCACCGGCGGCTGCGGTCGAAGCAAGCTGGGGCTACTGCAGCGCGCAACACGGAGATTGGTGGTTATGGGTCCCGGGTCGCGCGGAGCCTGTCATCGGCGGCGCTTCGCGCCGACCCGTTGGCTTGCCCGGGACGACGGACTAGATCTTCCGCCCCGCCCGCTCCCAATAAGGATCGCGCAGCCGGCGCTTGAAGATCTTTCCGGAATCCTCGCGCGGCAGGTTGGTCTGGATCTCGATGTGCTTGGGCACCTTGTAATCGGCGAGCGCGGTCTTCAGCTGGGCGCGGACGGAGGCGATGTCGAGCACGACGTCTGGCTGCGGCTCGACCACCGCCATCAGCGCCTCGCCGAACTCGGCATCGGGAATGCCGAACACCGCACAGTCGTGCACGCCGGGGACGGCATGCAGCACCGCCTCGATCTCGGCCGGATAGATGTTGACGCCGCCCGAGATCACCATGTCGCGCTTGCGATCGCAGATGAAGACGTAGCCGTCGGCATCGATATAGCCGACGTCGCCCGAGGTGATGAATCCCTGCCGGTCGATCTCGGCGCGCTTCTCGGCCTTGTTGTGATAGGTGAAATCGGGATTGCCCTTGATCCGCGAATAGATCTCGCCGATCTGGCCCTGCGGCACCTCCTTGCCGTCGTCGCCGATGAAGCGCAGCTCGGCACCGGGCGAGATCTTTCCGACCGTGCCGGGCTTCTTCAGCGCGTCCTCGGAATTGGCGAAGGTCACCGCGCCTGACTCGGTCGAGCCATAGAATTCATAGATCACCGGCCCCCACCATTCGATCATGGCGCGCTTGACGTCGGGCGGACAGGGCGCGGCGGCATGGATGATGTGACGCAGCGATGACATGTCGTACTTGCGGCGCACCTCCTCGGGCAGCTTCATCAGGCGGATGAACATCGTCGGCACCATGAAGATGGTGTCGATCCGCTCGCGCGCGATCAACTGCAGAAACTCCTCCGCGTGGAAGCGCGGCATGAGCACCAGCGCGCCGCCGAGCTTGCCCGAGCGCAAGCCGAAGGAATTCGGCGCGGAATGATAGAGCGGTCCGGGCAGGATCGCGCGTGCACCGGGCTTCAGGCCGTAGATCATCGCGCGCATTGCTTCCGCATTGGCGGTCTGCTCCGGCGTCGGCGCGAAGCGGCGCACGCCCTTCGGATGGCCTGTGGTGCCCGAGGTGTAGATCATGTTCTGCGGCTGCGGCACCACCGGGCCGTCATAGTGCGGGAATTGCGCCAGCCAGGCTTCGAAATTGATCGCGAAATCCGGTGTCGCCAGATGATCGGGATTGATCTTGTAGTTGGCGAGGATTTCCGGTGGCGTCGGCACGCTGAGCACGGTGACGTCGGACGGGATCGCACCGCGCAGCGGATGCAGCATGTCGGCATGGCCGATCAGGACGCGCGTGCCGGAATCCGTCAGCACGTAGTTGATCTCCTCCGGCTTGAAGTGCCAGTTGATCGGCACGCCATAGGCGCCGAGCCGCATCGCGGCGTAGGCGGCCTCGACGAACGCAATGTCGTTGCGCATCAGCATGCAGACGCTGTCGCCCGGCTTGACGCCGAGCTTATTCAGGCCGCTAGCGATGCGCTCAGTGCGCTCGGCGACCGCAGCATGATCGCGCCGGCGACCGCCGCTGACGATGCCGAGGAAGGGCTGGGACGTTTCCATTGTCGTTGTCCGATCTTGTGTCGGTTCGAAGTTAAGTCGTCATTCCGGGATGGTCCGAAGGACCAGACCCGGAATCTCGAGATTCCGGGTTCGA
Source organism: Bradyrhizobium australafricanum (assembly GCF_020329495.1). NCBI lineage: Bacteria > Pseudomonadati > Pseudomonadota > Alphaproteobacteria > Hyphomicrobiales > Nitrobacteraceae > Bradyrhizobium > Bradyrhizobium australafricanum. The sequence continues at coordinate 2,143 of NZ_JAGKJL010000002.1, read as the reverse complement.
TGCTGCGCATCGCCCCGGAATGACGTAGGCATCATCACGCATCCGCAAACTTCGGCGCGCGCTTCTCCAGGTTGGCGCGCACCGATTCGGTCTGGTTCGGGCTGCCGAGCAATTTCTGCTGCTCGACCGATTCCGCGAGCAGCGCGGCCGCCGGGTCGACCGACAGATTGTTGAGCATGCGCTTGGCGGCACGGATCGCATCCGGGCTCTTGCCGGCGATCTCGCGCGCGACTTCGAGCGCCGTGGCGCGCGGGTCGTCGCAGACGCGGGTGGCAAGGCCGTAACTTTGGGCCTCCTGCGCCGAGAAGATGCGGCCGGTATAGGTGAGCTCGCGCAGGATGTCGTCGCGCACGAGGCTCGCCAGAATCGGCGTGCCCGCCATGTCGGGCACAAGACCCCATTTGATTTCCATGATCGACATCCGTGCATCCTGCGAGAGGAAGCGCATGTCGGCGCCGAGCGCGAGCTGGAAGCCGCCGCCGAACGCGACACCGTGGACCGCTGCGATCACTGGCACCGGAAGCTGGCGCCAGCCCCAGACCGCCTGCTGCGGGAAATTGGCCTTGCCGTGGGTGCGGACGGTGAGATCGCGCTTCTCGCCGCCCGGCACTCCGTTACCGCCGTCCTTCATGGCGGCGAAACGGCCCATGTCGAGCCCGGCGCAGAACGCCCGGCCCTCTCCGGACAGCACCACCACCCGAACGGCTTTTTCCCTGGAAAGCCGGTCGGTTGCGGCCACCAATGCCTCGAACATCGCGGCGTCGAGCGCGTTCATCTTGTCCGCCCGCACCAGGCGGACATCGGCGATACCGTCCGAAATCGATATCGAAACGCGATCTTCCATTGAAATCTCCTCCGCTGTTCCTTGTTGGCGCTTTACACAAAGGCCGTTGTCCGCTTTTAGTCAATCGACCAATTAACTGACAACCCCCGTGGAGGAAACGATGTTCTCTGATCAGCTTCTTGCCGGGCGGCGCATACTGGTAACCGGTGGTGGCACCGGCCTCGGCAAGTCCATGGCCTCGCGGTTCCTGCAGCTCGGGGCAGAGGTGCATATCTGCGGCCGCCGCAAGAGCGTCTGCGACGAAACCGCGACCGAGCTGATGGCCGAGTATGGCGGGCGCGTGGTCAGCCACGGCGTCGATATCCGCAACGCCATGGCGGTCGACGAGATGATCGAGGCGATCTGGACCACCAGCGGCCCGCTCACCGATCTCATCAACAACGCCGCCGGCAATTTCATCTCGCGCTCGGAAGAATTGTCGCCGCGCGGCTTCGATGCGGTCGCCAACATCGTGATGCACGGCACCTTCTACGTGACGCACGCGGTGGGCCGGCGCTGGATCGCCGGAGGGCATCGCGGCAACGTGGTGTCGATCACCGTGACCTGGGTGCGCAACGGCTCGCCTTACGTGGTGCCATCGGCGATGAGCAAGTCGGCGATCCACGCCATGACCATGTCGCTCGCCATCGAGTGGGGCCGTCACGGCATCCGCCTGAACACCATCGCGCCCGGCGAGATCCCGACCGAAGGCATGAGCAAGCGCATCAAGCCCGGCGACGAGGCCGGCGCGCGCACCAAGGCGATGAACCCAATGGGCCGCGTCGGCACCATGGAGGAATTGCAGAACCTCGCCGTGTTCCTGATCTCCGGCGGCTGCGACTGGATCAACGGCGAGACCATCGCCATGGACGGCGCGCAGGCGCTCGCGATGGGCGGCAATTTCTATCAGCTGCGCGACTGGAGCGACGACGACTGGACCAAGGCGCGCGAGTCGATCAAGGCCCAGAACGAGAAGGACCGCGCGGCGCGGGGCTGAAGCCCGCGCTTGCTCCTCAATCACTACTGTCGTCCCTGCGAAAGTGTTCAGTCCCGTGAGTTTAGCAACGGCCTGGATCGGGGCCTGGTAGCCGAGGCATTTGAGGCGAGTCCGGTTGTAGTCGTGGACGAACCTGGCGATGAAGGCGTCGCGATCGGCATGGTCGATGAAGGTCCGCCGGGCGCTGCCGCGCTTTTGTTCGCGGCCAATGGCTTCGGCGATACGCCGGTTGAAGCGTTCGACGAGGCCGTTGGTCTGCGGGTGGTAAGGCTTGGTCAGGCGATGCTGGATGCCGCGCTGCTTGCAGAGCCGATCAAAGGGGT